>JAMXLK010000099.1 GCA_024281075.1 Vulcanimicrobiia bacterium
CAAATCGGAGAGGCTCTTCCCGCCGGCGGCGGCCCGTTCTTCCATGAACGTGAAGCGGCGGTAGAACTTCTCGTTGGCTTCCCGCATCGCGGTCTCGGCATCGATTCCGAGCGCGCGCGACAGATTGACGAGCGTGAAGAAAACGTCGCCAAGTTCTTCGCGCACGTGCGGATCGTCTTGTTTCGCGCGCCGGGCCTCCGCCAGTTCGCGCAGCTCTTCCGTGAGTTTGTCCAGAATGCCGGAGACGTCGGGCCAGTCGAATCCGACCCGCGCCGCCTTCTCCTGCATCCTTTGGCCGCGCTGCAGCGCACCGAGTTGCTTGGGGATGCCGTCGAGCCGGCTGCGTCGCGCGCGGCCGGTTTTTTCGAGCGCCTTGAGGCGTTCCCAATTGCGCCACTGCGCGTCGACGTCTTCGATGACGGCATCGCCGAAGACGTGCGGGTGGCGGCGCACCATTTTGTTTGAGAGTGCGTCGATCACGTCGGCGATGCTGAACTTACCGGTCTCCGTGGCCACCTGTGCGTGAAAGACCACCTGCAGTAGCAGATCGCCGAGCTCTTCGCAGAGCCCGTCGAGGTTCGAGATCTCGATTGCGTCGACGACTTCGAACGTCTCCTCGATGAGATAGGGAACGAGCGTGCGATGCGTCTGCTCGCGGTCCCACGGGCAACCCATGCGCAAACGCGCCATGATCTCGACCAAGTCGTCCCACGAGTAGTGCGCGGACTGCGGCGGCAGCGGAACGAGCGGCATGGTAATGGACGCCGAAAGCGTCGCTCTTGGGACGCCGGGAACGATTTCGCTGGCAATTCCGCGCGCTTCCAGCGCGCGCAATAAAAGCGGAAGGCCCGGAAAATCCGAGAGCGGATTTCCAAGAACGCCCAATCCCAGTGCACTGCCGCAATCACCCCGCCCGACGCGGTCCGCGAAACGCTCGATTTCCTGCGCGCTCCCGCGCATCAAAAGCGCGGCATCGTTGACGAGGCCGCGTTCGAGTTCGACGCCGTTGCGTTCGAGATAACGCGCCAAGTCGGGCGGCGCGAGCAAAAGAACGGCCTTACCGATCGCGCGCAGCGCGTCGAGAGCGCCGATGGTCAAGAGTGCCGGATCGCCCGGACCCAGACCCGCGATGCGAACCAGCGCTTTCGGAGTCGACAAACTCCTAACTGGTTCGCATCGCGTTCGAGGACTACTTCGTCTTGGTCGGAGCCGGAGAAGCGGCACCGTTGCCGGCCGGTGCGGCCGTTGGCGGCGGCGGCGGCGGCGGCGTCGCAAAGAGCGTGGCGAACTGCGGATCGTTCACGACGATCGTGGCCTTCTGCTGAAGCCCCTGTATGAACGGTTGAATCAGCGGCGCTTCTTGCTGCTGGCGCAACGTGTCCATGATTTGCGGCGTCGCGGAGGCAACGGTTGCCTTTTGTCCGGGCGTACGCGACTCGACTTGGATGATGTGATAACCGAACGGCGACTTGATCGGCGGACTGATCTGGCCGATCGGTGCGGAGAACGCATACTTGTCGAATGCCGGCACCATCTGGCCACGCCGGAACGGGCCGAGTTCGCCGCCCTTATCCTTCGTGCCGGGATCCGTCGAATATTTCTTGGCGAGTTCGGCAAATTGCTGCGGATTCGCCTTGAGCTGCGCCTCGATCTGGTTCGCGAGCGTCAGCGACGGAACGAGGATATGACGGGCCGTTACCTCTTCGGGCTTATCGAACGAAGCGTGGTTTTTGTTGAAGTAATCCTTCACTTGTGCCGGCGTGATGGTCACGTCTTTCGAGAGTGCCTTGTCGAGAATAACCTGCTCGCGCAATGCGGAGCGGACGTCGGCCTCCGTCAGACCACGCGATTTGAGCATCTCGTCCCACGAACCGCTGGGGAAGTTCGCTTTGATTTGATTCTCCCGCGCGTCGATGTCGGCATCGGTGACGGTGATATTGTTATTCTTGGCATACTGCTCGATCAGCGACTCTTGTACGAGCTGCTGCAGGATGTTTTTGCCCATCGGGCTGGATGCCAAGCGGGCATTAAAGGTGTCACGGCTGATCGGTTGGCCGTTCACCGTCGCGACCGCGCCGCCGCCCGAGCATGCCGCGAGGGTCATGCCCATGAGAAGACCGGCGAGGCCCACGGTGATGCGTTGGGCTTTCGACATTGTTGCTCCGTATAGGTCGGTTGGAGTGCGTAGTAAGCGGGGCCCGAGGGCCCCGCATCACGGCGGGCTGGTTCGCGCGCGATGGGTGAGCTCCTCTCGGAACAGCGAGGAGCCTGCCGGGTTATGCCCGTTCTGTCTTCGTGCCGCCTTTTATTCGAATACTTCGTTGCTCTTCGGTCACGAAGCTACGGCTTCGCTCCCTCATCGCGCCTCGTCTTAGAACAAAATTCGGCGCGAATCCGAGGACGGCCATAACCCGGCGGGCTCCTGGAGCTAGACGGCTTCGAGGAGCTTCCTTAAGAGCGGCATCCAAGCGCCTGAAGCCGGCAGATCGACGATAATGCGGCCCTCGGCGAAGCGAAAGCGATTTTTCGTGAGCGATTGGAACTTGGGGATGGCCGTCGCGTCGAGCTGGAACCCCGCGCCCACACCCACGGTCAATCTGCGCTCGTCCACCACGACGCGCGTCACCCGTTTCTGCAGCGCAATCGCCCTCAGTTTCGTGAGTTCGACTAAGTTCGCAAGAGGCTTGGGGAACGCGCCGAAGCGGTCGCGCACCCCGGCCGCAATTTCGTCCACCTCGGCTTCGGTCCGTGCCTTCGCCATCTGCTGATAGACGGCGATCTTCTGCGAAACTTGTGCGATGTAGTCATTTGGAATGAAGGCGTCGATCTTGACGTCGATGACGGCTTCCCGCCGGTCCTCAAGTGCTTCGGGTGCACCGCGGCGCTGCGCGATGGCCTCGGCGAGCAGCTCGCAGTACGCGTCGAACCCGACCGACGCGATGAAGCCCGACTGGGCCGACCCGAGCAAGTTTCCGGCGCCGCGAATTTCGAGATCGCGCATCGCGATCTGCAGACCCGATCCGAGGTGCGCAAACTCGCGGATCGCTTCGAGTCTTGCCTTCGCCTCTTCCGTAAGCGCCTTGTGCCCCTGGTAGAGAAGGTAACAGTAGGCCTGATGATTCGACCTACCGACGCGTCCCCGTAACTGATAGAGCTGCGCGAGGCCGAACCGGTCGGCGTCGTCGACGATCATCGTGTTGACGTTGGGAATGTCGATGCCGTTCTCGATGATCGTCGTCGCGATGAGCACGTCGAGCTCGCCGTCAATGAACCGCTGCATAATCGGTTCGAGCTCGGCGTCGCGCATCTGCCCGTGACCGACGCCTATCCGCGCGCGCGGGACGAGCTGCTCGAGCGCGTTGCGGACCGCGTAGATGGATTCGATCCGGTTGTGGAGGTAGTACACTTGACCGCCGCGGTCGAGCTCCGCGTCGATCGCGCGCTGTACGATGCCATCGCTCGACGGTACGACGACGGTCTTGATGGACATGCGGTTCTTCGGCGCCGTCTGAATCAGCGAAAGGTCGCGAACTCCCATCAGCGACATGTGCAGCGTGCGGGGAATCGGCGTCGCGGAGAGCGTCAGCACGTCCACGCTGGCTCGATACTCCTTGAGCCGTTCTTTATGCATGACGCCGAAACGCTGCTCTTCGTCGACGACGATTAACCCGAGATCGGCAAAGGCCACGTCTTTCTGCAGCAGCCGGTGCGTCCCGATGACGACGTCCACTTTGCCCTCGGCGAGATCCCGCAGGATGCTGCGCTGGTCCGCCTTGGGCGTAAAGCGCGAGAGCATTTCGACGCGCACCGGAAAGGCGCCGAAGCGCGCGCCGAACGTGCGGTAGTGCTGATCGGCAAGCAGTGTCGTCGGCACGAGCACCGCAACTTGTTTTTTGTCCGCTATTGCTTTGAAGGCGGCCCGCATGGCGACTTCCGTCTTGCCGTATCCGACGTCGCCGCAGACGAGGCGATCCATGGGCCGTGCCGACTCCATGTCGGATTTTGTCGCCTCGATTGCTTTTTGCTGATCGATCGTCGGCTCGTACGGAAAGGCCTCTTCCATCTCCGATTGCCACGTCGTGTCCGGACCGAATTGGAATCCGCGCGACATCTCGCGTTCCGCGTAGAGCGCGACGAGTTCGTCGGCGATTTTTTCCAGCGCCTCGGAAACGCGCGACTTCGCGCGAGCCCAATCCGCGCCGCCCATCTTGGAGAGCCGCGGCGTCGCGCCCTCCGCGGCCGAATATTTTGCAACCTGATGCATCTGCGTGACCGGAACCAACATTCGGTCACTTCCGGCATAGTGCAGATCGAGATAATCCTGGGTCGCGCCGAGAATCGTTTCCGCGCGCAGACCGAAGTACTGACCGATACCGTGCACGGCATGGACGACGTAGTCGCCGACGCGTAAATCGGCAAGCGTAACCGGGACGCCCTCTTTGAGGGCGCGCATCTTGACGCGTTTTGCGGGTGCGCCAAAGATTTCGCGATCGCCGAGCACGCGCAGACGTAAGCTGGGAATGCTGAAGCCGGCCTCGATCGAGCCATGGTCGACGAAGACGCCGCCCCTTGGTCGTGGCCCGACTTCAACGCCTGCGGCGCGCAGCAGATCGATGGTTCGCGAAACCGCAGCGCTGACGATATACACCCGTTCGCCCGTATTGCTCCACTCGCGCATGGCTTCCGAAAACAGCGCTATTTGGCGATTGAAGTGTTCGACCGGGCGCGACTCGAGCACGAACGACTCGAGCACCGCTGGAACCCAGTCCGGCGTTCCGCCGGCTTCAATCGCGCCGGGGAGAATCAGCGTCGCATGTTCGCCGATCGGCTCGCGCAGCTCCGATAGCCCGATCGGTTCCGCGGTTAGCGTGCCGGCCGATACTAAGCCTGCCCCGAGCCCTTCGACGCCGCTCAGGGCAGGCTCCGTCGAGGGGTCCGCGAGCAGCGTGTGGCGTTCGCGCGTGCGCTCGTCGTCGAGCGCGCCCGCAACGGCGGCGATTTTTGCCGGCTCTTCCAAGACGATGGTCGCATCCCGCGGGAGGTAATCGAAGATGCTCGTGCCGTCGTCGGACCGATCGGTCCACGGCGCCACGTCGAGTCGCTCGATGGCGGCGCTGCTGCGCT
>JAMXLK010000100.1 GCA_024281075.1 Vulcanimicrobiia bacterium
CGCCGTCCACGAGATGGAGTGGAATGAAGTCGCCGGCGCGCGCGACCGTTGCGTACGCCTGCACGAGCTCCCAGAGGCTCACCTCACCGCTGCCAAGCGTCAAACCCAGGCCATAGTACGACGCCGGTCGGTCGAGATGCGCAAAGCCGAGCGCGTGCAGCCGCGCGAGCAGCGGCTCGACACCGAGCGATGAGAGCACCTGCACGGCCGGCGCGTTGAGCGAGTTCGCGAGCGCGTACCGCATGCGAACGGGTCCGCTGAATCGTCCGCTGTAATCCGCCGGCTGATAGAGCCGGCCGCCGGGAAGCGAATAGACCGCCGGTGCGTCATTCAAAATGGTGGTGGACCGGATCGCACGCCGCTCCAATGCGAGCTCGTAGGTGAACGGCTTGAGCGACGACCCAGGCTGGCGCAGTGCTTGCACGCCGTCATTGCTGCCGAGAATACCGCCGGAGAAATAATCCGGGGAGCCGACGTACGCCAGCACGGCGCCGGTATGGTTATCGGCGACGAGCACCGCGCCGTCGCTGACGTGATACTGCTGCAGCGCGGTGATGACGGCTTGCGTTTGCGCCTGCGCGAAACGTTGAAGATCGCGGTCGATCGTCGTGCGCACGCGTCCCTGCGGCCGGCTTGCATGGGTGAGGAAGAAGATCGCATGCGCCGCGTCGGCGATGCCAGAATCGTGACGGCGCACGTTGAGTGTTTCGGCCAATGCCAGTTGTGCGCGCGCGGGGGTGATGAGGCCGAGCGCCGCCATACGCGTTAAGACGAAATGCTGGCGCGCACGCAACGCGACCCAATCGTTGCCAGGTTCCAAACGCGCGGGATCGTTAGGTATTGCCGCCAGCAGCGAGGCTTGTGCCAAATCGAGATCGCCGGCAGGTTCGCCGAAATAGGTGCGCGCCGCGCTCTCGATGCCGTATACGTTGCCGCCCATCGGCACGCGATTGACGTACGCCTCGAGAATCGCACTTTTGCTCGAAACCATGGCGATGCGCTCCGCTTCGGCAATCTGCAAGAGCTTGCCGCGGAACGTCGATGGAGTCCGGCGGAGGAGTCGTGCGAGCTGCATCTCGATCGTGGATCCGCCGCTGCGCGCTTCGCCGAAGATCACGAAGTCGCGCGCCGCGCGCAGCAGCGCGAGAACGTCGATGGCGCCATGCTGCCAAAAGCGCGCATCTTCGGCCGCCACGATCGCCTGCAGAAACTCCGGTGAAACGTCACGGAGTGCGACGCCGGCGATATGCTCCGAGCGCGCGCCGAGCACCGTGCCGAGCCCGCTTCCCGTACGGTCGGTGAAGGTTACCGAACCCCGCGGCATTGGAAGCCGCGCGACGTTCACACCGGTGAGGTAGAGCGCAAGCATCGCCGCAAGCGCGCTTCCCGGCACCGCCCACGCAAAGAGTTTCATGCCCGACGTGCGGAAGATACGACGGTGCGCTCTCTTGCTCTTCTCGTTGCGGCAATTGCGGCCATCGCCGCAGCGTCGTGCGGCGCGCCGGGAACCAACGTTCCGAAGCTCGCGGCGGTTGAGGCGCTTCCGAATCCTTCACTGCCGCCCTGGATCGCGTCGATCTCGCCGACCGGCAACGCCGATACGCTCGCACAGATCCGCGTCATCTTTGCCAAACCGGTAACGCCGGTTCAGGCGCTCTCCGGCGAGGGGACGCAGAGCCTCTTGAGCCACGTTCGCATCGAGCCGGCGCTGCAGGGGCACTTTACGCTCCTCACCCCGCGCATGATCGGCTTCGTGCCGGATCAGGCGCTTCCGGTCGGGACGCGCGTGCGGATCACGCTCACCGCGGGGCTTCGCGACCTTGCCGGCGACGCGCTTGAGAACGACCTTGCCTGGACCTTTGAAACCGCGCCGCTTCAGTTTGTCGATATGCCGGGCACGGGTGAATCGAGCGACGAGCAGCCGACGCCGTTACCGGTGCGCCTCCAACCGAAGGTGCGCGTTCGCGCCAATGCGGCGGTCGATACCGACTCGCTTGCAAACCACGCGCTCTTCGTTGCCGGCAATAACGAGACGGTTTCCGCGAGGGCCGAACTTCAAGCGCAGCCGACGCCGTTTCCCGGTACGGGCGCGGAAGCGCTCTTCGATCCGCAACTCAATGCGTGGGACTACAACATTAGCCCGGCGAGCGAGTTGCGTCGAGGCACGACCTACAAACTGGTGATTCTCAAAGGCGTCGCGCCGCGTTACGGCAATCTGCCGACCACAAAAGACGCGAGCGGCTTCGTGCGCACGTACGACGCGCTGGCGATCGTCCCGACGCCGAGTGCGAGCCCCGGCGAACAGAATCGCTTCGCCGCGGGCGATCCCGTCATCGCATTCAGCAACGCGCTCGATCCTGCGTCGGTCGCAAACGCGGTCACCATCTCCCCGGCACCGGCGGCGGTGAAACCACTGATCATGGTTCCCGACTGGCGCTCCGACGGGATCGTCATCAACCCGTATGCGCTCGATCCGGATGCCACGTACACGGCAACTGTTGCCGGGAGCGTCAAAGACATCTACGGTCAAACGCTCGGGCAGGATCAACGCGTGACGATTCGCACGTCGGATTTCGCGCCGGGTGCCTGGGCGCCGAGCGGCACGAACGTCTTTCCCGCGGGGATGCCGATCGCGCTGAACTTCTACGCGACGAATCTCCCAGGCAACACCTATCAGTCGGCGTACGCGCGCATGACGCCGGTGCAGCTGCTCGGGTCGCCGCGCGCGCTCGACGCGCTGCCGCCGTATCGCAGTTGGCCGTCGCAAAGGCTCAACGCGAAGCGCAACGCGCAGAGCGCGGTGAGCGTCCCGATACAAAAACAGCTGGGCGGGGGCTTCGGCGCGCTCGCGTACGGTTTTCGCACGGGACTCGACGCACCGAACACCGACCC
>JAMXLK010000101.1 GCA_024281075.1 Vulcanimicrobiia bacterium
ACGCGGCCGATGCCGACGACGCCCTGATACGACGTGAACCACATCGCTCCGATCGGGCCGAGCGCGATCTGCCGCAGTTCGTCGCCTCCCACGGCGTGCGAACCGTAGAAGTGCATTTTCCCCGCTCTCGTGACGCGGCCCAGTCCGAAGCGTCCGTTGAAATCCGTAAACCACAGCGCGCGGTCCGATCCGATTGCGATGCCGGACGGAGCGCCGCCTGGATAGTTCGTCGGATACTCCGTATACTTGCCGCCGGTCGTTAAGCGGCCGATTGCGTTGGCTGCGAGTTCGGTAAACCAGAGCGCTTTATCCGGGCCGACACAGATCCATGCGGGCCCCGCACCGACGGTGTACGATTTATGCTCTCCTTTTGGAGTCACACGGATCACTTGGTCGGAGAAACTGCTTCCTTTTGCATTTTGCGTGACCCAAAGGTTGCCGTCCGGTCCGGTTACGATGCCTTGCAGCTGCGCGGTTGGATCGGCAACTGCAAAATGTTTGAACTTCCCCTGGGTGGTCACGCGCGCGACGCCGCCGCTCTGCGCGAACCACAAGGCCCCGTCGGGCCCGGTAGTAATCCCGTGCGGACGTGAGCCTTGCGAATCCTTAAAAAGCTTCAACGTGCCGTTTTTCATGAGGGTACCGACGCCGCCGCCCGCAAGCGTGAACCATATGTCCTTATCGGGCCCCTCGGTGATCCCATCCGAGACCGCTGCGCCGACGGGCTGCTGCAGCGTGTACGTTCCGTTCGCCGTGATGCGGCCGACGACGTCATTGCCGGGATCCGTGAACCACGCGTCATTGAGCGGCCCCCCGACGATTCCATCCGGGGTCGCGTCCCCGAATCCATCGCTGTAAAAGGTCACTTTTCCGCGCTTGTCCGGGCGAATTACTTGTGATGGTTTGTACGAGGGAGCCTCAGAAACGGCGGCAGAATTTGGAAACGCGCAACCCGCCGCGGCTGAAACGATCAGCACGGCGATCAAAACGGCTCGGCGACGCGGCGTCTCTATTGCAAAACCTGTCCGGTCGCAAACTTAACGCGCCCCGGTATGCAAAGCTCGGGCTCGGCACCTTGCCAAACCTCTCCGACGAGCGCATTGGTAAGGTTGTGATTGATCTGAGCCATATGCGTAAACGTTCCGCGATCGGTTAGAGTGTACGTCTTTCCACGGTACTTGACCAAGAAGTCTACTTCACTCGCCGGCGTCTCGTGACGGTCGTAATAGACGACGTTCACTCCATTGGTTTGCGTGTGGCTCGCATTTTCATTAACCATGCAGCGCTGCAAGATGATGCCGAACGCGGATCTGGTTTTTGCCCAAGCGCTGCTGGGCGCTACAAGCACGGCAAGCGTCATCGTGATGATTATGAGTGGTCGCACTGGTCCGCTCCACTTCTGCGGCGCGCTGCCGCTACCACCCGTCGGTTAGCCAAGGGCAAACGGCGACCTGTCCAAGCGAGCGAGCCAATGCTCGGTATGGACGTAGTTATGATTGCTGAGAATGCGATTAAGCGAGGAATACGCGGGATGGTGATCTGGGTAACGCTCTGCAAAACGCGTCCGTCCCATCTCCGCTCAGGAGGCGTACTCCAAATGAAAAGGTCCTTCTTCACCGTCGTCGCCACCGTTTTGATCGCCGCACTGCCGCTTGCCGCCTCGGCGCAAGTCAGCGTCGGGGTTGGGATCGGCTTTGGCGGGCCCGGATGGGGCGTCGGCATTACGGCCGGCTATGCGCCTCCGCCGCTGCCGTACTACAGCGTTCCGCCGGCGCCGTATGCGGGCGCGCAACTGATCCCCGGATACTGGGCGTGGGGACCCTACGGCTATTATTGGGTCCCGGCGTATTGGACGGCTCCTCCGGTGAGCGGCTACTACTGGACGCCCGGTTACTGGGGCTACACGGGCGGCGTCTACGCGTGGAATCCCGGATACTGGGGGCCGACGGTCGGCTTCTACGGCGGAATTAATTACGGCTTCGGCTACTACGGCAGCGGATTCGTTGGCGGATTCTGGGCTGGACCGACCTTTATGTACAACACCGCCGTGCTTCCGGTGAGCGGCACGATCGTAGGCAACACGTACGTCAACAAGACGGTCATCAACAAGACCGTGATCAATAACTCGCGCGTCTCGTTCAATGGCGGACGCAACGGGGTCCACGCACGACCGACCGCGGCGCAGGTGGCCGCGCGGCGGCACGGCGTACCGGCGACGGCCGCCCAGCGCAGTCATATTACTGCAGCTGCGCACAATCGCGCGCTTGCTGCGCGCGTCAATCACGGCCATCCGCCCGTTTCTGTAGCCCATGCATCAGGTGCGCAGCACGTCGCGCACGGCACCGTCAACGCAGCGACCCATCACAACGCGACAGTGGCGGCCTCCCATCACAACGCGTCGATGACGGCGGGGCATCACAACGCTTCGGTCGCGTCCGCGCATCACAACGCGCCCACGACGGCGACGCATCACAACGCGTCGATGGCCGCAGCGCCGCACCACAGCGCATCGATGGCGGCTGGGCACCACAGCGCATCGATCGCGTCCGCGCATCACAACGCACCGACGACGGCGACGCATCACAATGCGTCGATGGCCGCAGCGCCGCATCACAACGCATCGATGGCGGCAGCGTCGCATCACAACGCGTCGATGGCTGCGGCGCCGCATCACAACGCGTCGATGGCCGCAGCGCCGCATCACGGCGGCAGTGTGTATGCGGGACATCCGGGCGGCGGCGGCTTCCATAGCGGCGGCATGTACGGCGGCGGTCATCCCGGTGGTGGCGGATTTTCGCGCGGTCCGGGCGGTGGCGGCTTCTCGCACGGTCCCGGCGGCGGAATGTCGGGCGGTGGCGGCGGCCGTGGCCCCGGTGGCGGCGGCGGAGGCAGACCTCCGAAGGGCTAGCCGTTTAACGCGCATATCTCCCGGACCGTGCCGCCCGAACGCAGGGCGGCACGGTCCTTTTTATCTTGACAGGTGACCGAGAGGAGATGACATGGCCGATTCAAGTCTGCTTATGCCTGGCGCCGACGAAGCGTATCGGCAATCGCGCGATCGGCTGCGTCAAGCCGAGATCGAACTGCGCGACCGCATCGAAGAAGTGGCGGCGATGCGACGCGGCCTTCCGCCCGGACCCGCCGTTCCCGACTACAGCTTTACCGAGATGGACGGAAACCACGTTCGCTTATCGGAGCTCTTTACCGGCGATAAGAACGATTTGATCGTCTATCATCTGATGTACTGGGCGAAGGACGACGACTTTTGCCCGATGTGTTCGCTCTGGATCGACGGTTTCAACGGAATCGCGCCGCACATCACGCAGCGTGCAAATTTCGTCGTTGCGTCGCGAGCGCCGGTCGACAAGCTCAGGGCATGGGGCGAGCGCCGCGGGTGGCATCGGTTGCACCTATTATCCGACGACGGTTCGCAGTTTGCGCGAGACATCGATGCGGAAGACGCCGAAGGCAACCCGGATTCGACCATCGTTGTGTTCACGAAGAGCGGCGGACAAATCCGTCATTTTTACACTGCGCATCCGTTGCTGGCGGACCGCGAGCGCGGCATCGATCTGCTCTGCCCGGTTTGGCATCTACTCGATATCACACCGTCGGGCCGCGGCGATTGGTACGGCGACAACGATGCGTTCGACGCATCGCTGCGTCAGCTCGTGGGTACGGTTTAATGCCGCAACCGCTGCGTCAAATCTATCAAATCGGCGGACCGATGACGATATAGGTCTTGCCTTTGTAACTCTGCACCAACACGACCATGCCCGACGCGGCGCTTCCCACGAGAAACGCGTCCTCATTTTGCATGCCGGGCTGCTGCACTTCTTGCGCGCCTTTGAGCTGCGCTTGATACCAGGCTTTCACTTTCGCGAAGCTGTCGGCGGTCACGTAGGTCTTGGCTTGCGCCGGCGGAGCCTTCATGGCGACACCGACCGGACGAGTCGTCGCGACCGCGCCCGGGTAGACCGGCGGCGCGCTAGCGGTTACCGAGATTGGATTGAGAGCGAACGCAAAAACCGCCGCGAGAACCGCGGAGACGAATGCGCCGTTGATGCGTAGGGACATTGTTTGTATCTCCTTAAGAAGTTTGTTGCAATATGGATACGATTTCGCCTGGTGAGCTTCGCGCTCGTAAAGCCGAGCTCAAACTCTTCGACATTCGTAAGGACCCCGACGATCGGCAAATCCCCAGTTCGGAACGCGCCGAAGGGTCGGCGCTTGAAAGCGGCAATACTCTGCCGTTCGGCAAGGACGAAGAGGTGGTGCTGTACTGCGGCAGCGGTAACTCATGCAGCCGGATCGCCAAGACGCTGCGCGACCGGGGTTATCACACGGTCGCGCTCGAGGGTGGCTACAAAGGCTGGCTCGACGCCGGATTTCCTACCGAAGACCGTTAGTACCGCCCCCTCTTAGGAGCACGGAATCTCCGAATCGCTGCCGCCGTCGGCAACGATGCCGTTGCGGAACGTGTATTCGTCGCCGACATGTTTGACGCTCTCGTAGGTGCCGTGCACCGTAACGATCTGACCATTGGCTGACGGCTCGGCGCCGAAAGAAATGACCGGCAAGCATTGGCTCGAGCAGACCGAGTAGGTCACGTAGGGATTGCCGTGATGCGAGACCTTCCGTTCTAAGTGCTCCACGGTGCCCTTGACGTCGACGTGCCGGCCATCGTAGGTGGTCGGGCTACCGACGATCTGATCGATGGTTGCGGCGGGCGCGATCGCCGGGAGCGCCGCAAGCAGCGCGAAGGTTAATGCGGGAATAGCAAATCGTGTCATCATGCAGCTATCGTAGCGGTACGGCCGTACCGAATCGCACGGCTACGGGTTGCTGAAGACGGCGCCGTGGGGAACCGCAGCGCCCTTCCAGCCGTCCGGCCACGCACGGCTGAAGTCAATCGACTCCGGCTGTAACGCGAGCCGGCCATTGTCGCGATCGATCGTCGCGAACCGTGCGTGCGTCGCAAGCGCGCCATATCCCGTGATCACGAGGCGATCACCCTGCGGTTCCAGCGCCAGCCAGTGCGGATACTCGCCGGCATCGAGCAGCAGGCGGCTGACTTCGCGTGGGTGGGCGGGATCGTGCAGGTCGAGGCTGACGATGGCGTGGCCGCTCTGCATCGTTTGCACGAGATAGTTGCCCGCAACGACCGGCACTTCGCAGAGCCGGTAACCGAAATCGTAGACGTGCTGCAGTGACGGATGCGCGCCGGTGAGATCGTGCAGCAAAAAGAGCCCGCATCTGAACGTCGGCACGACCACCGTTTCGCCGTCGGCGAGCACGCGCGGCTCCGATGAGTCCGCGGCGTCGTCGTAATACCAGTCCGGCGGCTTTGGAAGCACGACCGTATGCAGCAGCCGCAGGTCTGAGAGACGCCAGATCTGCACCACGCGGCTGGTCTGCGCGCCCATCATGTCGGCGCTGCTGGTGACGACGCGATCGAGCTTTTCGACGACGGCCATGCTGTACGGCCGAATGTTCGGATCGACACCCGCGTTGGCGGCCGAACTCATCTTGACGCCGTGGCCGTGGCCATCGAGCTCGACGAGACCCCCCGGGCTGCGGTTGAAGCCTTTCGTATATTGAAACGTCGCGAGCGTATTGCCGTTCGAGAGATAGACGAACGAGTGCGGATACATGTACGGCCCGGCGTTGCGGAATTGGCCCACAAGGCGGGGATTCGATGGATCGGCTAGATCGAACATATAGGTTCGATCGGCTTGCCAATCATTAGCAAAGAGCACGCCGTTGCGCGCAAGGGCGTAGTTGGTGTGATGGACCATCGTCGCCGCCGTACCGACGTCGCGCATCGCGACGAGCTTTCCGAACGGCGATGAGCCGGGCGACACGTCGAAGGTCGCGATGAACGCGCGTCCGTCCGGCACTTCCATCGCCCACGCAAAAAGGTAGCGGCTGGAACGCGGCGCCGGCGCCGCTGCGAGGAGCAGCGCCGCAACGAGCGCAAAGAAACGTCGCATGCCGGTATGTCGCATGACGGTATATGAGAGTTAGACGCCGTTTCGGCGGCTTACTCTTCGTTGCGGCGTTGTGCGCCGGTTGCGCCGCACCGAAGCCGTATGCGATTTCGCAAGCCGATCAGCAGCGATTCACGGCGGGCTTGATTCGCGTCGAGCGCGCGGGCAAAGCGCCATTGATCGAAGGCTTGAGTAACTGCATCGTCTATAAGGCGCAGTACGACGGCCAGCGTATCACGGGCTGGAAGGCTGCCCTCGGCGCCGATTGGGGCGGGACCTATCCGGCGTTTCTAACGGGGTGTATGGATCAGTCGCTCGCCTATCGGAACGGTGAAGTGCGCGT
The DNA here is from genome assembly GCA_024281075.1 of Vulcanimicrobiia bacterium. GTDB lineage: Bacteria > Vulcanimicrobiota > Vulcanimicrobiia > Vulcanimicrobiales > Vulcanimicrobiaceae > Cybelea. The sequence continues at coordinate 6,334 of JAMXLK010000101.1, forward strand.
CTATCTCTGCGCGCGAGCGATCGGCGCCGGTGGCGGCTGCAACAACGGCGGCTACTATCGCAGCCGTACCGGTGAGCGTCCGTGGCTTCGGAGCTGGAACCAGATTCGCTGGGCGGCTCTGCCGCCATAGTTTCGCGTTACTTCGGCGGTGGCGGCATCGTGTTCGGTGCCAGCGCGCCGACGAGATCGCGAAAGACCTGCACCGCTCCGAGTCCGGTGTTGCCTTGCGCGTCGTAGGCGTCTTGCGCGTTCGTGCCCTCGACGGCGACGGTCAGTTTCTGCGCCGGGAGCGTGCCGACCGCGCCGGAAGCGCCGGCGAAACCGAGTGTCTGCGTGATCCACGGACCGTTGTTGATCACGCCGAGACCGTAGTTGAACGCGACACTATTGGCATGACACGCGGGACAACCGGCTTGTGAGTGACCGAAGCCCACCAGACTCGGTTTGACCTGTTCGGCCGAGGACTGCGCAGAAAGCAGCTTACCGGATGCGACGGCCTCGAGCGAGATGCCGAGATCGGATATATCGGTCGTCTGCACGGCGCCTTCGGCGGTCGTCCACGATGGGTTCCAAAACGTTCCCTCTTCCGAGAACGGGATGTTTGGTTTGATGCCGAGCGTCTCACGGCGCTCCGACGTGAACGAATGCAACACCGGCTGCGGGATTTCCGGAGTCGTAAAAGCCGCCGTTTGCGTGAGGCCCATCGGGCCGAGCACGTATTTCTGCAGCGCATCCGCCAGCGGCGTGCCGGCAATCTTTTCGAGCACGCGCCCGAGGATGACGTAGTTGGTATGCGAGTAGCCCCAATTCGTTCCCGGCGCGAACTGCATGGGTTTCGAAACGCCGAACTCGATGAGCTCTTCGGGAGTAAACTGCCGGAACGGATCGCGATAAAGGGCGTTCTGCAGCTCGGGCTGATAGACGTAATCGGCATAACCGGACGTCATCTGAGCGAGATTGCGTAGCGTGACGCGATCGGCGTCGGGCAGGTTCGGAAAATACTGCGACAGCTTGGTGTCGAGCGTCGTCTTTTTTTGGTCGACGAACACGAGCAGCAGCGTCGCCATGTACGTAAACGCGAGCGCGCCGTTGCGAAAGTGCATGTCCGCGGTGGCCGGCACGCCGGTCATCGACTCGCCGAACGCGCGCGCATAAACCGGATTCCCGTTCGAGCGCACTTGCACGATGACGGCCCGCAGATGATTCGCCGCCATGCTTTTTTGCACGGCGGCGTCGATCGTAGCTTGCGAAGGAAAGTCGGCGGCGGCTGCCACGAGGAGCCCGATGTGCGCTAACAGCATCGGGGCAGCGTTAGCATCAAAGCTATTGAGTCCTTGCCAGCACGGCCTCTACGTTGAGCTCGATCCGCACCTCATCGCCGACAACGACGCCGCCGGCCTCGAGCGCGGCATTCCAGTTCAGGCCGAAGTCCTTGCGATTGATCTTTCCCTGGGCCGTGTAGCCGACGCGCTCGCCTCCCCACGGATCGGTGACGCGACCTTCAAAGCTGCCATCGAGCGTCACGTCGCGCGTGACGCCGTGAATGGTGAGCTTACCGTCAATCGTGAAGTCGTCCGGCGTACCGTCGATGCGCGTGCTTTCGAAAGTAAGCTGCGGGAATTTTTCGACGTCGAAGAAGTCGGCCGAGCGCAGGTGTGCGTCGCGTTGCTCCTCGCGCGTGTCGATGGATGCAGCGTCGATACTGGCGCGGACCGAGCGGGGAAGCTCGCTGCCGGGGGCTAGCTCGACTTGCCCCTCGACGGCGGTGAAGCGCCCGCGGACCTTCGTAATCATGAGGTGGCGGACGATGAACTCTGCCGTCGTATGGGCGGGATCGACGGTGTAGAGGGTCTGTTCTTGAAGCTGGGCGGTCATTTTGGGCTCCTTGTGCTTGCGGCTTGGCGACATCTGTTGTATAATCGCCTTGTGTCGCATAGCATACTCATGTCGGGGAACCTAGTCAACCGACAAATTCGCGAAACTGTCGCTTATCCGACGAAACGGAAAAACTGATGGGAACGAGCGTCGCCGAGCGGGCCGCCCGCGTCGATCCGCGCGTGACGCGCACGCAAAAACTGATTCGCGATGCGCTCGTATCGCTGCTTGGCGAGAAGAGCTTCGAGTCGATCAGCGTTCAAGACATCGCCGACCGCGCGACGGTGAACCGCGCGACGTTCTACGCGCACTATACCGATAAGTTTGCGCTGCTCGACGCGCTGATTCGCGAGGACGTTGCAGCGCGTCTCGCTGAAGGCGATCCCCTTCAAGCGTCCGATACGCGCAGTATGCTCGCAATAGTCGGCACGAATATCTTCGCGTTCGTCGCTTCGCATCGGAAATGCCGGGTCGATCGCGACTTCGAGCCTCAGTTCGCGCGAACGATGGAGGCGCAGCTCACCGACTTTCTCTTGCCGAGCTTCGGGCACTGCACCGCGATGCTGATATCGTCGGCACTCGTCGGTTCGGCGATGAACTGGCGGCACGAAGCGCCCAAATCTTCGCCGGAACCGATCGTGGCGAACATCGTCGGGATTCTCGTCGACGGCGTCGACAAACACCGGAAGGCGCCTTAGAAGTCCAGTAGCGGAATCCCGATTTCCGGCCGATCCGTACGGTGCAGTTCTGCCGCGAGCTCTTCTACCACGAGCTCCAGCGTCGGCCGAACGATTGCAGAGAGCAGATGTCCGCCCGTCATACGCCCGTCGCGATGACCGACGGCGCAGTGCGCGTGCACCCGCGGCTCTCCTCGATACAGCGCGACGTTTCCGATCAAAGAAACGACTTCGACTTGTTCGTCGACTTCGATCGGAAGATAACGCTTCGCTTCCATATCGTAATACGCCAGCGTTGCCCGGCGAAAGCCGCCGATGCCATAGAACTTCGCGGCGGCAATGCGTTCTTTGCTGAAAAACGCGACGAGCCGTTCGAGTACGTCGTCTTCTAGATCGAGCGCGACGACGTAGCTTCGCCCGGACGGCTGCGACTGCGCAATGGTATCTCTCATGCTGTCATCCTACCCCTCGCGCGCGAGGCCGCCTGGGCGGAAGCTTTAACCAAATTTTCTACAGACTATGTTCGATGGCGTATCGCCGCGCCGCCGAATCGCTGTTATAGTATCCGCAAGACAACCTGTAGTTGCTTCGAGCGACTGCATTTCTTTGGTAGTGAATCGGATTGACCGAAGCGGAACGGATATGGAACCGGATAAAACTCGTTGCCGCGCAGGCAGCGCATCGCGGCGAGACGATAACGATCGCGGACGCGGAGCAGCTCGTGCACGATATAATCGTGGAAGAACATGCGATGTGGTCGACGCCGTCGGAAGCCCGGCTGTACTTTGCCGAGGAATTACGGCGAATGGTACTGGAGGCACCGCAACCGTAAGCTGAACTAGCAAGAGTTCGCTGCGGTCGGCCTGAAGCAACCTACCGCATGGAGATTGCAATTGCCGAGAAAGGTGCTTTTTGTTACGAGCCGCTTTTGTCTGCGGAGGAAGCGCGCGGCCGCGCCGGCGCGCACAAGGCCTCGGCGTTCGGGACGCTCTCACGGCTCTTCTCACGACCGAAAGACGACGACATCGCGATCTCCGACGAGGGCCTTTGGTATCTGCCGGTTTGGCATGCGACGGCGCATCTGCGTTTCGTCTTCGATCGAACCGAATCGTATCGCGTCGCGGTCAAGACGCCGAACGTTGCGTCGGTGAACGTCAACGGCAGCGATTACGCCGTCAAAGCGGGCTCCATCGAAGTGCCGGTAACCGAGCACTGCGAGCGCGACGAACAGAAAGAACTCTGGCTCGACGGGCTCAACAACGAGCCGTTTAACGCCAAGCCGTACGCGAAGGCGCAGCCGGCGCCCGTGAATCTCGATGACTTCGCGCCCGAGGGCGCCAAGATCGTCACTCCGGTCGTGCGCGCTTCGTCGGTGATTCGCGCGCTGCTCGGGGACGATTTCCGTCCCGCCGAGGCCGACGCGGTCAAAGAAGAGCGAGTGACGGTCGAGTGCATCGATCTCCATCTTCGGCCGACGTACAATTTCAAATGCGTCTGGGCGGCGAAGAATAAATCGGCCGAGATCGCAATCGACGCGATCACGGGCGAGCTGCAGACGCGGCCGTCCGCGACGATGGCCGCGGTCGCGAAGCTGCTCAAACCGGAGAATCTTTACGACATCGGCGCGGAGACCCTCAATCTCGTCATCCCCGGCGGCGCAATCCCATTGAAAGTCGTCAAAGCGCTCGCTGAAAAGCGCAAAGACTAAAACGCCGCTTCAACGGCGCACCGCAATGACGATTCCGGCGCACTCCAGGCGTCGACGAACGTCTTTAAAATTCTGCCGGTAAAGCCCCAAATGTGCCGCCCTTCGTAATCGAATGCGTACATCGCCCTGCCGCGCGCCGCGGTGATCGCGGTATCTTCATAGAGCGCGCCGTCATCAAGTATCGCGGCGAGCGGCACCGCAAAGAGACTCGCTATCTCCTCGCCGTCAACGCGAAATCGCGCCGACGCATCGAGCACGCCAACGATCGGCGTGATGATGAAGCGATTCATCTCTTGCGTCGAATCGGGTAACCGGCCGGCGACTCGTACGCGCTCGGCTGCGACTCCGATTTCTTCTTCGAGCTCGCGCAGGGCCGTGCGCACCGGATCGCCGCCGTCGCTTTCATCGGAAGCGCCGCCGGGGAAAGCGATCTGTCCGGGATGGCGGCGCAGATGCTGCGCGCGCTCGACGAAAATTACGCTATGCGGCGGCGTTGCGAGAATCGGCACCAGCACCGCACCGCGCCGCCACGAGCCGCCGGTGTCGCCCTTCGACAGGCTCAGGGTGACACCGGGGAATCAGTGCGCGAGACTAACCGTAACCCCCACGAGCTCTGCCGCTTTCTTGACCGTGAGCGAGCTCTGAAGCGCACCACCGCCGGGGTAATCCCAAAATCCGACTTTGGCGACGTGGCGGCTCTGCGTGCCGTAGGGAATCACGATCGTTTTGCCCGCGATCCAAAACTCGTGGATCAGCGTGCTCTTGTCGCCGTCAGTCCGAATCGTGCCGACCGATTTGCCGCTCGATCCCGACATCTTGAAACGATAGAGCATGCGGGTCGCCGTATCCTGAATCGTCAGATAGTTGCCGTCCCACTGAACGCCGCCGGGATATTTGATGGTCTTGTCGAGTGAAATCGTGGTAAGCGTGCTGCTTCCGCCGGCGAGTTCGGCGAACTTCGCGTGGTGACTGCCGGTGCCCGTGCCATCCACAAAGACGTTGCTGTGGTCGTCGTAGCCGCAGAAGAAGAATGAACCGAGTGTGTTGTCGGTGTACGTGCGCGGGATCACCTCACCGGCCTTGAAGATCGAAAGGCCGCCGGGACCGTTCGATTGAGAGATAATGTTTGCTACTGCCACGTCGCCGGTATTCGGATCCTCCGCGCAACCGAATGGAAAGTAACCAAACATGAGCAGCGTCTTGATCGGCTTCGTGCTGCCGTGCTTGTACTTGAGCACGTCGAGAGCGTCGCTGTCGACGACGTAGACGTCGCCCTTGGGGTCGGAGCAGAGGCCGGCGGGATTTCGGAAGCCTCGCAGAACCCCGACCGGTTTTCCCGCGGGATACGAAAAAATGTCGACGCTTCCACGCGCATCCGAAACGTAGAGCAGATCTTGTTTCACGGCTGACGGATCGATCCACGAACCGGTCGGATCGAAGCTCCTTGGTGCGAACGGCGTTCCTGCCGCCGAGGCGGGGATTGCCGGCGCGGCGCCGCCGCAGCCGGCCACCATCGCGGAAGCCGCAATAACAAGCAAAATGCGCAGTACCATGTTTGGCCTCATATTAGATCGCCTGAATCTTGGCCATCATTCCGAAGTCTTCGTGATCGAGAATGTGACAGTGAAAGAGGAACGTTCCTTTGATCGTCGGGTCGCGAAAATCCATGATCAGAACGAGCGATCCGGGCGACCCGTCGCGCCGCTGGTGCGGAATGAGGACGCTGTCGGCCCAGTACGGATGCACGAGCGGCACGCCGTTGATTTCCTTGACGAGAAAGTGCAGCTGATGAATGTGGAAATCGTGGACTTCCTGCGAAATGTTGTGAATGTGCCACTCCTCCACCGTTCCGGTGTGCACGACGTACATCGGCGGATCGCTCATGGAGAAGGCCTTGCCGTTGATGAAAAAGCGGCTCGCTCCCTCACTGAACGTCACGGTTCTTTTTGCGGCGATCGGCGGCAGCGGCGTCGTATAGACGTTGTTGGGCAGCGGTGCGCCGACCTTGAGCGGTTCTTCGATGGTTTCGCGAACCTGCCGTCCCGCGTTGCGGGGCGCGCGCAGCGTTGCCAGCTTCAGTTGCGGGTCGCGGTCGCCGATGATTCCGGTATCGTAGCAGAGCGTCTTGAAGGTGCCGAAACCGCCGGGCGGCCCGGTCACGACGAACTCGGCGCGGGCGGCCGGCGGAATGATGATCGATTGCACCATTTTCGTCGGCGGAGTGCCGTGCCACGTATCGAGCGCGAAACCGTCGATCGCCACCAGCTCCATGCGTGAACCAACGGAGAGCTTGAGCGTTTTGTGCGACGATGCGTTGACGACGCGGAAGAACTGTTTCTCGCCGGGCCGGATCGTGATGACCGGCTGGTACGCATTGTTGAGCGTCGTCGTAAAGCCCAAGTCCGACCCGCAGGGTTCGGTGTTATAAATCTGAGGTTTCATGCCGGTCTGCGTCTGGCCCATACTATCCATGCCGTCCATGCCCGGCATGCCGTCGTCGTCGCGAGGTCGCGCGGTTCTGCCGACTCCCGATGCGCGCACGATGATCATGCGTTCCCGCATCTTTGCGAGGCCCGGTAAATGGTGCTCCAAACCGTTGACGATAATCGCGCCCGACAGGCCCGCCGATCCGACTTGGAATGCGGTCTGCCCGTGAACGTGCGGATGATACCAGTAGAGTCCCGGCTCCTGATTCTTTGGTATGTGCACGACGTAGTGAAGGCTCTGCCCGGGCCGCGCCAGCATGCCGAGCACGTCATCTCCCGGAGACTTCGGCGACGATCCGATGCCGTGGAAGTGAAGGTTCATATCGTATTTATCGTGATGCGTTTGCGGGAGCTGGTCGCTGATGTCTATGACGATCTTGTCACCGGGATTCACGCGGATGGTGGGCGCCACGGCATTCTGCTGGTCGAAAACGAACTGCGGAAATCCGGTCGCGCCGCTGATATCGACGATCAGCGAAACCTTCGCCACGCCGTTGACCGATCGTACGACCGGCGGTTCCGGCATCTCGTTGACGTTCGTATCCGGCTTCGATCCAAGCCCGGGCGGTGCGCCATTTTGCGGCATGATACTCACCGGCGCGCTCGACTGACCGCCGCAGCCGGCGAGCCATGCGAGTGCAACCGTAATGGCGATCAAACGTCGCGTCATGACGACCTACTTTCCTTGCGAGCCCGCGCCCAGGCTCACGGCTGCACCGTAGCCTCGAACGCTCGTGATGGTCTTGATCGGGTTTCCGCCGGCGGGATACTTCCAAATTCCGACTGCCGAGTGCAAGCCGGGACCGATCAGCCGGGAACCTTGAATCCAAAACTGCGCGACGCTCGTCGTGCCGTCGAGCGTCGTCGAGCCGACCGTCGTGGCGGCACTGCCGCTTACCGATAACTGATAGATGACCGACGGCGTCACGCCGGCGTCTCCGACCGCGAGATTCGTGCCATCCCACTGAACTTGTCCCGGCGCGGCGATCGATGCGTTCACCGTTATGTCGACGAGCGCCGTCCCGCCATGCGGAAGCTCTGCTAAATGAAAGACGCCGCCGTTGCCGGCGCCGTCGATAAAAAGATTGCCGGCGGCATCAAATCCGCAGAACGCCACCCTCTTCATCGCGGCGTCGGTGTAGGTTCGCGGGTCGTGCCAGGCTCCGCCCGGACGACGATGATACACGACGAGAACGATGCCGCCGCGACCGCCCGTAACGGCGAGCTGGTCGCCTTTGGAGTTCACGGAACAGCCGCGCGGCGCGGAGGGCGTACTGAGCTCTGCAATCGGCTTCGATATTCCGTGCGGATATTCGACAACGTCGAATCCCTGCGTGTCCGCGATCCAAACATTCCCTTGCGCGTCGGCACATTCGGCGCGCGGCGCACCGAGCGTCCTGAGCGTGCCGATATGACGGCCTTGCGGATACGAAAGAATCTCGACGTCGTTCTTTGCGACGTCGCTCAGATAGAGCAGATCGCCGCTCGACGCTTGCGGCATCGCCTGCGAGCCGTACGATTGGACGCATGCGCCGTCGGCGTCGCTGGCCATCGTCTGCATCGTGTAGCTCTTCGATCCAAACGGCTCGTTCGCAATTCCGTTCCACGTGCATTGATCGGCGATTTCACCCTGCGGGCCGTCCCATGCGGTGCTCGGAGTCGGATCGGTAATGGTCTCGCCGAACTCGTGGCCTGCCATGATGGTCACGCCTTCGTCCGCGCTGCTCTCGTCCTTCGGCGGTTTTATCGCGCCGGCACCGCATCCGGCTCCGCCGTCCGGCATGTACGGCATATACGCGTACGGCAACGTCTTTTTCTTATAATAGGCGACGCTGTGGTACGCGCACCAATGGGCGGGGAAAGCGGCTTCGCTATGGCCGGTCGGTGTTTGCACGAAATAAACGCCGTTCGGATCGTATCCGAAGTGGGCGGCCGCTCTGAGCGCTTCCGCGCTAACCTGCGAATCGGTCGGAGTTTTGGGCACCGCCGATTCGTCATCCCAGCTACCGCCGAACTGATTGCTCGGGTTCGTGATATACGTGTTGACGCTACTGACGGTTTGGTAGTACTGCGTCTCGATGTTGTTGTGCGCGCTGCCGCCCATGCTCTTCGCGTACGCGATCAGCAGCGGCTTCACTTTATGGGGATCGCCGTATTTGCGATAGCCCCAGAAGACGAAATAAAATTTCGGAGCGACGATGACCGGACCGCCGAGATACGGCACATAGAAGAAGGCCGGCATGATGGGCGCCGCTTGACTGCGCGGCCTCGCGTAACGCGCGACGGACACGGACGTGCCGCCGAGCTGCTGTGGGCTGCCGGCGGGCAGCAAGCGCCCGGAATTACTACAGCCGGCGAGACCCAATATGGCGGCGGCTCCAAGCCAAAAAGCCGCCCTCGGCACGTTGACCATCCGTACTACTCCTTCGTAGCCAAGACACTTAGGTGAGCCTAAATGCCTTGTGAGGCATGCTTAAGTAAGCCCTTGACGTATTCCTGGGGGATGAAGAACTTCTCTATCGGCATCGTCCTTCTGCTAGCCTTGGCGGGGTGTTCCGGCGCCAAGCAAACTTCTTCCGCCGCCGCCGCCGCCGCGACTCCAAACACCTACCGCGTTTTGTTCGACACGAGCAAAGGGCCGGTGCTGATCGAGGTCGATCGGCGGTCGGCGCCCAACGGCGCGCAGCGTTTTTACGAACTGGTGAAAGCGAAATATTTTGACGGCGCGCGTTTTTATCGCGTAGTGCCGGGATTCGTCGTACAGTGGGGTGCGGCCGCGAATCCGGCAGTTACGAAAAAGTGGGACGTCACGATTCCCGATGATCCCGTAAAGGGCTCGAACACGCGTGGCGTCGTCACGTTTGCCGCAACGGGTGCACCGAATAGCCGCACAACGCATCTCTTCATCAATCTCGCGAACAATCCGCGCCTCGACGTGATGGGATTTGCGCCCATCGGAAAGGTCGTCAAAGGCATGGACGCCGTCGATCATATCTATGCCGGCTACGGAGAGCAGCCCAACCAAGATAAGATCGCGGCGCAGGGAAACGCCTATTTAAATAAGGATTTTCCGCGGCTCGATTACATTAAGACGGCCCGCGTGGCGCCATAGACAAATAGCCATCGGCGTTAACGCCGCCTTAGAGTAACGCCGCGATGCAACCAGCCGCCGCTCACCATACGTTTGCACTGTACGATAAACTGTGCGGGCTTCGTAGGTAGCTTTTGCCGTCTGGTGATGGGTACTCTGGAGCGGAACCCCCAGCACTCTCAGCAAGTTCTTGGAATAATATTTGATTGTGGGCAAAATGCATCGCGCAAAAATAGCCATCCTCGGTACAGGCTACGTCGGGACCGCCAATGCGGTCGGATTTGCAGAGCTCGGATATGACGTTATCGGTTTCGACACCGACGCGCGCCGCATCGCGGGCTTGCGCCTCGGCATTCCGCCGTATCGCGAGGAAGGTCTCGGCGAGCCGCTCGCTCGTCATCTGCGAAACGGTCGCTTGACCTTCGTGACCGATCTTGCAGCCGCGGTAGAAGACGCCGCGTTCATTATCATTGCGGTCGGCACGCCGTCGCGGCCCGACGGTTCCGCAGACCTCTCGCATCTCGACGCTGCGGTCGAGTCATTGCGGCAAATCGCAACCGATCGCCCCAAGATCGTCGTCTTGCGATCCACCGTTCCGGCAGGCACGTCGGATCGCATCGCGGCGCAGCTCCCGGCGCATTACCAGTTATTGTTCTGTCCGGAGTTCTTGCGCGAAGGCAGCGCGGTCTGGGATTTCCTGCATCCGGATAGCACGATCGTCGGCGCCGAATCAGATCACGCCGCGGGGGCGTACGCCGGGCTCGTGCGCAGCCTCAATGCGCCCGTCATGGTAACGGGACGCCGCGACGCGGAGCTCATCAAGGGCGGCGCAAACGCGTTCCTCGCACTCAAAATCAGTTTTGCAAACGAAATCGCCAATCTATGCGGTACGCTCAATGCCGATGCGCTCAACGTGCTGCAGGGCATCGGCGCCGATCGCCGCATCGGTGAAGCGTATTTAGAGCCCGGAATCGGCTTCGGCGGCCCGTGCTTCGAGAAGGACGTGCAGAGCCTCGAGCACGTCGCACGCAACAGCGGCTCGCCGTCGCATTTGCTGCAAGCTACGTTGCGCGTCAACGACGCGCAGCCGCGTAAGGTTGTCGACATCCTCGAAGAAGAGCTCGGCGACTTGCGGGGCGCGCACATCGGCGTGTGGGGCCTTGCGTTCAAGGCGGGTACCGACGATCTGCGCAGCTCGCTCGCGCTGCGGATTCTTGACGACCTTCATGCGCGCGGCGCAACCGCAACTGCGTACGATCCGGCGATCGAGAGTGCGGAGCTTCCCGGCCGCACGAGCATCGCGCGTTCCGCCATGGAGGCGGCGCACGCCGATGCACTCCTGGTGCTTACCGAATGGCCTGAGTTCTGCGACGTCGATCCCAGCGTGCTTGCGGCGCGGTTGCGCCGCCGCATCGTCGTCGACGGACGCAACGTGCTCGACGGCGAGCGGTTCGCGCGCTGCGGCCTGCGCTATCGCGGGGTCGGCCGATCGGCCGTTCCCGACTCCGACGGCGCCGCAGCCGTGGGAGCGTGAATTTGACGACGTTGGAAGCACCGCGCGAAACGGTTGCACCGACGAACTTTGGCGAAGATCTCGAGCGCCCGGTCGTACGTGGGAAGTTTCTCTACGCAAACGGCCGCAAGCTGTACGTCCGTGGAACGACGTACGGCACGTTTGCGCTGGACGATGCCGGGGACGAGCGGTTCGATTCCGCCGTAGTCGAGCGAGACTTCGCGTTGATGGCGGCCAACGGCATCAATGCGGTTCGAATCTACACCGTCCCGCCGCGCTGGCTGCTTGACGTCGCTTATCGTTTTGGTCTGCGCGTGATGGTGGGCTTGCCGTGGGAGCAGCACGTCGCATTTCTCGATGAGCCGGACCGTTGCCGCCGCATTGAAGCGAGCGTGCGCGAGAAGGTGAAGCGTTGCGCGAACCATCCTGCGCTGCTCTGCTATGCGGTTGGAAACGAAATCCCGTCCGGCGTCGTCCGCTGGCTCGGCCGCGAGCGGGTCGAGCGATTCATCGAACGGCTCTATCGCGCGGTGAAATCGGAAGATCCAACGGCGCTGGTAACGTACGTAAACTTTCCGACGACGGAGTATCTCGAGCTGCCGTTCTTGGATTTCCTATCGTTTAACGTTTATCTCGAAAGCGAAGAGTCGCTGCGCGCGTACCTTGCGCGCTTACAGAATCTCGCCGGCGATCGTCCGTTGCTGATGGCCGAGATCGGGCTCGATAGCCGCCGCAACGGCGAAGAGAAGCAGGCGCAAGTCCTCGACTGGCAACTGCGTACGATCTTCGCATCCGGCTGTGCCGGCGCGTTCGTCTATGCCTGGACCGACGAGTGGCATCGCGGCGGATACGCGATCGACGATTGGGATTTCGGCCTCACGCGCCGCGATCGCACCCCGAAGCTCGCGCTCGCGACGGTGCGCGACGCCTTTACGCAAGTGCCGTTTCGGAACGACGTCGAGTGGCCGCGCGTTTCGGTCGTCGTCTGCGCGTACAATGCGGGCAGCACGATGCGCGAATGCCTCGAGGCGCTGACGCGGGTCGATTATCCAAATTTCGAAGCGATCGTCGTCAACGACGGCTCGACGGATGCAACCGGCTCGATTGCCGCCGATTTTCCGGTGAAGCTGATTTCGACCGAAAACCGCGGATTGAGCAACGCGCGTAATACGGGGCTGGACGCCGCAACCGGCGAGATCGTCGCATATCTCGACAGCGACGCCTTCCCTGATCCGCAGTGGCTCAAATATCTGGCGTGGGCGTTTCTGGATTCCGATTACGCGGGAATCGGCGGTCCCAATCTCGCGCCGCCCGGACTGGGTTTGCGCGCCGACTGTTTCGATAACGCGCCCGGCGGTCCGGCGCAGGTGCTCGTGGACGATCGGGAAGCCGAGCACATCCCCGGCTGCAACATGGCGTTTCGCCGAGAAAAACTGCTCGCGATCGGCGGTTTCGATCCGAAGCTGCGCATTGCCGGCGACGACGTGGATATTTGCTGGCGGCTGCAAGAGCGCGGATGGAAGCTCGGATTCAGCCCCGCTGCCGTCGTCTGGCATCATCGCCGCACGACACTGCGTTCGTATTGGAAGCAACAGCGCGGATACGGCCGTGCGGAAGCATTGCTCGAGCGTAAGTGGCCCGAGAAATATAACGCGATGGGACATCCATCGTGGGGCGGCCGCATTTATTCCAAAGGGGTAACGCCGTGGCTCGGATTTCGCCGGCCTCGCATTTATCAAGGCGCATGGGGAACTGCGCCGTTTCAATCGCTCGAACGGCCGGCGCCGGGCCCCTTCTCGCAGTTGCCGCTGATGCCGGAGTGGTACCTGCTCATCGCCGCGCTTGCGGCATTCTGCGCGCTCGGCGCGCTATGGTCGCCGTTGCTGCTCGCGCTTCCCCTGCTTGCGCTTGCCGTCGCGATGCCGCCGTTACAAGCGGTCGCCGCCGCACGCCAAGCGTCGTTCGAAAGCGAGCCGCCGTCCCAATGGGACGCATTGCAAGCGCGCGCCTACGTCGGCTTTTTGCATCTGGCGCAGCCGCTGGCGCGCCTCGCCGGGCGGCTCGAATTGGGCCTCACGTTCTGGCGCGCGCCAGTTGCTTTCGCGCCGGCGATGATGGTGCCGCGAACGTATACGTTTTGGAAAGAGCGGTGGCAGAGCCCCGCGGCATGGCTTGAAGCGCTGGAGCGATCGTTGCGCGACGCGGGCGCCGTCAGCGCACGCGGCGGCGAATACGATTCCTGGGATCTCCAAGCTTGCGGCGGAACGCTGGGATCGGCGCGATTGCAGATGCTCGTCGAAGAGCACGGCGCGGGAAAGCAGCTCGCACGCGTTCGCACGTGGCCGGCCGTTTCCGCGAGCGGATTTGCGCTCGTCGTGTTCTTTTGCGTGCTCGCCGTGATTGCCGGATCGCAGCAGGCGTGGGTTGCATGCGCGATTCTACAAGCTGCGGGCCTCGCCGTCGCGATCCGCATGGCCTTGGAAAGCGCTGCGGCGATGGCGCGCTTCGATCGCGCACTGGGAGGGATTCTTGAAGTACTTGATCGTCAACGGTGACGACTTCGGCGCGAGCCGCGGCGTCAACCGCGGCATCATGGAGGTCCACGGCCGCGGCGCGCTGACCAGCGCGAGCCTCATGATCGCCATGCCCGCCGCGCGCGAGGCAGTCGCCCTCGCGAAGAAAGCGCCGGATCTCGGCGTCGGGCTGCACGTGGCGCTCACCAACGAAGATACGACGCCGCTGATCGATTTTGACGACCCGCGCGCCTGCGCGGCGGAGATCGAGGCGCAGATCGACGCGTTCTCGCAACTCATGGGTGACCTGCCGACGCATCTCGACACGCATCAGAACGTCCATCGCGACGAGCGGCTGCGTCCGCTCTTTATCGAAGCCGCCGCCCGGTACGACGTACCGCTGCGCGAACATTCGCCGGTGCGTTACTTCTCCAATTTTTACGGCCAATGGGACGACATCGCGCATCCCGAGCACATCAGCATCGAAAGCCTGATGCACATGTTGCGCGAGGTGCTGCATCACGGCATCACGGAGCTGAGCTGCCATCCCGGGTACATGGGACCGGACTTCACGTCGCCCTATAATATCGAGCGTGAGATCGAGATCCAGACGCTCTCCGATCCGCAGTTTCTTCAGTTCCTACGCGATAACGGCGTGCGGCTCATCAACTTCCGCGACGTGCACACCGTCGCAAAACAGGCGGTTCACGCGTGAGAATCGTCGTCTCGCCGCATAACGTCGTCAACTATCCACCCGGCGGAGGACACTTCTGGGTCTACCTGCAGTATGTGGACGGTTTGCGGCGGATCGGATGCGACGTTTGGTGGATGGAAGAATTCCGCCGGTCCGGCGACGCGGCGGAAGAAGAACGGCGCGTTTCGATCCTGCGGGAGCGGCTGGCGCGCTTCGGCATGGACGAACGCATCATTCTCTATACCGACGACGGCGAGTTCGTGAACTGCACGGCGTCGCAGGCGCAGAAGGTCTTTCGCGATACCGATCTTCTGTTGAACTTCCACCAGCGGATCGGTGCGCGCATGCTGGAACGGTTCCGCCTGACCGCGCTCGTCGATATCGATCCGGGCCTGCTGCAGTATTGGATCACGTCGGGGCTGCTCTCCGTCGAGCCGCACGATATGTATTTTTCGACCGGCGAGACCGTCGGAAAACCGGATGCCAAGTTCCCGGATTGCGGATTGCAATGGATTCAGATCCGTCCGCCCATCAGTCTCGACCTGTGGCCGCGCCTTCCGACGCCGGAGCACGGACGCTTCACTACCGTCTCGAACTGGTGGGGCCACGAGTGGGTGGTGGACGACGACGGCATCCACGACAACAACAAGCGCACCGCGTTTCTAGAGTTTGCGGAGCTGCCGAAGCATACGCGCGTCCCGCTCGAGCTGGCATTGCTGCTCGATCCGAACGACGCTTCCGACGTCGCCGAGGGCGAGATGCTCGAGCGCGAGGGCTGGCGCGTGCGGCCCGCGCACGACGTCGCCGGCTCACCGCTGGATTATCAGGCGTACATACAAGGCTCGCGCGGGGAGTTCAGCTGCGCCAAATGGTCGTGCATGAACTTTCAAAACGCTTGGATCAGCGATCGCACGCTCTGCTATCTCGCGACGGGACGACCGGCGGTGGTCCAAGATACCGGGCCGAGCGCGATCTTTACCGGCGAACGCGGTCTGCTGCGCTTTTCGACGCTCGCGCAAGCCGCCGCAGCGCTCGACGAAGCCGAGGCGCATTACGATCTCCACGCGCGAGCCGCGCGCGAGCTGGCCGAGCTCTTCGACGCGCGCCGCGTTGCCGAAACGATCGTACGCCACGCGGGTTCGCCGTCAATGGCGGCGCAGCGATGAACGCGCACTCCAGCATCGACCGTAACGTCTTCGGCCGCATCGTGGCGTTCGCGCGTCCGTACTGGCTGAAAGTAGCCGGAACGTTTCTGTTGAGCATGGCGGCGGTGCCGCTGACGCTGCTGACGCCCCTGCCGCTCAAGATCGCCGTCGACAACGTGATCGGCTCCAAGCCGCTGCCGGGCTTTTTGCAATTCATCGGCGGCAATCCGTACGTCGTGCTCGCGATCGTCGCGGTGCTCTTAGTCTTCATTACGTTCTTACTCTACGCGCAAGGAATGGCGGTCTGGCTCGCCTCGACCTATCTCGGCGAGCGGCTCGTGCTCGATTTTCGCGCGGCGCTGTTTCGTCACGCACAGCGGTTGTCGCTCGCCTATCACGACCGCACGGGCACGACGGATTCCGTCTTTCGCATCCAATACGACGCCGAATGCTTCCAGCACGTGCTGATCGACGGGATCATTCCGCTCGTCAGCGCGCTTTTGACCGCGGTCTCGGTCGTCATTGTGACGGCATGGCTCAACTGGCAGCTCGCGCTCGTCTCGCTCGTCGTCTGTCCGATTCTCTACTTGCTGACGACGCGCTTCGGGCGGCGTCTGCGCGGGCGTTGGTATGAGGTCAAAGATATCGAGAGCTCTGCCATGTCGGTCGTGCAGGAAGCGCTCTCGGCGGGCCGCGTCGTCAAGGCCTTCGGTCAAGAAGAACACGAGCAGCGGCGATTCGTGCACCGCGCCAGCCGCCGGCTCAAAGGCCAGCTCGATATCGCGTGGCTGCAATCGAAGTTCGATCTCGCGATCGGCGTGACCGTCGCTGCGGGCACCGCGGCAGTGCTGCTTATGGGCGTCATCCAAGTGAAGGGCGGCCATCTCTCGACCGGCGAGCTGCTGATGGTGCTGGCGTATCAAGCGCAAGTCTATCTGCCGCTGCGAACGATTAGCAAAAAAGTAGCGGATTTGCAAGGCGGCCTCGCCAGCGCCGGGCGCGCCTTTGCGCTCCTCGACGAGCTGCCGGAAGTCACCGAAAAGCCGCATGCCACCCGTCTCGACCGCGCGCGCGGAGACTTCGCCTTTGAGGACGTTTCGTTTGCTTACGAGCCGGGTCACGACGTGTTGCACGGCATCTCGCTCGGCGTCCGCGCCGGCAGCCGCGTCGGCATTCAAGGAAAGACCGGCGCCGGAAAGACAACCTTCGTGAGCTTGCTGACGCGCTTCTACGATCCGACGGGCGGTGCGATATTGCTCGACGGCGTCGACTTGCGCGATTATAAACTCACCGACTTGCGCAATCAGTTTGCAATGGTGCTGCAAGAGACGATGCTCTTCTCGAGCACAATTCGCGAGAACATCGCCTATGGCAAGCCCGACGCAACGGACGAGGAGATCCGTGAAGCCGCGCGCCAGGCAAACGCGCACGATTTTATCGAAGCGTTACCCAACGGCTATCTCACCGAGGTCGGCGAACGGGGCATGCTTTTGTCCGGCGGCGAGCGCCAGCGCATCTCCATCGCCCGCGCGTTCTTAAAAGACGCACCGGTGCTGCTGCTCGACGAGCCGACGAGCGCGCTCGATCTGGTGACGGAGGCCGCAATCGTCGATGCTATGGAACGCCTAATGGAGAATCGCACGGTCTTCATGATCGCGCATCGCACGTCGACGCTCGCGCGCTGCGACGTGCGTTTAGAGATTCACGATGGAAAACTCCGGGAGCTGCAGACCGTTGCGTAAACCGCGCATCGTCGTCACGGGGTTCTTGGGACTCTATCCGTATGGCGGCGTTGCATGGGATTACGCGCAGTACGTTCGAGGATTTGCCGATCTTGGTTGCGACGTCATCTATCTCGAAGACACGCACGAGTGGCCGACCAACCAAAATCCCGAACTCGACCACACCTTCAACATTTCCTACGTCGCTGCGACTATGGAATACTTCGGTCTTGCCGACCGCTGGGCATACCGCGACGCCGTTACCGGCCAATGCTTCGGGATGCCGGAGAGAGCGCTCAACGAGTTCTGTCGCTCCGCCGATATCCTTCTCAACGTTTCATGTTCCGCGACCCTGCGAGATGAATACGCGCGAATCGAGGTGCGTGCGCTGGTCGACAGCGATCCTATGTTTACGCAGATTCAATATCTGCACGATGCATCGCTCGACGGCGGCACGCCCGGCATGCGGCAGCTGATCGAAGACCACACGCACCACTTCACGTTCGGAGAGCGGATCGGAAACGACGGCTGCCGTATTCCGACGCTGGGGCTGCGCTGGCATCCGACTCGACAACCGGTCGTGCTCGACTATTGGCCCGCGCACGAACCGCCCAACGGCGCGTCGTGCTATTCGACCGTGATGAACTGGCGGGTCCACGACGACGTCGCGTTCGAGGGCGAGCGCTGGGGGCAAAAGGATATCGAGTTCATGCGCTTTCTGGAACTTCCGCGACGCGTTCCCGACATTCCACTCGGCGTCGCCGTGAGCCTGACGCCGGAGTCCCAGTTTCCCGCCGCCGCCGCCCGCGACGCCGGGTGGAGGGTGCTCGACCCGACGCTCTGCGCGCACGATGCACCTAGTTACCAAAACTTCATTCTCAACTCACGCGGTGAATTTTCGGTCGCAAAGCAGACCTACGTCAAAGCGAATACCGGATGGTTCTCGTGCCGTTCGAGCTGCTATCTCGCGGCCGGACGCCCGGTGATCACGCAGGATACGGCGTGGTCGCAGTTCCTGCCTACCGGCCGCGGATTGCTGGCGTTTCACGACGAGGCGAGCGCAATCGACGCTTTGCAGCAAATCGAAGCGGATCCGCAGCGTCATTCGCGCGCCGCGCGCGAGATTGCGCACGAATACTTCGATAGCGACGTTGTACTCAGTGACATGCTTTCGCGGATGGGTTGGTAAGCGCGTGCGGATCGTCGTGTTGGGCTACATCGTGCGCGGTCCGATGGCCGGCCATGCCTGGCATCACCTACAGTACGTTCTCGGCCTGCGGCAGCTCGGGCACGACGTCTACTTCCTCGAGGACAGCGACGACTTCGAGTCGTGCTACGATCCGACGACGCACGAAATCAGCTCGGAACCGCGCTACGGCCTGCGGTTTGCCGATATGGTCTTCACGCGCGCCGGTCTGCGTGACCGGTGGGCATACTACGACGCGCACACGGCGACGTGGCACGGGCCTGCCGGTCCAAAGGCGGTCGAACTCTGCCGCAGCGCCGATATTTGCCTGAACGTTTCGGGCGTCAATCCGTTGCGGGAGTGGCTGATGAAGATCCCGCGCCGCGTACTCGTCGACACGGACCCCGCCTTCACGCAGCTGCGCCATCTCGCCGATCCGCGGGCGATGGAATCGGCCTTGCGGCATAACACCTTCATGACGTTTGGCGAGAACTTCGGGAGTGCCGATTGCACGATTCCCGACGATGGCTTGCCGTGGCAACCGACGCGGCAGCCCATCGTTCTCGATGCGTGGCCCGTCACACCGGGGTCGCCCGACGGCAGCTTCTCGACGATGATGCAGTGGCAGAGCTATCCCGACGTAACGTTCGACGGGCAAACGTACGGAATGAAAGCCATGTCGTTTCCGCCGTACTTCGAGCTCCCGTCGAAAGTAGACGCGCGCTTGGAGGTTGCGGTGGGCGGCGCGTCGGCGCCGCGCGATGCTTTACGCGATGCGGGCTGGGTTGTGCGCGATCCGTTGCGGCCGTCGCGCGACCCCTGGGTCTACCAACGCTTCATGCGCGAGTCGAAGGCGGAGTTCAGCGTTGCCAAAGACGGTTACGTGGCGACGAACAGCGGCTGGTTCAGCGACCGAAGTGCCGAGTATCTCGCAAGCGGCCGTCCCGTCGTGGTGCAGGAGACCGGATTCTCGCAATGGCTCGAAGTGCATCGCGGCGTGGTTGCCTTTCGTTCGCCCGACGAAGCCGTCGCAGCAATCAACGGAGTCGTTCGCGATTACGATACGCACTGCCGGGCGGCGCGTGTCGTGGCGGAAGCCTATTTCGACGCGAATCTCGTTCTGACGTCGCTTTTGCAAAGAGCATCGCGGGCAGTTCACGCGGCCTGATGAGCCCGGGTACGATTTTAGTAACCGGCGGTGCGGGATACGTCGGTTCGCATTTCGTTGCGCGACTCGACGACGACGGCCAACGCTACGTCGTTCTCGATAACCTCTCGCGCGGCTGCGCGGAGTTCGCCCCGAGGGGACGGCTCGTCACGGCCGACATCGCGGATGAGACGCTCGTCGAGCGGCTCTGTCGCGAGGAGGGCGTAGACGTCGCCGTGCATTTCGCCGCGTACGCGTACGTCGGCGAGTCGGTCAGCGAGCCGCAGCGCTACTACGAGAACAACGTCGTCAACACGATTGCGCTGCTGCGCGCGCTGCGCCGCGCCGGCGTGGGCAATATCGTGTTTTCGTCGTCCTGCGCGACCTACGGCGAACCGCCGTCGGGCGAGTCGATCGTCGAGAGCACGCTGCAGCAACCGGTGAATCCGTACGGCCGCAGCAAGCTGATGGTCGAGCAAATTCTCGCCGATTACGAAGCGGCGTACGGGCTGCGCTCCATTGCACTGCGGTACTTCAACGCGGCCGGCGCGAGCGAGCGTCACGCGCTGTACGAGCAGCACGACCCCGAAACGCATTTAATTCCGCTTGCGATCGACGCCGCACTCGGATCGCGCTCGCTCGAGGTCTACGGCAACGATTATCCGACGCCCGACGGGACGTGCGTGCGCGACTACATCCACGTGGACGATTTGGCGGACGCGCACGTGCGCGCCGTCGACCGGCTGCGCCGGGGCGGCGATCCGCTGCGCGCGAACCTCGGCATCGGACGCGGCGCTTCGGTTTTAGAAGTGATTGCCGCCGTGGAAGCGGCGGCCGGCGCGAGCGTTCGCTACCGGTTCGGACCGCGGCGGTCCGGCGATCCGCCGGCGCTCGTTGCAAACCCACAGCTGGCACAGCGCGAGCTGGGCTGGCAACCGCGCTATCGCAAGCTCGACGACATCGTTCGTACGGCGCTGCTCGGCTATCGGCGCGCGCATGGCTAGCCGCGCGATCTGCGTCCTCGGCATGCACCGCAGCGGTACGAGCGCGATTGCCCGCGGCGTCAACGCGCTTTCCGTCGAGCTCGGCAATAATTTTTTCGATCTGCAGCCCGACAATCCGACCGGCTATTGGGAAGACAAAACGATCGTCGGGATCAACCAGCGCGTACTCGAAGAGCTTAAGCTGAAGTGGGATGACTGGGAACCAATTGCGCGCGATCGCTTCATGCATCACCGCATTCGGCTGCTGCGCCTCAAGGCGGTGCGATACTTTGAGGAAGCCTTTTCGGCGAGGCCCCTCTGGGGATTCAAGGATCCACGAACGATCCGGCTTTTGCCGTTTTGGGTCGACGCGCTGCGCGACTGCTCGGCCGACGACGCGTACGTCCTGGCGATCCGCCATCCGCGTAGCGTGGCGGCTTCACTCTTTCGCCGGCAACAGATTCCAGGTGAAAAGGCCGACCGTCTTTGGCTGGCACACAACGTGCCGTTTTTGCACGAGCTGCGCGGCAAGCCGCTCGTCGTCGTCGATTACGATCTGCTGATGCAGCAGCCGCGCATCGAGCTCGAACGCATCGCCGCCAAGCTCGGATTGTTGTTGGATGACGTCAGCACGCGCGAGATCCAGCGCTTTGCGGCCGAATTTCTGGATGAAGGGCTTCGCCACACCGCCTTTTCCGTCGACGACTTCGATGCGGCGACCGCCGCCGGCCGCTTGACGCATCGCGCGTACGCCATGCTGCGGCAGCTCGCGTCGGGCCGGCGCGAAACCGATGCGCGTTTCTGGGCGGAATGGGAAGAGCTGCAGCGGCGGCTAGCTGCCGCGAAAGTACTCGATGGTGCGGCGTAATCCGTCGGCGCACGAAATTTTCGGCTCCCATCCCAGCAGCTCGCGCGCGACTCCGATATCGGGCTTCCGCCGCGTCGGGTCGTCTTCGCGTGAGGGCCGATTATCGACGTGCAGCGGCACGCCGAGAATCTCGCTGACGATCTGCGCCAGCTGCGCGATCGTATACTCTTCGGGGTTGCCCAAATTGACGACGCGCCCGCGGGTCGCGTCGCTTGCCGCGCAGCGCATGATTCCTTCGACGAGGTCGTCGACATAGCAAAACGAACGCGTCTGCGAGCCATCGCCGTAAATCGTGAGCGGCTCGCCTTGCAGCGCCTGCATGATGAACGTCGAGACCACGCGGCCGTCCTTGGGACGCATCCGTGGGCCGTACGTGTTGAAGATGCGAATGATCCGCGCATCGGCACCGGCGGAGCGCACGTACGTCATCGTCAACGCTTCGCCGAAGCGTTTCGATTCATCGTAGCAGGCGCGTGGACCGACCGGGTTCACGTTTCCCCAGTAATCTTCGCGCTGCGGATGAACGAGCGGGTCGCCGTAGCTTTCGGAAGTCGAGGCATAGAGCAGCCGGCAGTTCCAATGCGCGGCGGCATCGAGGCAGCGGTGGGTGCCGGCGCTGTTTGCCATCATGGTTGCGACTGGAAATTCGAAATAGTCGATCGGACTCGCGGGCGATGCGAAATGCAGTATGAGATTCGGTAACGTACCGCGGCGCTCGAGCTCGTCGATCACTCCGTCCCACGGCACTGCGACATCGGCGTGGATGAACGTGAAGCGATCGTTCTCGCGTGCTCGAGCGAGATTCGCCTCGCCGCCGGTGATGAGGTTATCCACGCCGATCACCACCGAGCCGTCGGCCAAGTACCGATCGACGAGATGCGATCCGATGAAGCCTGCCGCCCCGGTAATCAATACAACCATCAATCGCACTTCCGGTAGCAGCGTTCGCGGAACCTGCGCGCGCCGAGAGGTGTCGTCTTACCGGCGCCGGATACAATCGTTAGTAACGATGATGAGACCGCTCGCTTTTTGTCTCGCCTTGAGCGCCGTGGCCGCGGGCGGCTTGGTCGCTTGCACGCACACGTACTACTTCCCGAACGTGATCAAACTCAACCCGAGCGGAAGCTCGACCAATCCCGCACCCGAATCCATCACGCGGTCCTTTACACTCACGGCGGTCGAGGACGGCTACACCGGGCCGTTTACGGCCGAGACGGTCGTCGGAACGTGCTGGGTGGTCCAGGTTCCGGTTACGAGCGGAGGGGCTTGGACCGTCGCCCCGCAGGGCTCCACGTGTTCCAAGCCGGACACCGAAAAGATCCTCGTTAAGGACCAAAAGGGCAACTCCGCCGCTACCTACATACGCTCGACGCCCTAACGGCCGTTTCGTTTGGTTCGGTCGGTGGGCAAAAGCAGACCGTGCTCGAGTCGGCCCCTCGCTATTGGGACGCCTTCGCCTGCTCGCCCGAGAACGCGGTGAAGGCCCGTAAGGCGGTAGCGCGCTATGCCGCGTCATCGCTGTCCGGAATTGACCTCTCGGATCTCGAGCTGGCCGTAGGCGAAGTCTTGTCCAACGTGGTTCAACACGGACACAGCTATTGGATGGCCGTGCACTGTTATCGCGACGGCGACCGGCTGGTAACGGAGGTGTGGAATTACGGCGCCGGGTTCGCTCCTCCCACAAGCTTCGAGCGGCCCGCCGAGGGCGCGCTACGCGGCTACGGCTTCTTCCTTATGTACACAGTGCTCGACGAGCTCGAGTTTTTCGACTGCGGCCGGCACATACGGCTGGTGAAAAAGATCGCTCAACCGCCGCCATTCCAGCGATGATCCTGGTCGGGCGCGTGTTCGTGTCCGCATTCGTGACAGGCGGTGATCGCCGCGACGGTCTTCTCTTCTAACGTGAGCTGCGTTTCCAAAAGCCGGTCTCGCTTCTCTGCAGACGGCGCGTCGTCGACCTCTTTCTCGGCGCGCGCTTTTGCTTCCGCGGCCTCGCGCAACTCAAAGATCGCATCGATTTTCCGGCTGGATTGATCCATCGCTCGGTTCTCCTGGAGAGCGAGGCTTACTCATCATAGCGGCACCCCCTCCTTTAGCGCGCCGGTTGCTTGGTGCGGAGGGAAGACGCTCGCCCGGCCTAAGCTTAGACGATGCGTCTTTTTCCATTCACGGTTCGTGCCTTTGCCGGCGCGTCGCTGGCCGCGTTTTTGACTGCCTGCGGCGGGACGTCGATGAACGCCACGCCGGAGCTCTCGGCTCTCGGCCGTTCCAAACCGGCGACGAGCCAAAAGATCAAGCACATCGTCATCGTCGTTCAAGAGAATCGCTCGTTTAACGATCTCTTTTACGGCTACCCCGGTGCCAAAACGGCCAAGTGGGGTTACGACAGCAGCGGTAAGCGCGTGAAACTCTTCCCGATCGGGCTCGAAACATCGTGGGATATCGACCATAGCTCGTCTTCGTTCTTTGCCGCGTGCAACGGAACGGGCAGCATTCCCGGAACCGACTGCCGGATGAACGGCTTCGATAAAGAGTACGTCGGCTGCGGCTACCGCAGCAATCCCTGCCCGACTAAGTATCCGCAGTACGCGTACGTGCCGCATCAGGAAACCAAACCGTACTTTGCGATAGCACAACAATACGTGCTGGCGGACGAAATGTACGCTTCGAATTTCGACGGGAGCAGTTTTATCTCGCATCAATACATCATCGCCGGACAGGCGGAGTCGGCAGTAAACTATCCGTTCGGCCAATGGGGTTGTCCCGGCGGCTCCGGCGACGAGGTGGAAACGGTCGGTCCGCAACGGCAAGTGCCGTACGGATACGAAATCGTCTGCTGGGATCCGACGACGCTCGGCGACGAGTTGGATAACGCAGACATTCCGTGGGCGTATTATGCGAGCTCGTACGGTAGCCGCAGTCCGGGAATCTGGAGCGCCTATCAGGCGATCAAGCATATCTACTACGGCAAGGACTGGAATAAAGACATCATCAGCCCGCCGTCGCAGTTCTTGAAAGACGTTCAAGACGGCAACATGCGCACCGTGAGCTGGGTAACGCCCACGTGGGCTGATTCCGATCACGCCGGCTCCGGTTCCAAGACCGGTCCGTCGTGGATCGCGTCCATCGTCAACACGATCGGCCAATCGCAATACTGGAACGACACCGCGATATTCATCTTTTGGGACGATTACGGCGGCTGGTACGATCGCGAACCGCCGGACTACGCCGACTACGACGGCTTGGGCTTCCGTATTCCGATGCTGATCGTGTCGCCGTATGCAAAACAGAACTACGTCTCGCACGTACACTACGAGCACGGCAGCATTCTGAAGTTCGTGGAAGACCAGTTCGGATTGCAACGGCTTGCCGCAAGCGACAAACGCGCGAAGTCGCCCGCGCAGGACGCCTTCGACTTCAGCGGGCCGCCGCGGAAGTTCAAGAAGATTCCGTCAACGCGCGGCGTCGACTACTTCCTGCACCAGCCCCCCGACCACCATATTCCGGACGAGCAATAAGAATCGTCGCTGAATGCCTACAAGCCTACCGCGAGCACGCAACGTGAATTTGAAGGCCTTAGCTGCGTGCGCGTTGAGTGCGATCGCTTTGAACGCGTGCGCCATACAGCAAGCTCCCGGCGTGCCGCCGCAAGCGCAAGAAGTCAACGGTTTTCCTGCGGATCCGCTCAATGCCGGCGGCTACAAGTTGCTATACAGTTTTAAAGGTGGCTCGGACGGCCAATGGCCTTTTGCCGGCTTAACTTTCGTAAAGGGTGTACTGTACGGCACAACGACGTACGGTGGTTATTTGGGATCGCCTTGCAACGACAGCAACGGCTGCGGGACCGTTTTTCGCATGAGCACGACAGGTTCGAAGAAGGTAATTTACACCTTCAACGGCCCTCCGGACGCCGCTTGGCCAGTCTTTGCGTTACTCAATTTGAATGGAACGCTTTACGGTACCACACAGGAAGGCGGCGCAAGCTGCAGCTCGGGCAATGGTTGCGGAGCGGTCTTTACGATCACGACGTCGGGCTCAGAGCACGTCGTATACAGTTTCAAAGGCGGTAGCGATGGGGCAACTCCATCTGGCAGCTTAATTGCGCTCAACGGTAAACTATACGGCACGACCGGCAGCGGCGGCGGCAGCACGCGATGCGCCGGAGGATGTGGGACCGTTTTCGAACTGGACACATCTGGAAGGGAACGGATACTCCACCGCTTCAGAGGCTATCCGCACGACGGCGAAAATCCGCTCGGGGCATTGGTTGCCGTAAAGGGAGAGCTCTATGGCACCACGTGGATTGGCGGCAGCGGCGCATGCTATCACGGTTGCGGAACGATCTTCGAAGTCTCGACATCCGGCAAAGAGCGGGTGCTCCATAATTTCAACGGCGCTCCGGATGGTGAGAATCCGGAAGGAGCCCTCGTTAACGTAGGCGACGCGCTCTACGGCACTACCGTTTTAGGCGGGACGAGTGGGGCGTGTGCGAACTACCACTGCGGAACATTTTTTCGACTCACTCCATCATCTGCGAGCGTGAGCTATAGCGTCATCTATAACTTCGTCGGCGGTCGAAATAGCGCCGAACCAAACGGCGGGCTTCTACCGCTGAACGGACTATTTTACGGTACAGCTGCCGGCGGTAACCGATGCGGATCCAACGCCACATGCGGGACGGTCTTTGACGTAAGCACTGCGGGCAAAGAACGTCTTCTTCACAGATTCCACCAGCACGGCGGGGGGCCCGGGTGGCCGCTCGTTGCCGGCTATGGGCTAATATATGGCACTACGCTCTACGGTGGTGCAAATAGCCTTGGAGCCGTCTATCGCCTTGAGCCGTAGGGATGAAGACATTCGCTCTTAGTCGTTTCACCGCTAGTGCTTCAGTGGCTTTTGTATTGCTCGCAGGCTGCGGCGGATCGCAACAAATCGAGCAAACGGCTTCGCAACTGCAAGGTGACGCGGCTTCAACGCCGTTTCCTGCCGCCGCGGTATCGCACCGTACGTTGAGGCCGCTCGCGCGCTATCCTAAACGTACTCATGGCCTGTTGTATGTCGGTGACTACTACAGCATCGACATTTTCCCCCTCACCGGGCCGAATCAGAAACAGATCGGTTCGATTACCAGCGGCATCAACGTCCCGTGGGGGTTGAGCGTCGACTCCAACAAATCACTCTACGTCGCTAATCTGGGAAATGGCACCGTGACCGTCTACCCGTACGGCTCCGCCACGCCGTCGATGACGTACTCGCCATTTGCCACGGCCTTATACGCATTAGCCGATTCGGCGGGGCACGTCTTCGTATCCGGTTGGAACCACCAACATGTGGGACACGTCATCGAGTTCAACGCCGGCAGTAACGTTGTGGTCGCGCACCGGCGATTAGGCTCAGAAACCGATGGAATGGCCGAGGACACGCAAGGCAATCTCTACGTGACATACCGTGCCGGCGGTAAGTTTCGGAGCAGCTCCATCGCGGAGTTTTCCGGATCGGACCTTAAGCATATGCGGCTTCTGGGTATGACGATCGATCAGCCTCAAGGATTACTCGTTGATCGTGCCGGGAACATCATCGTCGTTGAGTCGGCGGCCGATCGGATCGACGTGTTCCCGCCCGGAGCGACGGCGCCGTCGGTGACGGTAACGGTCTCCGCGATCGGCAATCTCGCGGAACTGGCCATGCAGAATAGCGAGAAGGCCCTGTGGGTTTCTTCGCAAGCGGGATACGTGTACTCTATGCCCTACCCGCTCACGCCGAGTACGGAACCGACGGAATATGAGCAAATCACGGTGTTTTCAAACGGAATCGCCGTCACCCCTTAGCTCTCGGCTTGGTCCGCGATAAATCCGGCCGCGCCGCGCTGCCGACTAGATCCTAAAAATTTGCACGAATTTTTCCAGCAGCTTTGGATCGCCGCTGATCTTGACGAGGCGCTTCTTAATTGCTTCCGCGGGCGTCACTTCGTGGGCCATGAGCAAGCGCATCGCCGGCCCCGTCTCGATAACCAGGTCGGGCTTTTCGATCGGGCCGCGCCCGACGGCGATCGTGCCGTCGCGTACGCGCGCGTGCACTTGGATCGGACCGAGGCGAAGAAGGTAGGTCACCCTGGTTTTGCGCGCGGCCTCCGGTCGGAACGTCGTGCGCAGCGCCGTCGCAATTGAATCTTCCGTAACCGTCTCGTCGGGACGCGGATCGCCGAGGCGTTGCGCACCCCAGCGTCCCAGCGCCATCACGGGCTCTTCGAGCGCGCGCCCATCGGCGGTTAGTTCGTAGACGACGCCCTTGGCCGGCCGCTCGAGAAGCCGGCGGTGAACGAGCCCGCTATCTTCCAGCTCGTTCAGGCGAGCCGTCAAGATGTTGGTCGGAATCCCAGGAAGACCGCGTTGAATTTCAGTGAAGCGCTTCGGGCCGACCAGGAGATCGCGCACGATGAGGAGCGCCCAGCGCTCGCCGACCAACTCGAGCGCTCGCGCGAACCCGCAGTACTGCCCGTAACTTCGCTTCACCAGAGTGGCCACGGCAACCATTGTAGCAACTTTAGTCTAAAATGCCAAGGCCACTTGTTTTTCACAAGTGAATGTGTTACCGTGTGACCCTGGCCTTCGACAAGCGCAGGCCGACAAAGTGGATGAACAGCGATAGAAAGGACCTACCGTGGCGAGCATCACTCCCTTCCTCTGGTTCACCGGTCAGGCCGAAGAAGCGGCCGAGTTCTACACGTCGATCTTTAAGAACTCAAAGATCACGGACGTCACCCATTACGGCGAAGCCGGTCCGGCCCCGGCCGGCACCGTGATGACGGTCGAGTTCGAGCTCGACGGTCAGCCGTTCATGGCAATCAACGGCCCGTCGGACAATCCCGCGTCCCCCAGCGACGACTTTTCGCAAGGAAAGATTGCGCTCTTCGTCAGCTGCGAGACGCAAGCCGAGCTCGACGAGCTCTGGGATAAACTCTCGGCCGGCGGGGGCCGAACGCTGCCGTGCGGATGGGTCGCCGATCGCTACGGCTTCGCGTGGAATCTCGTTCCGCAAGGACTGCGCGACGTTCTCGGCGGCGACGATGAAGAACGCTCGCAGCGCGCGATGCGCGCCATGCTCCAAATGAGCAAACTCGACATCGACGAGCTCCGTCGTGTCTACAACGCTTAAGCATTTTGAGAAAGAGAGGACAACGTGAAACATCCGGTCATGCATTTCGAAATCATGGGGCACGATGCACCGAAGCTGCGCAGCTTTTATGCCGACGTTTTCGGCTGGAACGTCGCGCCCCCGATTCCGGGTTCGCCCGTCGAATACAGCCTCGTCGAGCCGGTGCCGAACTTCCAGCGCGGCATCAGCGGCGGCATCGGTGAGGCGCCCGAAGGCTACGACGGCCACGTGACGTTCTACGTCGTGGTCGACGACGTCGAAGAGGCGTTTGGAAACATCGAGAAACACGGCGGTACGCGGATGATGGGGCCCGATCAAGTGCCCGGCGGGCCGATCATCGGTCTCTTCCGCGATCCCGGCGGTCACACGATCGGCTTAGTCAATCCGAGCGACGACGACATGCGCAGTGCTCCGATGACGCTCGTGCCGTTCGTGTTCTTCAACGGCCGCTGCACCGAAGCGCTCGAGTTTTACAAGAATGCAATCGGCGGCAGTTACGAAATTAACATGAAGGACGGCGACACGGTGCACTACGCCAAGTTCACCGGACCCGGCATCTCGTTCGAAGCGGCCGACGGATCATCGAAGGGTCCGGTTAAGCCCGACGAAGGCAACGTCTCGCTTTCGCTCAACGTTCCCGATGCCGAGCGCGCGGCGAAGATCGTCAAATCGCTCGCCGAGGGCGGCACGATCCGGCATGAGTTCGGCGACGTCGAGTGGGGCGGAAAGTTCGGCGTCGTCCACGATCGCTTCGGCACCGAATGGTTCGTGACGGCGCCCTAAAGATCGGTGCCCGTGACCCTTCGACACGCTTAGGGTGACACGGGCGAGCTAACGACCAACCGCGACGCCGTAGGCACCCGCTGCGGCGCCGTTGGTGTCTTTAAAGAGTTCCGTGCCGTCGGGATACGAATAAACGAAGACGCCGCCGTCGTTGTTGCCCGAACCGTAATCGGCCACGTAGAGGTGCTGCTCGTCGCCGCTCAGCGCGAGCATGAACGGTTGAAACGGGCCCGTCAAGACTTTTTTCGGATGTTTCTTGCCGTGTGCAAAGATCTCTATCTCGGAACCCGAGCTTGGCGCTTTGCTGACCGCGACGATTAAATTGTTGCGCTTGTCGATGGCCAGTCCGTGTGGACTCGCGGTAAATGGGATGCCGAGATCCTGGCCTTGCGTCTGCCCTGCAGCGTATTCATAGATCGCACCGCCGCTGCCCGAGCGCGGCACGTAGCTGACGAAGACGTTGCCGCTGCCGTCCAAAGCAACGCCGATCGGTGCAAAGCCGCTCGGTTCCTGGAGCGTCGTATAATAAGTCACGCTGCCGGCCGGATAGACCGTCACGGCCGAGCTGTAGTTCGCAATGTAGACGGTGCCGTCCGGGGCGACGGCGACATCGACCGGACTGAACACGCCGTTAACGTACGTGCGGAACGGCTTTGAACCGCCGCGTTTGTAGACCGTGACGGTCCAATAGACGCCCTTACCCGGCACGCTCTGCCCCGCATTATTGCAAATATAGACGTTCCCGCCGGCATCGATGGCGATCCCCGTCGGCGCGTCGAGCGAGTTGGTGATGTGCCGCCGCGGCGGCGGATTATTTTGCGCTGCCCGGTACACGTCGACGTCGTTGACGTTGGGTCCGCCGGCGTACATCAGCGCGCGATGCCCCATTGGGTTGATAAGCAGTGGAACCGCAAGCAGTGCAGCAATGCGAATCACGGAAGTTCCTCCTCGTCGACTCCGAAGTAATGTCCAAGCTCGTGAACGATCGTTTCACGAATTTCGTCAACGGCTTCGCGCCGCGATTGCGCGACCCTATTGATTGGACCGCGAAAGACTGCGATTTCATCCGGCAGCAGCGGCATATCGTGCGATCGTTCGGTGAGCGCGACGCCGCGATAAATTCCGAGCAGTTCGGCATCGGGATCGTCGTCGTCGAGGCTCTCGAGATCTTCGTCGTTGGGCTCCTCTTCGACGGCGATCGCGACGTTCTCGACGAGACGGCTAAAGCGCTCCGGCAAGGAGTCGAGCGCGTCACTCACCGCTCGCTCGAATTGCTCGCGTGTCAACGAAGCCATCCAAGCAGGTTTCGCGAACACTGCCGGCATGGCCCGCGCAAACCCGGCACGCTCGCCTTATGCAGCGACTCGGCATCTGCTCAAGAACCTTCGCAACGTGCGCGAGCTGCGCCGAAATCCGCTCGCGCGCGACGAGTTCGCGAACCGCAGCAACGACGAAGCGCTGAATGCAATTGGCGCGCGCGTCAACGCGGCGTTGCCCGTTCACAATGCGCGTCATGCCGCGATCCTGCTGCGCGTCGATGCCGAGCGTCACGATCCTCGCAGCGTCGCGACAGACCTCGGACTCTCAATGCGGCAGTTCTATCGCGAGCGGCGGCGGGCGCACGAAGCGTTCTATGCCGCCTACCGCGCCGAAGCGCGACAAGCTGCGACGGTCGAAGACGGTTTCGCCCGGCAGTTGTTGACGCGTGCTGCCAGTCTTGCGGATTCGGGCGAGACCGCAAGCGCGGTTGCGATTTCGCACGACGTACTCTCCAGCGGCGGCGACCCGGCGATTGCAACTGAAGCTTTGTTGCGGCTGGCAGAAACGCACATCTGGACCCATCGCTTCGAGCGGGCGCGTGCAGAGCTTGCCGATTGCACCGTTATCCTAGCTCGCAGCGAAATGCAGGACGATCGCGGCACGACGATGCGCGACCGCGCCCAAGCTCTCGCGCTGCTGCTGGAATGGTTCAGCAATGGGCCCCCGGCGGTTGCGCAGTCGCGCAACGGTTACGCAGCACGTGGCGATCGCACGTGTTTTGTGGTTGCGGCGGGTGCTTTGCGGCGCGGCGAAACGCAAAAAGCCGCTGCATTGTTGCTCGACCTAACGAGCCGAAGGTATCCGCGCGCCGCCGACTTCGCCGTCGATCTGCTCACGCTGCAAGCGGAGTTTGCAAATTTCACCGCTGCAGATCCCTCTATTGCCGAAGGCTTTTTCGCACGTGCCGCGGCGCTTGCCGACGAGCACGGATTGCGCGGCCGTGCGTTTTTCGCGCACCATCAGCTCCTGCTCACGCGCTGGCTGCGTTCGCGAAAAGCGGAAGACCGGCGCGCCTATCGCGATTTCGTCGATACGGCGGATCCGGCGTTGCCGGCCCGCGTGCAGTCCTTTCTCACCTTTGCCGCAGCCGACATTGAGGTCACGATCGGCGATCCGCGGCGCGCACTCAAGGCCGCGCGAACCGCAACGTCGCTCGCAACCAATCACTTAGAAAGTCTATCGGCGCAAGGCCTCGTCGCCGGCTCGCTGCTGCGTTTGGGGCGTCTGTCGGATGCGGCGATGGAAGCCGCGCACGCGGCGGAGACGGCGCATTGCGAAGGCCACGCTCGCGTGATTCCGATCGCGCAGCGCGTACGTGCGCACGCGTTTTTCGTGGAAGGCAACCGCCGCGCGGCGCGCTACGCGATCGAGGAATCCGTCGAATATGCCCGATATTTTTCGAGCCCGTACGTCCTTGCGCAGGCACAGGCCCTGCGCCGCCGGATCGCTACGGCTTAGCCGCGGGATCCAGCGCGACGCCATAGGGTATGGCGGCACCGGTGAAGCCTGCGGTGATCGTGTCGAGCAGGGCCCCGGTGTTGTAATCGTAGCCTTCGATCATCGGGTTCGAAAAGTTCGCGTATGCGATCCACACTTCGCTGTTCTTTTTGTTGAGCGTTGGTTCGTTGCCGAAGGCCGGCAGCGTGCGGGTCGGACTCCCGCTATATGGGGGCGCCCAAACGCCCAGATTGCCATATTCCGTTTCCATCACCAGATTGGCCGCGGAGTCGAACGTGATGTCGCTAATCGTCGTGCCGGATATCGGCAGCTGCTGCCCCGTTTGCGATCCGGCGGGGAATTCAACGACCGCAGGCGGCCCGCTGGTCGGGATGTAGGAGACGTAGACGTTATCGTTCGCATCGACGCCGATGCCGAGCACGATCTGAAAGTTCGAGAACGTCAGCGTGCCGCTCGCGGTCGTGCTCCCCTTCTTCCAGAAGGTAACGTTGCCGGGCGGCCCGCTCGTGTTTTCGGCGTTCGCGGCGTAAACGGTTCCATGGCTATCGACGGCGACCGCGATCGGATAGTAACTCGGATCGTTCAAAGTGGCGTACGGCGTCGTTGCCCCACGCTTGAACGCGACGACGTTGAACGCGTTCGTGTTGGCAACCCAAAGATGATGGTGCTTGTCGACGACCATTCCTTGCGGACTCGTGAGCCCGCTGGTGAGCTGTCCGATTGGCTGTTGATTGTTTCCCTTCGCGCTATAAATATTGATAAAACCGCCGTCATACGAGCTTCCGTACAGTAGCGGTTTCTTGTTGCCGGCGCTTTGTATCATCCCGCGCTTCTTCGGTGTGACGTGATGACCGCCGAAGCGGATCATCTGCGAACCGACGCGTACGACGTGCTCGCCGCTGGGCAACGTCATCGAGCTGACCGCGGCGCTGGATGCTTGCGGCGCGGCGAGCGGGGCATTTGCCGAGCAGGCGGCGAGAGCGGTGACGGCAGCTGCCGTTATGCAGCGCGCAAACCATTGGGACATGAGATCGACCTCCGCTGGATTGGTATTGGTCGATACTCATCGGCGCCGCGCGCCGGTCGCCCTATGGTCTGCGCCGTTCTTAGCTTATTTTGGCAGAAAGGTACACTAATGCTTTGGCGCTACCGGCTCCGTTGCGATGTCCTCATAGTTGGGCCAAACGGTTTGGCGCTTGAGATCCTTGACGAGATCGGCTTTCGTCTGAGGAGACATCTGGGCAATGAGGCCGTTATACTGATCCCAATGGCTTTGCAGGGATTGCGCAAACGGCGACACCCATGCGGACGCAACGACGTCGTGGCGAGCTGCCTCAATCGAGTCGTACGACTTGTTGAAATCCCCAATCGCTTTGCTTAAATCGGCGGCATATTTCGTGTTGCGCGCCGAATCGAACGACGACGTGTTCACGGCTTCGACCATAAAGCTGGCGTACGCATTGGCCTTCTCTTGCAGCGCCGTATAGGCGACGGCCAGCGTGTTGGCATCGGCGGCTCCGAGCGAACGCTTGGTATTCGCCACCAAGCCGACCGTTTGGTTCCGGGCCGTAGTGAACGGCGCGACTCCGGCGCTGATTTGCGAACTGGCTTTGTGCGAACAACCGGCAATGGCGAAGGCCAATACTAACAGAACCACCCATCGCCGGTCCGTTGCCTGGTTACTCATGCGAGATGCTTACCCAAAACTAAGCGCGACTACGTTTATTATGACTTTAATCGGGCAATTGTCGGGCGGTCGGATCTCGGTAAATGATGGCGTGAAACCCTACCCATCCAGAGAGAGCGCGTACGTCGTCTTAGACGGCGAGCTCGATCTGAGCAGAAGAGACGAAATCGTCGCCGCTTTGCCGGCGCCCGAATCTATCTCGGGCGGCGTCATCAATCTGGCGAGTGCCACCTATGTGGATTCCACGGTGCTGGGGGCCCTGGTGAAATTCCGCCGTGCGTTCATCAATCATGGCGGCAATCCGGAGAGTTTGATTATCGTCCTGGCAAAGAACGGCCCGATCCGTTGGGCGTTTGAGCGGACCGGATTACACCGGCTCTTTTCCGTCGCCTATGTGGAACGATTGCCGAGCCCGCCGGAAGAACACATAGCGGGCCGCTAGCCGTCGCGCCGGCTAGTACTTCGACGTAAGTCGGAATGGGCCCGACGTGCAGATCTCGACGATTTGCTCGCCGCTCAAACGGCGGAACGTCTTGTTGCCATATTCGAAATCTTCGCCGAGATCGGCGGCGTCGTAGCGCTGCTGGGCGCCGGCGTTCAACTGAGGGCGCTCTTGCAGCGTCTGATTCTTGAAGTTGACGCGGTAGACGAGGTCGCGACCGAAGAGCATAATTTCGCCGCGGCCATTTGCATAACCACCGAAAATCGGTTCGCTCGATTCACGAGCCTCCCGGTCGGTCGTTTTAGCGCTGATTTCGAGAACGGCAATAGCGGCAGCGGTATCCATCACAAGCTTTAAACGCGGAAAACACGTAAAAGGTTGCACCTGCTGCCGGGCAGCCCCTGCACGTTATTCGCTCCGAAGTTACTTCGGTGCCGGCAACGGAACGACGAGCGCGCGCGGATTGAATCCCGGCGGCGGCGCATCCGACGTGCCGGCCGGCGGCGGCACCGGACGCACGCCGATGGAATCGCACGACCACGGCGCGGGAATCGTGCGAACCACGTCGTCGGGAATCGAGGCTTGCGACGCCGGAATCGGCGCACGCTCGCCGCGCAGGCGCGCCGCATCGAAACCGCCCGCCAGGTCGCCGGTCTGCGCGCTCGCATCGCGCGGGCCGAACGGCATGAAGCGCGCTTCGTCCGGCAACGTCGCGAGCGGCGTGCGATTGAAGAGACGTTCGACGAACTTGATCACCGATGCTTGATCGTCGTACTCGTGGACGACGGCGGTGCGCGCGTACGGTGAAATAAGCAGCAGCGGCACGCGCTCGCCGTTGCCGCACGGATTGCCGTCGGGACACGTCAACCATTCGGGCGGCGGAACGTGGTCCCAAAATCCGCCGGGATCGTCCCAGGTGATGACGATCGCGGACTGGCTCCAATACTTACTGCGTGCGATTGCGTTGACGAGCTGCGCAACGTCCGCTGCGGCGATCTGTACGTTCGCTTCGCCGGGGTGATCGTCGTCACCTAAAAACGTGTTCGGCGCCGCATTCGGGGGCTTGAGGCCCTGATTGTTTCCGAATCCGCCTTTCAGATAGAAGAGGCCGCCGTCGCCGAGTTTCCCATCCCTGACGTCGCTTGCGAATTGCGTGATGTCGGCTACATGCCGGTCCATCGACGCGTCGTTGGCGATGTAACCGAAGTAATGCGGTGCCAGATGGTGCGTGACCAGCGTGAGCCGCTGCGGATCGGCCGGATTGGCGTAACCCTGCTCGTACCACGTCCAGTTGACCGCCGGCGCGCGCCGGCCGCGCAGAAACGCGATGTCGTCGGCAACGTCTTGCGTGTATTTGGTCAGCCTGCCGGCTTCGGCGCCTTCCAAATTCAGCAAAACCGTCGCATAGGTTTGATCGACTTGCTTCTGCTCGCTGAAATCGGCCGCATTATATGGCCCCCATGCGGGATCGAGATCGACCCACATCGGCACACCGCGCCCGGCAACGCCTTTGGGCTGCTCGGTGTACGACGGTCCGGCAGGGCCGTATCGCTTATATTCCGTCTCGCCGTTTTGCGCCGCAATGATCTCGACGTTGCTCGGCGACGACGGGGCGCGCGCACCTTGAAAGAACGAATCAAACAGCGCGAATCGTTTTGCGTACATCCAGAGATATGGAATCGTGTCGCAATCGACGTGCGCCATGGAGAGATCGCCGGCCGACGCGGCCTCGGCGGGATCGGTCATGCCGAGCCGCTGCTGCGTCGCGAGCGGAAGCGTCTGCGCCCACATGCCCTCGGCGGCGACGAAGCCGTCCATCGCGCCGCTGTGGATCGCGGCGTCCATGAGCGTGCGCGCGTTGTTTAAGAGGCCGAGGTTTGCGTCGGTTATGCGAAACGCATGCGTCTCGCGCTTCGCGATCGGATTGTATTGCGTAAAGCCATGCGCGCTCGCGGCCGCGGTATAAATGCCATTCGCGCCCGGAAATGTGCCGAAGTAGTGATCGAACGCACGGTTCTCTTGATAGATAACGAACACGTAGCGCACGTGCCGGCGAATCAGCGTATCAAGCGAGGCTGATTGCGGGGCCGGCGTCGCGCCCAGGAGGGCAAGGAAGGCAACGAGCGCCGCAGCCGGTATGCTTGTGCCGGAAGGCAATTTGTGAGATAATCGGCCGTCTTCACTCAAAGCGCGATCTTTCGACTGGTCGATAAAGTTGCGCCACTTGGAAAGATCGGTACGCATTTTAAAGAGTCACTTCCATCGAGCAGCAACCCAAAGTTTGAGAGGGTTGCTTTCATATTGTAAAGGAGGATGTCCATAGCTATTCGCAATCGAGGTCGTAAGACCAATTCAAAACCGCCAAAGGCCAAGCGCGAGGAGAGCGTCAAGGAAGCGCCGCTCGAAGTATTCGGCAGCATTAAGCAAGTCTTTCCGAGCACGACGTTCTCCGTCGAGCTCGACAACGGCCACGTCGTCCTAGCGCACATCGCCGGACGGCTGCGCCGCCACCGCATCAAGATTCTTCCCGGTGACCGCGTCGAGGTCGAAATCTCTCCCTACGACTTGACGAAGGGCCGGATCGTCTATCGCTATCGCGCCGGAGAAGCGCGTCGGAATTCGCAACCGCCGGAGCAAGCGCGTTAACACCGAGGAGGCCTCTTGTCGTGTCGCTTCCCGCCAACTTCCGCAATAACGAAGACGTCAAATACGGTCAGCTCAGGCTCGTAGATATACCGTCGGAGCTGCGCGATAACGTGCCGTGGTTCAACCAAACGCTGACCACCGTCAACGATGCGGTGGTGCGCCTGGGAATCTTCGAGGGCGACTTCCCTTGGCATAAGCACGTCGACCAGGATGAGTTCTTCTTCGTGCTCGAGGGCGAGATCGAGCTCGACGTGGAGGGCCGCGACCCGGTGCATTTAGGCCTGCACGAAGGCTTCACCGTGCCGAAGAACGTCGTGCACCGCCCGCGCTCGCCGAAGCGTTCCGCCGTGCTGATGGTGGAGTCGCTCGGGATCGTCGCGACCGGCGATTAGCTCGCGTCCAAGGCTGGACAGCCCGGCCTAGCGGTGGTACGCTAGGAGCTCTTACTCATAACAAGGGGCATGGAGAACCCCGGAAGCTGCTGCCCATGGCCAAGTATTCGCCCGATAACCGAATATCGCTCAAAGGCGAATGGGGGCTCGACCGTAAGGACGAGCTTAGGTCAATCT
This sequence comes from Vulcanimicrobiia bacterium, assembly GCA_024281075.1. GTDB lineage: Bacteria > Vulcanimicrobiota > Vulcanimicrobiia > Vulcanimicrobiales > Vulcanimicrobiaceae > Cybelea. The sequence goes on from JAMXLK010000101.1 coordinate 44,001, forward strand.
TTGACTCGCTTGGGGAGCACCGGCCCGCGACCATTGATATGCGCGGCCTGACCTACTTTGATTCCACCGGTCTCGGCCTCTTGGCGCAGGTCGTTCTGCGGTTCGGAAATGTGCCGGTGACGCTGCTCGGGCCGAATCCCTTCATCCGGCGGGTTCTGCACATCATGCGGTTCGACGAACTCTTCCAAATCGCCGAGGGCGACGAACCAACCCCATAAACACGTACGCTTCCGTACGGCTCCCTCGATACGATGGCGCCAACAACGCTAACGTATTTAAGGAGAAGTTCAAATG
>JAMXLK010000102.1 GCA_024281075.1 Vulcanimicrobiia bacterium
TGTTCCGGAGTTCGTATTCGAACCAATCGCGCCCGACGGCCTCGGCGACGACGATTCCTGCAACACGCTCGCGCTGCGCTAAACGCGGCGCGACGATCCCGCCGATGCTATGCCCGAAGATGTAAACACGCTTGGGATCGACGGCAGGATTCGCGCGAAGCGCGTTGAGCGCCACCGCGTAGCTGCGCTCTTCGCCGGCAAAATCCACAGTGCGGCACGGCGCGCCCTGGCTGTCGCCGACGCCGCTCTTCTCGACTCGCATCGTCACGAATCCGGTCCGGCTTAGATCGTGTGCCAAATGCAGATATGGATCTTGTGGATCGCTCGCAACGTCGATCGAGAGACAACCGATGCCGCCGACGACCAAGATGCCGGGAAGCGGCGCGCGAGCTTCCTTTGGAACGGTCACGAGAACGCGGCGCAGGGAACCGTCGACGGTAATGCTTCCGTAGTGGGTGATCACCGCGGGATCGTTCTCGTCGGGCGGCTGCGTGAGCCGTACGGTGAGCGTCAGCGGCTTGCCGTCGCGCATCAGCGCGACGTTCACCGACTCTCCCGCATGCAGCGTGTGGAACTCGCTCAGGTACGCCCGAATCGTAGGCGTCGCGACACCGTCGACGCTGACGATGACGTCGCCGATGCGCACGCCCGCAGTCTCCGCTGCGGAGCTCGGCAGTACGCGCACGACCGTGAGGCCGGCCGGCTTCTCCGCTACGGCGGTGCCGAAAACGGCGTGGCGCGGAAGCGTCAGAGCGGCGGCGATAATCAGCGGCGCAAGCATCTAGAGAGAATCTGGTTTACTGTCGCGGTTTCCTGTGTCATCCTGCTGTGCATCCTGATGTGTCATCCTGAGCGGAGGCGCGCAGCGCCGAAGTCGAAGGACGGCAGCGCATCGCCGCACTTAAGCGGAAACGTCCTTCGACTCCGCTCCACTTCGACTCGCTGCGCTCGCTCAGCGTCGCTACGCTCAGGATGACACATTTGTTGTGAGCGCGCTCAAATCCGAGCCGGCGCGCCCATCAAATTTGGTTAGTATCGCCGTTTCCTGTGTCATCTTGCTGTGCATCCTGATGCGTCATCCTGAGCGAAGGCGCGCAGCGCCGAAGTCGAAGGACGACAGCAGCTTGGACCTCTAGAGCATGTAAGTCTTCCGCGGATCGGACATCTGCAAGATCGGCCGGTCGATTTTTAAAGCCGAAAGATCCGCATCGGTGCGGCCCGCAAGTGCGAGGTCGCTCAGGATGCGGCCGATGACGGATGCGAACTTGAACCCGTGGCCGCCGCCGACGGCAATACTGACGTTGGGAAACGCCGGCAACGTGTCGACGATGAAATCGCGATCGGGTGTCAGCGCGTAGAGACAGGTCTTCAGGCGCACGACCGGCCCCGCCGCGGCAGGAAGGCGCCGACGCACGAACTCCGTGACGCGTGCCGTAATCTGCGTGTCTTCTTCGAAACCGCGCGTGTCGGGATCGACCGGCTTGCCGCCGCAGTCCTGCGTGATCTTCACCGCGTCGAGCTCTCCGAAGACCGGGAAACCGTAGAACGACGGATCGTCCATCCAGATCCAAATTGGGAATTCGCCAAAGGCAAAGCCGCCGAGATCGCGCGGTTGGAAGTACATCACCTGCTCTTTGGTCACTTCGAACGGGATGCGCATGCCGAAGTACGCGAGCACGCGCGGCGTCCACGACGCAGCCGTCAGGATGAGCTTGCCGGTGCGATAGCGCTCGCCGCCAGCCTCCACGACGATCTCGTCGCCGTCGGCGTTAAGCGTTGTGACCGGAGCGTTCTCGCGCAGCACCGCACCGAATGTGGTCGCGGTGCGCCGGAGCGCCGCGGTCGCGCGTTCGGCGGCGACGATCCCGCTGTCGGGTTGAAAGAGGCCGTGGACGTCGTCTCCAATCTGCCAGACCGGCCAGCGCTTTCGGATCTCCGATGCGTCGAGTATCTCGAAATACACGTCGCAGGTTCGCATCGACTCGGCATAGGTCGAGAGCGCGATCGCGCCGTCGTACGGCCCGATATCGAGACCGCCGGTCCTGAAAACGACGTGTTCGCCGGAATCGCGCTCGAGCGCGTCCCATGCGGCGTACGCGTCTTTCGCCAGGCGCACGTAGGCCGGCGTGAAGTACGACTTACGAATGATGCGCGACCAATCGTGCGAGCTGCCGCGCGCGTGTCCGAATTCGAATTGCTCGAGCCCGAGCACGTTCGCGCCGCGCTTGGCAAGCCAGTAAGCGGCCCCGCTGCCGAGCGCGCCGAGTCCAACGACGATCGCATCGAATTCGCGCTTCATTGCAATCCCCGGTCGCGCAGGTAGCGGCGTATGTCCAAGCTTGCATCTTCCATCGGAGCGTAGTGTCCGCGGTCGAACGCGCGCGAACGCATCCCGGCCTGCACGCCCTCGCAGATGCGCCAATCTTGCCGGTTGACCAAATCCCAAAAGTCCACGACGTCGCTGGGGTCGAAGCCCGCTTTTGCGATCTCATCGGGATGGAAAAGAAAATCACAGACGATCGCGGTCTCGGCCGGCCCGCGCGGCCAAATCGAAAAGGCCGCCACGTGATCGGCCGCCAGGCTCAGCATGAAATTCGGATAGATCAGCTCTCCTTTGTGACGCACCTTCTCGTCGTCGTCGAGCGCCGCAAACGGTGCGCGAGCGCTCGTGCCGTCTGCGGTGAACGTCCACGCGCCCTCGCGATGCGGAATGCCGCGCTCCCAATCGAGCTCCGCCCCGCCGTTGCGCTTGAACGCCGGCACGATTCGGCAAAGCTCGGGATGAACGCCGGCGCAGTGATAGCACTCGTTATAATTCTCGAGCAATACTTT
>JAMXLK010000103.1 GCA_024281075.1 Vulcanimicrobiia bacterium
GGTCAATGCCGAAAAGGACGCGACTAATAACGCGCCCACGATTGTGCTGGAGTTCATCGTTTAGTACCTCATATTACTTGCCGCATAGAGTCACCACGTCACCGATGGTCTTGCCGGCGACGTCCTCGCGCTTTTGGGTTTCCGACTGCAACCACGCTAATCCATCAACGATCCGGCTGAGCGGATTGTAACCAACGGCGAGTCCCGGAATCTGCTCGACGTTGAGGGAGTAGGGATTCGGAGCGAGGCCCGGCGTGTTCGGGTCCTGCCACGGATTGGGCGTTTCGTGGGCGATGTGCGTGTTCGGATCCGACCCCTGCATCTCGCTGAGGTATTCTTCGCCCGCGTGCTGGAAATCGCCCATTTGCAGTGTCTGGACGAAGCCATTGATGATATCGAGCGAGGCGCTCTGATAGGCGATCGTCTCCAACAGCTGCCGTTTGATCTGCGCCAGCTTCGCGTCGTCGTTGGGGTTGCCCGTCGGCTCGACGAGCTTGACGTCGTCGAGCAGCGTCTGGGCCGCGATGATGTTGCGCGCGATCGGCAGGACGAGATAGGACATTTGCTGCAGCGCCATCCGCGTCTCGGGAGTTTGCGTATAGATCGAATCGCCGTTCTGCGACATATCCGGTCCACCGGTCAGCGTCCCGCGCTGATAGCGTTTGAAGAGCGGCGGGCTCTTGGCGATCTTTTGGTCGTTTTGCAAGATCATTGCGACCGCCGGGCGGACGCGTTCGTGGAGTCGCGCGCACAGGGCGCTCGTGACGACGTGATAAATTTCCGGCGGCGGCGTCGAGCCGGCGGAGCCGATCGTGTTGTCGGAGCGGGCCTGTCGCGGAAGGAAGACGGCGCACGCTAGCGCGCACGCAAAAAGCAGAACGAATCTCTGCATCGCGCGCAATTTTTCTCGGGCTACGCGCGCGCTGCCTGCCGGCCAAACGAGAAGCGGGACCCCGAAGGGTCCCGCTTTGCCGTCTCTACGTTGGCGCGGAGAAGCGAATCGTTAGATTCGGACCTGCGCGTTGAAGTAGACGTTGATCGGCTGAACCGAGGCGCCAATTCCACCGTTGGTTGCACCAGACGGCGTGTAGCTCTGCTGGAAGGGCGTATGAGCACCATTGGCCTTGAAGTCGTTGATGCCCGTGCCGTTGTAGAAGTTGCTCGGATACAGCGTGCTGTTGAGCGAGCCGCCCGCCGGAGCGTATCCGCAGAACACGTTGTTCGGCGGGTAGGCCGACGTCCACGGTGCGGACGTTCCGCCGAAGCACTCGCGGAAGAGGCTGGTTCCGAGCACGGTTAGCCGGATCTTCGGACTCACGTCATACGTGATCTGAAGGTTGCCGACGATCGAGCTCGGTTGTTCGTAGTTGGCGAACAGGAACGATCCCGTTTGCGGGTTCGGCACGTAGAGATACGTGAACGCTCCGGTTCCCGGAGAGTTCGTGTGGAGGTAGTTGCATTGCAGCGGGTTCGTATTCGGCGACACCTTGGTGATGCCGGTCGAAGCCGAGTTCAACAAGCAGCTACGCGGATCGAGCCCTTCCGTATCGAGCGGGCTTCCGTAGAAGCCGCCGGTCTGGAAGTTGAAGCTCGGCGTGATGGCCAGCTTGTCATGGCGCCAGTTGAGCAGCAACGAGGCTACCCACGGCGAGATGTAGCTGTTCACCGCACCGTTGAGGTTCGGCGCGATCGCGGTCGAGTACGGGTGGTACCAGCCGCCGGTCGCGAGCAGACCCTGCTCCGGCTTGTTGTAATACGGATTCAGGATCGTGTCGCACTCGTACGCGGTCGTTCCGGTGCCGCACGTGCCGTTAGGCGTATTGCAAGGGACGCCGACGCCAGAACCCGCCGATGGCGACCACTGATAGCAGGGGCTTCCGCCGCCCGCTTTCGTCAGTTTGTTGTACTGAGTGATCGCCTGATTGAGCGCGGTGAGCTCGCTCGTGACGATACCGCCCGTGCTCAACGGAACGTTCTGGAACTGTACCTTCGAGTCGGTGTAGGTGACTGCCAAAAGTCCCGAGAGACCATTGCGGCTGAAGTCGCCCTTGTTGAACTGGAGCTCGACGCCTTGGTTACGGTTCACGCCGACCGGGACTTGCGTCACGAAGCCGGCACCGATGAACGTCTGCTGTTGCCAGTTGGAGACCCACGTGTAGAACGGCGTGAGCTTGAAGCTCATGTCCGTGCCCTTCAAGTGGCTCTCCCACGAGAGGTCGTACTGTCCCGACGAGATTCCCGGAATGGGATGGAAGGGCGAGGAGAACCCGAGGTTCATCGTGTTGTTCCAAACCGAACGGTCGTCGCCGGCAAGTGCGAGGTATTGGACCGACGCAGAAATCGGCGGCTGCACGTAGCGCCCCGCCGAGATGCGTAGGACGTTATCCGGATTGACCGTCCACGTTCCCGAGAAACGCGGCTGCCAGTAATCCAGCGAGTACGACGACGGCGACGTGGCCGTGAAGTTCGGCGCTGCTACGCCATCTTGGGTAGTGCCGTTTGGATGCACCCAACCGGTGTGCGGACCGCTGGGATGCAGTGCGGTCGCTGCCGCGTTACAGTCGCCGTTCACGTATTGGGCCGGTGCCGGAGGCGGAACGCCCGGCGGCAAGGCTTGCGTGAGCACTTGGTTCGTGGCAGCTAAGACGCAGGTATAGTTTGCCGTCAGGCTTGCGTAGAACTGCGTCGCGTTGTTTACCGAGTCCGGTAGATTGTAGGTGAAGTTGTCGTAACGGATCGCCGCGTTGATCAAGAACCGGTCGCTGGGACGGAACTGATCTTGCAGTGAGGCGTTCGTAAACCTCGGCTTGACCGTGTTATACGAGCCGTTCGCCTGCGAGTTCCAGAGCGTATCCCACGTTGCGCCCGCCGCGGCGGCCGGCGTGCCCGGCCCCGCAAACGCAGTCGGCCCGGCGGCAGCGTTGCTGCGCCATGTAGTAGCCGACGACGTGTGCACGATGGTACCCAAGCCGACGTCGTAATAGCTGCTGGTAAGGCAAGGTACGGCGTAGCCGAACTGGCCGGCGTGCTTTCCGGTCAACGGCGTGCCGTAACAGGTCCAGCCTGCGGTCGGTCCGCCGTTATTCGCCATGTAGCCGATCGGCGATGCGCCGCCGTATGCCGTCGAGTTGTTGAAGCGGGTGACGCTCGCGGTCGAGTAGTTGCCGCTCAACGTGATGAGGTTCTGGTCGTTGAGCTGATCCTGGAAGTCGAGCGTGCCGCCCCCCGTGTGGGTGAGCAGCAGATACTGCGCCGTGCCGGGGAAGTTCGGCGCGTTCGCGCCGGACGCACCGTAATACGGCGAGTTCAGCATCCAGTCGGAGTAGAAGGTGTAGCCGTACGCACGCAGATAGGCCGATTGGCTCAGCGCGTACGTGTACTGTAGCTTCACGATTCCGGTATTGTTCTGGTTCAGGTTGATGCCGTTATCGGAGACCGGTAACGGCCCGTTGAACGGATGCGGTGGCGCACCGGGCACGTAATACGGCGTCGGCGCTTTAATGTGACCCGGCGTCGCGACGGTCGTACCGAACGGCAAGTTGTACGTGATGGCATCCGAGTACCCGAGATACGTCGGTCCGCAGCCGGCGGTGTAGGTGTAGGTCCCGGCCGTATTCGTTGCGCCGCACGTGAAGTACGGTCCGTATCCTTCGAGCGGGATGATTTGACCGGCCGCCCCGATCGGACTTGAACATCCGTGGACGGTCAGCGCGCCTTGCGCGAAGCTTTCCGGACCGCAGATGGGCGCGGAAGCCTTCGTGCCGTAGAGCGAGTAGATGAACTGGTTGATGCCGGGGCCGACGTCGGTCTGGCTGTTGTAGCCGTAGTTCCAGAGCCCCGATCCGCTCCACATCAGCTGCACGTCGTCGCGAAGTCCGTTCGACTTCGGGATGCCCATGTGCAGGTTGATGACGCTTTCGCGGTCCGAGACCATCGACGGACTGCCGGCAATACCGCTGTAGAACTGCCAGCAGCCTTGGTTGCCGATTGTCGCGACCGGCTGATTGCTCCAAGGAGCACCGACGAGCGGACAGATCGGCTTAACGCCTTGGCACGTTCCGATGAGGCAAGTATAGCCGGTGGCTAGTATCTGGTTGCTGCCGGCGCCGTAGCCCATGCCGAACCCGAGCGTATCGCCCGACAAGGGTCCGCCTGGATTCATATATCCAGCGCCGTTGCTGTTGTCGAAGAATCGGTAATCTTGGTTGTAACCAAGGAGACCGACGTAGTAGCTGAAGGTACGATCCGGCGTTGAACCGCCGATCTCGACCTGAGCCTGGTGGTAATAGATGGGCGTCGCAATACCGAGGTTCGCGGTTGCGAAGCCTGGGAACGTACCGGTCTTGATGACCTGGTTGATGAAACCGGCCGTACCCGAGCTGGCGACACCCGACGGTCCGCCGCCCGTATAGACCTGCAGCTCTTGCAAGCCGAGGTTCGATTCGGTCGACGCGTTGTAGTTGTCGAACGCCCGGTTAACCGGAATACCATCATACTCGTACCCGGTATAGTACGAGTTCTGACCGCGGACGTACGCCGCGTTGAAGTCCCAGCCGATGCCGCCTTGCGACGTCTGTACGCCGGGAACCGAAGCCATCGCCGAGTAGGCGTTGTTCAGGTTACCGCCGCCGCCCAGCGGGGCCGCTGCTGCGGCCTGCGCCGAGTTGACGCTGTACAGGTCACCGCCGACGCCCGACTTAACGAGCGACGTGCCGGCTGCAGACGTGACGTGAGCGATTTGCTTCAGCGCTTGTTGCATCGTGTATGCAACCTGTTGCGTCTGATCCGCAAAAACGACCACGCCCGGGAACGAAACGGGTTGATACCCACTCTTCGCGAGACTAACAGTGTAGGTATCGGGAGCAAGCGAGAGGAGAACGAAGTGACCTCCCGCGTCCGTCGTTGCGGCCGAGGTTTGCGAGGGAGCGACTGCCGTTACTCTGACACCGGCTAATGGTGCTCCATTCGCGTCCCTTACGGAACCCGCGATGTTGCCGGTTGTCGCAGCCAGTCCCCATGTTCCCTGGCTGAGAAACGCGCCGATCAACGTCGCGATTACGACCGCGTGACGGAGGGTTTTATGTGAACTCATGTTCGTTTACCCTCTATCTACGTGAAGTTGTCAAAAGGCGAGCCGCCCTGGCGCCCGCGGGCCCTTCAGGCTCAGGAGCTTCACAGAGTGACCCACTGTTCCCAAGCATACGCTCAGGAAAGGGGCGGTTCCTTTAAATAGCCTTAAAGGGTAGCGTTGTGCGTTGACGCTCTAGCGCGTCGCGACAGCGGCCAGACGTTCGGCGAGTAAGCCCGGGATTTCGGAGGGCCGCCCGGCTACCGGGACGCCGGCGGCTTCAAAGGCGGCGATTTTGCTTTCCGGCGTGCCGAAGCGGCCGGAGATGATGGCGCCGGCATGGCCCAGGGACTTGCCGGGCGGAGCGTTGCGGCCGCCGATGAAGGCGACGATCGGGAGGTCGGGCATATGCTGGGCGATAAAAGCGGCCGCCTCTTCCTCGTCGGAACCGCCGATCTCGCCGCAGAGCACGACCGCTTCCGTTTGAGGGTCGTTCTTGAATTCGCGCAAGCACTCGACAAAGTTCGTGCCGATGACCGGATCACCGCCGACCCCGACGCACGTCGACTGCCCGAGGCCGGCCCGCGTCAAGAGGTCGACGACCTCGTAGGTCAGCGTGCCGGAGCGCGAGACGACGCCGACCCGCCCCTCTTTGAAAACGTGCCCGGGCATGATGCCGACGAGCGATTTTCCGGGCGACGCGAGCCCGGGGCAGTTCGGGCCGATAATGCGCATGCCCGGAGTGGCGCCGACAACCTTAAGGGTCTCGTGGACGGGCACGCCTTCGGTGATGCAGGCTGCAAACGTGATCCCGGCATCGTAGGCTTCGTACAGGGCGTCGGCCGCAAAGGGCGGCGGCACGAAGATGCACGTGTGCGTGGCGCCGGTCGCATCGACGGCCTCACGCACAGTGTCGAAGACGGGTAACCCCTGCGGCGTTCGCTGACCGCCCTTGCCGGGCGTGACGCCGCCGACGAGATTCGTGCCGTACCGGTGCATCCGGTCGGTATGATACGAGCCTTCGGCGCCGGTGATGCCTTGCACGATCACTTTGCTGTTCTTGTCGATGAAAATGGACATCGTCGTTACGCCTCGCGCGAAAGTCGCACGGCTTCGCGCGCGCCCTCGTCCATCGTTTCCACGGGTGTCATCGCCGCCTCGCGTAAGATGCGGCGCCCCTCTTCTTCGTTCGTGCCGGTAAGCCTGATGACGAGCGGAATCTTGCGCGACGCCGTCTGCTGCATGGCGTCGACGATTCCGCGCGCGACTTCGTCGCCGCGCGTGATCCCGCCGAAGATGTTGATGAAGAAGACTTTCGCTCCGGTGTTATTGACGACGAGCTCGTAACAATTCCGGACGCGTTGCGCGTTCGCGCCGCCGCCCACGTCGAGAAAGTCTGCGACCGCACCACCCGCATTTGCAACCGCATCCATCGTCGCCATCGCGAGGCCGGCACCGTTTGCCATCGTACCGACCGTGCCCGGAAAACGCCGAAAGTTGCGAATGCCGACGCCCGCGCCGGCCGCGAGCAGCTCGTCTTCATCGAGCGGCAGGGCGCTGCGCCACGCCTCGAATTCCGAATGGCGAAAGAGTGCGTCGTCGTCGAGCTCGACTTTTGCGTCGGAGGCGATCACGCGACCGTCGGCGGTCAGCGCGAGCGGATTTATTTCCACGAGCTTGGCGCCGTAGCGAAAGAACAGATCGTAGAGTCCACCGGCGATTGCCGGAAACGTCTTGCGATAACCCGGATCGAGCCCCGCTCGAAAGGCAAGTTCCCGTCCGATGTACGGCGAGTACCCAATCGTCGTATCGACGAAAAACTTGACGATCGATTCGGGATGGTGTTCGGCGACGTCTTCGATATCCATGCCGCCGAAGCGGCTGACGATAAAGACCGGCCTTCGCGCGGCGCGGTCGATGGCGATCGCGCAGTACGCTTCCTTATCGATTTCGAGTCGCTCTTCGACGAGCAACGACTTGATCGGCTCGCCGCTCGGGTTTTGGCGATTGGGCGGCATCGGCGACGCCATGATTTCCTCGGCCACGCTGCGTCCGTGCGCGGCACCCTCAGCCATCTTGATTTTGCCGGCTTTGCCTCGTCCGCCCATGAGCACTTGCGCTTTCACGACCCATTCGCCCGGCTGAGCTTCGAGAAACGCGGCAACGTCGTGCGGCGTAAGCGCATGCTGACTGCGCGGAACCGGAATTCCCGCGCGCTTGAAGAGCTCCTTGCCTTGAAACTCGAGAAGATTCATCGCGGCTCGGATGGTTCGCGTACGACGCTGCGCGGCCCCTTGCTAGTTAAGTCGCAGGCCGTGATAGAATACGAATGAGCAGCACCATGGAAGAGCGCATCGGCCGCCTTGAAGGCGCATACGAACAGATCCGGGATCGGCTCAATGGGATTGATGGCCGGCTGGCTGGGATAGAATCGTCGGTGGACACGTTGCGGACGCACGTCGATCAGCGCTTTATGTGGCAAACCGGCCTCATCGTCGGGACATGGATGACGACGATTCTAACTGTTCTTTTCCACCGTTAGTCCAAGCGGCCGAGCAGCGAACGCGCGATGATCACTTGTTGGATCTCGGACGTGCCTTCGTAAATCTCGGTTATCTTTGCGTCGCGGTAGTGCCGCTCGACGGCAAACTCCGTCGTATAACCGTAACCGCCGTGAATTTGCAACGCTTCGGCGGCGTGCTTTCGCGCAGCCGTCGAAGCGAACAGCTTCGCCTTGCTCGCCGCGAGACCGAAATCTTGACCGGCATCGGCCAACGCCGCGGCACGATAGTTGAGCAGCCGCGCGGCGTCGAGGTCCATCGCCATCTGCGCGATTTTGAATGAGACGCCCTCGAACGCGCCGATCGGCTTACCAAATGCGGTGCGCTCCTTCGCGAATTTCACCGACTCGTCCAAACACGCGGCGAGAATTCCGATCGATTGCGCTGCGATGCCGATGCGTCCGGCCGTCAAGGCTTTCATCGCGTTACCGAACCCCGCGCCTTCTTCGCCGAGCAATGCGTCGGCGCCGATCTGGACGCCGTCGAATGCAAGATCGCAGGTATTGCTGGTATGGATACCGAGCTTCTCGGTCACGCGCTCGACGCTGATGCCGGGAAGATTCGGCTCGATCAAAAAGGCGCTGACCCCGCGCGACCCCGCATCTCCGGTGCGAAACATACCCATGATGACGCCCGCGTAGCTACCGCTCGTGCACCACTGTTTGCGCCCGTTGACGACGTAACCGCCGTTCCTGCGCTTGGCCGTCGCGCGCAAGGCAGCGGCATCGGAACCGGCATCCGATTCGGTTAGCGCAAACCCTGCGATCATATCGCTCGCGGCAAGTTGCGGCAGCCATCGCTCTTTTTGCTCGGACGTGCCGAGCCGCAGAATTGCCGAACAGATCATCGAATGCACCGAAACGGTGACGGCCGTCCCGGCGTCGACGCGCGCGAGCTCTTCAATCGCGAGCGCGTACGATAGATAGTCAGCTTCCGCGCCGCCATACTCTTCCGGGACGAGAATCCCCATAATCCCGGCTTCGGTCAGCGTCCGATAGAGCTCGCGCGGAAAAACGTGCTCGCGATCCCACTGCGCGACGTTCGGCGCAATCGCACGCTGCGCGATTTCCGCCGCGAGCGCACCAATCGCGCGCTGCTCGTCGCTTAACTCGAACTGAGCCCTGCTTTGCGCGAGCAGAGCTCTAGTCCACGCGAATCAGAAGCGCGTCGCCTTGGCCGCCGCCGGAGCAAATCGCCGCAATGCCGAGGCCGCCGCCGCGCTTGCGCAGCTGATTGATCACCGTTGCGGTTATGCGCGCGCCCGACGCGCCGATCGGATGGCCCATCGCAACGGCTCCGCCCCACGCGTTGATGAGTCCGTCTTCAATCCCGAGGCGCCGCGCCGCGGTCATAGCAACGGCCGCGAATGCTTCGTTGATCTCCCATACTGCGATGTCGCCGTTCTGCAGTCCCGTGCGATCGAGCAGCTTGCGTGCCGCCATCGCGGGCGTCAACGCAATGTACGGCGAGTCCCATGCTACCGTTGCGTGATCCACGATGGTCGCAAGCGGCTCGTAACCACGTTCGGCGGCGTACGACGCATCGGCAACGATCATTGCAGCGGCGCCGTCATTCACGCCCGGGGCGTTGCCGGCGGTCACCGTGCCGTTCTTTTCGAGCGGACGCAGCTTCGCCATCGCCTCCAGGCTTGCGTCGGCGCGCACCGCTTCGTCGCGATCTACGAGCGTATTCGGCGCATCGCCGGTGACGAACGGTGCGTACCGCGCGTAGTCCAGCGTAAACTCCGCCGACGGCTCGTGCTCCCAGACGCCGTTACTCGCGCCGACTGCGGCCGGTACGCGCACGCGTCCTTGCTTCGGAAGCTGCTCGACGACGACTTTATCCTTCGCTTTATTTGCGACGCGCACCGGAACGATTTCGTCCGAAAAATGTCCCTTCGCATGCGCCTCACCGGCGCGGCGATGGCTCTCGTACGCAAACCTGTCCTGCTCTTCGCGCGTCAAGCCGAGTTCCGACGCCACTTTGCTTCCCTGCGCCGCCATCGTCATCGGAAAATACTGATCCCAGAGCCCGTCGTAGATCATCGCATCGATCAGAGCGCCGTCTCCAAAGCGATAGCCCGAGCGCGCATCCTTCAACAGATACGGCGCGTTGGACATCGACTCCATTCCGCCGGCAGCGACGACGGAGTTCGCGCCCGCGTTGATGGAACGCATCGCACCGAGAATCGCCAACAGTCCCGACGCGCAAACTTTATTGACCGTTTCTGCGGTAACGGTCTTCGCGAGCCCCGACTTAAAGACGACTTGCCGCGCCGGATTCTGACCAACCCCGGCCTGCAGAACCTCACCCATGATCACGTGCTCGATTTCGGTCGGATCGATTTTCGACCGTTCAATCGCCCCGGCGACTGCGACGGCGCCGAGCGTCGTCGCCGTCAGCGGAGCGAGCGCTCCCCCGAGCCGCCCGAACGGCGTGCGCGCCATGCCGATGACAACGGCCTTTGAATCAATATCTTTCATGCGCCTGAGGCTTCGTGAGGGAGCTTCAAACGCCTAGGAGCATCGGCACCATGCAGTCCCCAGCGGGTCGCTCGTCGCGCCGCATCCGGCGGCGCTCCTGCTACACTGCCCCTTCGACTCGCTTCGCTCGCTCAGGACTGCGCTGTCGCGCAGGCAAAAATGAAATCTTTGAGTGTCATCCTGAGCGAAACGAGCGTAGCGAGTGGAGTCGAAGGACCCCTTTGTGGGAC
>JAMXLK010000104.1 GCA_024281075.1 Vulcanimicrobiia bacterium
CAAAGAACGGTTCGCCGAAGAGAAATGAGGCGCCAAGACGTTCCGACGCGTCGAGGAGCGCGCGCGCGCGTACTTCGCGCGGCGTGGACGTCCAGAGATAGAATCCGCCGGAAGGCTTGCTGACGCGCAACCCCGACGGCCAGTGCTTCGCGATGGCGCGGTCGGCAATTTCGCGTCGCTCGAGCAGCTCGCTTCGGAGCTGATCGACGTGCGCATCGTAACCGCGCTCGAGATAATCGGCGATTGCCGCCTGCACGTAGAGACTCGTCGCCATGTCGTAAGCTTGTTTGCGCAGCAACAGCCGTTCGAGAATCGTTCGCGGTGCGGCCAGCCAGCCGACGCGCAAGCTCGGCGCGATCGTCTTGGAGAAGGTCGAAATGTAAACCACGTGATCGGGTGCCAATGCGACCAACGGCGGCCCGTTTGACGCCAGCGGGCCGTACGGATCGTCTTCGACGATCGGAACGCCGGCGCGCCGCGCGATCGTCGCCAACCGTTCGCGCCGATCGGCGTTCATCGTTGCATTCGTTGGATTGTGCAGTGACGGCATCGTGTAAATGAAGCGCGGTCGCCGCGTACGCAGAACCGCCTCGACGTGGTCCACGCGCATGCCGTCGTCGTCGACGGGCACCGAGATCGCGCGCAGTCCGTTGATTTGAAAGACCTGCAGGGCGCCGGGATACGATGGCGATTCAACGATGATCTCGTCGCCGGCCTCAGCCAAACTCTGGGCGACGATCGCGATACCTTGCGTCGAACCCGTCAGCACGATGATGTTTGCCGGCGTCATCGATGCCGCACCGCGTACGCGCATCCGCTGCGCGACGGCATCGCGCAGCGGTTCGTAGCCTTCGGAGTCGCCATAGGAGAGCACGAACCGCGGATCGCGCGCAACGGTGCCGAACGACTTTGCGAGCTCACCGAGCGGCGACGGTTCGTCGGGTGCGACGCCTTGGACGAACGAGATGCGTCCGGATTCATGCTTGGCGGCGAGCTCGCCGAGCACGTTGGGGAATTCGCCGACGCGCCACGGCGGCAGAGTCACCCACCACGGAATGCCGGCCGCGCGCTCGGGTTGGCCGCCGCGCAGCTGCGGAACCACGCGCGATCCCGAGCCGACGCGCTGCTCGATCAAGCCGTCGTGAACCAGCTCGCGATACGCATGGACGATCGTGCTGCGATTGACGTCCAGACGCTCGGCGAGGGTACGTTCCGGCGGCAGCCGCGTTGACTCGGGCAGGGTCCCGGCCAAGATCGCCTCGCGCAGATGTTCGTAAATCTGGCGATAGAGCGGAACGATCGAGTCGCGATCGAGCTCCGGCAGTACTCCAGCCCATCCAATCCTGGCCACCGGATGATGCCATTTCGCTGCCCTGCTGGGGAACGCTCTTGCCCGGTGCGAAACGAGCGGCATGAGCACTTCGACAGTACGGCAGGTTGACGCGGCGGTCATCGGCGCCGGTCCGGGCGGGTACCACGTTGCAATTCGGCTGGGACAGCTCGGCAAAAAGGTCGTCTGCATCGATCGCGACGAGGTCGGCGGCGTCTGCCTCAACTGGGGCTGCATCCCGACCAAAGCGCTCTTGCACGTCGGCGAAGTGATCCGGCATATCGACCGTGCCGCAGCCCTCGGACTGAAAGTCCCAAAAGCCGAAGTCGAGCGCGAAGCGGTCGCAAAGTTCAAGACCGACGTCGTCAATGCCAACGTCGGCGGCGTGAAGACGCTCTTCAAAGCCAACGGCGTGGAATTCATACGCGGCGAGGCGTCGTTCGTGTCGCCAACCGAAATCGAGATCAAGACGGATGCCGGCAAGGAACGCATCGCCGCGGCCAACGTCATCATCGCAACCGGTTCCGCACCCGTCGACGTCAAAGCATGGCCGCGCGACGGCGAGACGATCGTCAACTCAGACGATGCGGTTCGTCTTGCGCGAATTCCCAAACACATGCTCGTCATCGGCGGCGGCGTTATCGGTCTCGAATTCGCGACGGTCTATCGCCGTCTCGGCGCCGACGTGCTGGTCGTCGAAATGATGCCGCAGATTCTCACCGGCACGGATCTCGAAGTCGGCAAGACGCTCGGGCGCATTCTGAAAAAGCAGGGCATCGAGATCATGCTCAACACCAAAGTCGGTGCCCTCGAGAAGAAAGGGTCAACCGTGCGCGCCACCATCAATGGGGAGGGTACGGGTGGAAAAGACGAGACGCGCGAGTTCGACATGGTTCTCGTTGCGGTCGGACGGCGCCCGGTTACCGATAATCTCAACTTAAAAGCGGCCGGTCTTGAGCCCGACGAGCGCGGGTTCGTCGCCGCCGACCCGCAGCAACGCACCAAGGTCGCGAATATTTTTGCGATCGGCGACGTCACGGGCGCACCGTTGCTCGCCCACCGTGCGATGAAACAGGGCGTCGTAGCGGCGGAAGTCATCAACGGCGATCGATCAGCGGCGTTCGATCCGGTCGCGGTACCAAACTGCATTTACACCGATCCGGAAGTCGCCACGGTCGGGCTCTCCGAGGAAGAGGCGAAAGCCGCCGGTTACGAGGTGCGCATCGGCAAATTCCCGTTGGCGGCGAGCGGCCGCGCGCGCACGATGAACGAAAGCGAAGGCGTCATCAAGCTGGTCGGCGATGCAAAGAGCGATCTGCTGCTCGGCATGCACGTTGTCGCCCCGCAGGCCGAGTCGCTGATTGGTGAAGGCGTGATCGCGTTAGAGATGGGTGCAACTTTGGAAGATATCGGTCTCTCCGTTCATCCCCATCCGACGCTGACGGAAGGAATCATGGATGCGGCCGAGGCCGCGCACGGAAAGGCGATTCACATCATCAACCCCAAGCCGAAGACGCCGGTGACCGCATAGCGGGCAGCATGGCCAGTCACGCGCGACTTCTCGATCTCGGCGTACGACCGTATCGCGAAGTCTGGAATATCCAGCATCGGCTCCACGAAGCGGTACGCGACGGAAGCGCACCGGACACGTGGATCGTCGTCGAACATCCTCCGGTGATCACGCTTGGACGGCAAGCCAAGCGAGAGAACGTCTTTTTCTCCGCCGGCGAGCTTTCACGGCGCGGCATAGACGTCGTCCAAATCGAGCGGGGCGGCGACGTGACGTACCACGGACCGGGCCAACTCGTGGTCTATCCGATCCGCAGGCTCGAACGGTTTCGCGAAGTGGTTCCGCTCGTACGCTCGCTCGAGGCGGCGGTCATCAATCTCTGCACGCGCTTCGGGATACGCGCCGAGCGCTGGAGCGGGCACGCCGGCGTCTGGGTGGGCCGCAACCAAATCTGCGCGATCGGCCTTGCGGTGCAGCGGATGGTTTCGCTACACGGCATCGCACTCAACGTTTCCATGCAGCTCGATTACGATCGCCTCATCGTCCCGTGCGGGCTGCGCGATCGCGGCATCACGTCGCTTTGCGCCGAAACGGGGCGCACGATTGAGATCGACGCCGCCAAAGAAGTCCTGCTCGAAGAGCTCGCCCGCACGTTCGCCGTCGAGTTCGTGCAGCCGGTCGAGGCGTAGAGTGGCGCTCACGGTTGATTTAGTAAAGAGGAAGCCCGATTGGCTGCGGGTGTCGCTGCCGATCGGCGACGAGTACGAGCGCGTCAAGGCTAAGGTGAACGCGCTCTCCCTGCATACGGTCTGCAAAGAGGCCGCGTGCCCGAACGTGGCCGAGTGCTGGGGCGCCGGCACCGCAACGATCATGATCCTCGGCGACGAGTGCACGCGCGGCTGCCGCTTCTGCAACGTCAAGACGGGGAATCCGCGCGGCAAGATCGACTGGCTCGAGCCGTTGCGCGTCTCCGAAGCCGTCCGCGACTTGGGTTGGCGTTATCTGGTAGTCACTGCCGTCGATCGCGACGACCTGCCCGACGGCGGCGCGCTGATCTTCGCCAACACCGTGCGCGCCATCCACGAGCGCGTCCCCGGCGCGCGCGTCGAGATTCTCAGCGGCGACTATCGCGGCGATTTGCGCGCGGTGGACATCGTGCTGGACGCGAAGCCCGACGTCTTCGCGCATAACTTGGAGACGGTGCGGCGCTTGACTCCCTCCGTGCGTGACAAGCGCGCGGCCTACGATCAATCGCTCTCGGTGCTCGCGCATGCGAAGCGGCGGGCGCCGGAGCGCTACACGAAGACGTCGTTAATGCTCGGTCTCGGCGAAACGGAGGCCGAGATCGAAACGGCAATGGACGATGCACGCGCGGCGGGCGTAGACATCTTCACCATGGGCCAGTACCTGCAGCCGAGCAAGAAGCATTTGCCGGTCGTCGAGTTCGTTTCGCCTCGGCAATTCGACCGGCTCGGTGAGCTCGCGAGACGTAGGGGGTTTCATCAAGTCGTCTCAAGCCCGCTCTCCCGCAGCTCCTATCATGCGGAGCAAGCCTTCTAAAAAATCCATCAAACCCGTCCGGACGCGCAACTGCAGAACCTTTCATTAGGTTGGTAAGCCTGACGTGACCAAGGCCTTTCTCAACCGCCCCGTCCTGGCGACGGTCGCCTCCGTCCTGATTCTCATTGCCGGTTTGGTCGTGATCCCGGCACTGCCGATCTCGCAGTACCCGCAGATCGCGCCGCCGGTCGTCACGGTCACCGCGACGTACACCGGCGCCAGCCCTCAGGCGGTTGAAGCGCAGGTCACGACGCCGCTCGAGCAAGCGGTCAACACGGTGCAAGGGCTGCGCTATCTCAGTTCAACGAGCGCCCAGGGCGTCTCGACGATCACCTGCACGTTTAACCTCGGGGTCAACCTCGACATCGCCGCAGCGGACGTGCAGAACGCCGTGCAATCCTCGCTTGGCTTGCTTCCCGCGACGGTTCAGCAGCTCGGCATCCAGGTTGCCAAGAACTCCGGCGCGTTCGTGATGGGCATCGCGCTTACGTCGACCGACAAGAGCCTCGATACGCTCACGATGAGCAACTACGCGCAGCTCAACATCACCAACGACCTGACGCGCGTGCCGGGCGTATCGCAAGTCATTATCTTTGGCCAGCGCCAGTACGCGATGCGCATCTGGCTCAATCCCGTCAAGCTTCAGCAACAGGGTTTGGACGCAAACGACGTCATCGGCGCGTTGCAAGAACAGAATGCGGCGATCGCGGCCGGCAGCATCGGCTCGCCGCCCGCTCCCAAGAACCAGCCATACACCTACACTGTCAACGCGGTCACGCAGCTCTCCGACCCGTCGCAGTTCGCCAACATCATTTTGCGAGCGAATCCCAACGGCGGGTATGTGCGGCTCGCGGACGTCGCGCGGATCGAGCTTGGCGCACAGAGCTACACGACCGATCTGCGGTTCGACGGCAGCTCGAAGGTCGTCGGCCTCGGAGTACTGCAGTACCCCAGCGCCAACGCGCTCGACGTGTCGCGGCGCGTCACCGCCGCCATGGGTCAGCTTGCGACCCAATTCCCGGCCGGAATGCATTGGGACATCGCTTTCGACGTAACGACCTACGTGAACGAGTCGATCAAGGAAGTCATCCTCACGCTGCTGCTCTCGATCGCGCTCGTCATTGGTGTCATCTTCCTCTTCCTCCAGCACCCGAAGTCCACGCTGATTCCCGCGGCAACGATTCCCGTCTCGTTGATCGGCACGTTCTTCATCATGCAGCTCTTCGGGTTCACGATCAATACGATCACGCTCTTCGGCTTAACGCTCGCCACCGGATTGGTCGTCGACGACGCGATCGTCGTCATCGAAAACATCGCCCGCCACATGGATCTCAACAAAGGCAGGCAGAGCGGCGTTGCCAGCGCCGCCGAAGCGATGCGCGAAATCCAGAGCGCCGTCGTCGCCTCATCGCTCGTGCTGCTTGCGGTTTTCATTCCCGTCGGATTCTTGCCGGGAACGACCGGGCAGATCTACAAACAGTTCGCGCTTACGATCGCGGCCTCGATTACGATCTCGCTCTTTATGGCGTTGACGCTCGCGCCGGTGCTTTCGGCACGCCTCCTCACGGGCGAATACGAATCGCGCGTGGCATTCTTCCGGGCCTTCAACACCGGATTCAAACGATTCCGCGACTGGTACGGTCGCGTGCTGCCGACGCTATTCCGGCGGCGATGGCTCGTGGCAATCGTCTTCGGCGGCGCTTTATTAGTCACGCTCTTCTTGGTTAGCAAGACGCCCCAGGGCTTCTTGCCCGACGAGGATCTCGGCTACTTCATTACGCTCGTCCAAGCTCCCGAGGGAACGTCGTTGCAAGGCGAGCGCGCCATCGCGAAACAGGCCGCCGATATTATCCGCGCGCAGCCCGAAGTCAGGCACTTGTTCGACGTGGGTGGATTCAGTTTTTCCGGCTCCTCGCCGAACCGCGGCATCATGTTCGCGCTGCTAACGCCGTGGGGCGAGCGCAAGTCGCCGGCTTGGTGCCAGTTCATCTTTCTGTTCGCGCATCCCAGCGCTTGTCAAGCGCATAACGCTTTTGCCGTCGAACAGCGGCTCAACTACGCGTTTTATTCATCGATCCCGAAGGCCCAGATCTTTGCGTTCAATCCGCCCGCCATCAGCGGCGTCGGTAACTTCGGCGGTTTTCAGTTCGAGCTCGAAGATCGCGGCAACGTCGGCCTCAACACGCTGATGAATACCGCATACTTCATGATGGGAGCTGCGGCAAAAGACCCGCGCCTGCAGAACGTCTTCACGCAGTTCCGCATCAACTCGCCGCAGATCGAATCCGACATCGACCGTAACAAAGCCAAGTCGATCGGCGTCTCGCTCGACGACATCTTCAAGACGATGGAGGTCAACCTCGGTTCGCTCTACGTCAACAACTTCACGTACCTGAACCGGTCGTGGCAGGTCATCGTGCAGGCGGACGCGCCGTACCGCAACAGCGTTTCCTCTCTCGGCAACTTGTACGTGCGCTCGAGTTCGGCTCCGGGCACGTCCGTGTTGCCGAGCGTCATCGCGACGCCCGAGCCCGGCGCCGCAACGAGCGCGACCAATTCGATCGGCGGCGTGATGACTCCACTTTCGTCCCTGATGTCGATCAAGCAAGTTTTGGGTCCGCCGATCATCTCGCACTACAATTTGTACCGAAACATCGAGTTGAGCGGCAGCAACGCGCCGGGCGTCAGCACGGGCACGGCAATCCAAGCCATGCAGCAAATCGCGGCAAAGGTCATGCCGCGCGGCGTCAACTTCGAATGGACGGGGTTGCAGCTCGATCAAATCGCGGCGGGACCGCTCACGATCGAAATTTTCTTGCTGGCGCTCGTCTTCGTCTTTCTGGTGCTCTCGGCGCAGTACGAGAGCTACATCGATCCGCTCATCGTCTTGCTCGCCGTGCCGACGGCATTGCTCGGCGCACTCCTTTTCATCAACCTCCGTCATTTTCCGATACCCTTCCTCTTCGATCCGACGCTCTCGCAAGACGTCTACGCCCAAGTCGGCTACGTCATGCTGATCGGATTGGCGAGTAAGAGCGCTATTTTGATCGTGGAGTTTGCAAATCAGCAGCTTCGAGCGGGTGCGAGCATCGTGCAAGCGGCGCTGCGCGCGGCGCAAACGCGCCTGCGTCCGATTTTGATGACCTCAATCGCTTTCGTCATCGCGGTGCTGCCGCTGGTCTTCGCGTCGGGCGCCGGCGAAGCGGCGCGCCATTCGTTGGGAACCGTCGTTTTCGGCGGAATGCTGATGTCGACGGTATTGAATCTCGGCATCACGCCGGTGCTCTACGTCATCATTAAGTCCCTCGAGCCGCAGGGCGGAAGAGCCCGCGGCGACGGACACACGCGCGGCGAAGTCGCGATAGAGAAGCCGTCCGCCCCGTTAGGTGTGTAGTTTTTCTGCGAATAACGCTATAGGCTGCCGCGGGTCGCTCGTCGCTCGCCTCCTGCTCGCTCCTGCTACACTGCGCTCGTGCCACCTGTTAATGACAATTATCACATCCTGTGAATGGCACTCGCGTCAGAGTCCCCGCTTGCAGCCTATAGCGCTTTTCGCAGAAAAGGATTTGCGCTAGATAGGCGGCAACTCGGGCAGTTGCATGAATAAATACGTAATTCAGCGCGTTTCCAGTGCAGTTGCTGCGTTTGCAATTGCAGCATTCGCGCTACCGGCAAGCGCCGATGATGGAACCGGCGACGTTTTTCAAAAAACGATCGTTCCGAGCGCGAACGATACGATCAAAGCCATCATGAGCCAACCGAAGCCGCAAAAGTCGAACGGTCCGCTCGCGCAAGTGCCGCCGGAGGGCCAGCCACCGATCCAAGAGACGATGCAGTTGCCGGGCGATCGATTCAGCTATATGGTGGATGTTTCGATGGCGACGCCATACGGCGATATCGGCACCTACGGCAAACAAGGCTGGCTTATGGGCGGCATGGACGCGTTGCTCGGTTACAAGTTCAACTGGTCGACCAAACTCGTCGCAAGCATGTTTCAGCTTCAGCATTGGCCGTACGGCTTCAACAGCGGAACGCCGCCGGTATATCTCGCCGGCTTCCAAAACCCCGTCGGCTGCGCCGACCTGAGCGGCGGCAACAAATGCGGGCCCGGCGCGGGGCGCAACATCAACGTTCGCACGAAAGATACGTTCGGCGTCTTCATGCTGCAGAAAATGATTCTGCTGAAGTCGGATAAGATTCCCGGCCCCGGAGCGATTCCGATCGTGGTCTCGCCGACCTACGTGGCGCGCGGCGGCCAAATCGGTTTCTCGCCGAACAACAACGACGTCGTGCCGTTTACGTATAACTTGCCCGACGGCCCGGTCGAGAACATTCCCGTACGCACGGCGCAGTATTATGCGGTCGCGATCACGCTGCCGTTCTTGAAAACGCCGAAGATGTTCGGCACGTTCACCATTGCGCCGCAGTGGCTCGTACACACCGCAGGTGCGAACGTCGGCAACTCAATGCAGCTGCCGCAAGTGCTCTATCTCGAATACACGCCGATCAATGGCACGACGCTCTTCTTCGAGCCGCAGAGCGCGCGCGATTATCTGCCGACGGATCCGTATCCCGAGCATCTCATCGCATACTTTTTGGGTATCTCCCAGCGCCTGACCAAATACGCCTTCGTACAAGCCGTTCTGAACAGCGGCGGCCCCACCAATCTCGGGCCCGACGGCGTCGTCGGAATCAAATGCTTGACGGTGCAACAAGCACTCACCAATGCGTGCGGACTCGCAATCGGCGGCCTGCGCGCCACTCAGCTTCAACTTCAGTTCGGCGTCGGCTCGCCGAACGTGTTCCCGTTATAGAATCTATAGAGGCAAAGCATGAAACTCTCGATGCTACGAAAACCTATCGCGCTGCTGACGCTGGGTGCGCTCGCTGCTTGCGGCGGCGGGGGTTCTGCCGGTACGAACGTCGTACCGCCTCCGAACGGCACGCGCCCTGCGCCGCAGTCGATTCTCTCGCGCATCGTCGGCGTCGGCGATAGTCTGACCGCGGGATATCAAGCGGACGGCCTCTTCGGGGCGACCGGATTCCGAAATCCGCTGAAGGGAAGCAGATACGTTCGGCCAGGTCAGGAGAATGGCTGGTGGGCTCTTTTGGTCGAGCAGGCATCGGGATCGAATTTGGACGCCGCGATCGCCACCATGTACGACCCGGCGAAGAGTCCGTTACCGTTGATCGCCGCGCCAGGTCTCGACAACCAAATCGTGCCGGCGGGGCCTCCGCTCGCACAGCCGTTCGGCCAGTTCAAGACAAACGCGTGTACCTTCGATCATGGCTTCAATCAAGCCGGATTCGGATTGCGCTCATCGGCGCGCGTGCGAATGAACGCCAATTCTACGACGATTCGCGACTTCGGCATCCCCGGCTTGACGCAGCACGAAGCCATCACCATTCACCAGCCGCAGACCGACACGTGCAGCCCGCTGCCTGGTATTCCCGGCCTTTTGAGCGACGTCGTGAACGAGGAGAGCGGCACGTTTTGGCCGGTCTTACGCAACTTTAGCAATATGATTCACCTAACCGACGTCAATGCCGCCGCGTCGGTGCATCCGACGCTGGCAACGGTCTGGCTCGGCGCGAACGACGTCCTAAAGTATATGGGCAGCGGCGGGCGTTTCCTCGGCGGCAACCGCAACGCGAGCCAGTCCGAAGGCGACATTCGCAAGACGATTTCAATCCTCAAGAGCGCCGGCGCCAAGGTAGTTGTAGCAAACCTTCCGGCAATTCTCGAGACGGGCTACTTTCAGCGCGTAACGGTTCCGGATCGTCCGCACGTACAGTGCAAGACGCAGAGCTACGCCTATTGTCTTATGAATCTCAGCATTGGCTTTGGTTCGTTCATATCCGAGATTGCAAAGCAATATGGGCTGGACACACCGGGCGGCTGCGTCCCGACGTCTGTGGATAAGCCGTGCGGATATCTGACGTTGCCTGGGACGGTTCTTATTATTAATTACTTCTCCATATATGGCCAGCCGCCTAATTTAGACTGCGCTAAGCCGGCGCCGCATTGTAAGCCGGTGAAAGGCAGCGGACTCGGAGCTAACTACATCACGCCGCAGTTCGCAGCGAAAGTCCAACAACTCAACAACGCGATCAATCAAGGCATCGACGATGCGGCGACCGCTGAACGCGTTCCCCTGGTAGACGTTGCCTCGATTTTCCACGGACTGGCAAGCGGGAATTCGAGTAATCCGTACTTCCAGCTCGCGTCATCGATCAATCCGCCGCTCTGCTGCACGTTGGGCTATATCTATCAAACCCAAGGTTCGGCCGCCTCGCTTCTTGGTGGAATCCTAAGCTTCGACGGAATTCATCCATCGAACAGCGGCTACGCGCTCATCGCCTACGCATTTATCGCCACGATCAATAAAGCGTACGGAACGAACATTCCGCAAGTAGACCTCGCCGCCGCATACAACGGAACCCGCTGCAGCAACAGCAAGTACTGCTTCCCGGACCCATACGCGGCGCACTGATGACGCCGCCGCCGGCGAATACCCGCCGGCGTTAACGTGGTTACGCGAGATCGGAGCGACCGTTCTCGCGTTCGATCGCTCGGCCATCGAGCCGGGATATGCGCTCCGCTGCACCGCCGGCGTCGCGATACCGCTCTTGGCAGCGGCGGCTCTTGGCCGCCCCGCTTTGGGCGTCCCCGCTGCAATCGGCGCGTTCATTACGGGATTCACCTCGCTGCAGGGCGTTTATCGCACGCGGCTGGCGGCGGTGCTCATCGCCGCGTCAGGCATGGCGCTCACGAGTTTCGTCGGCGCGGTCGCCGCGCATTCCACCCCCGCGCTCGTTGCAGCGACGTTCGCAGCGGGATATGCCGTCGGCACGCTCGGGCAGATAAACGCCGTCGCATCGACCGTCGCGCTTAACTCCTTCGTCGCGTTCATTCTTTTTTCGAGCCAGCCGCTCACGCCGGCGGCGGCCGGCCAAGACTCGGCGCTCGTCTTCGCCGGCGGACTCATTCAAGCAACGCTCATTCTCGCCGCGTGGCCGCTTTCGCGACGTGCGGCCGAGCGGACCGCGCTGGCGGAAGTGTACCGCAACCTCGCAGCGTACGCCGCATCGATCGGTCGCGGCACGCCCGGACTGCCACCGATCACGCCGCTCGCAAGTGCACGCCAAATATTGGCCGACCCGCAGCCGTTTTCGTCTGCCGGCGAGATCGCACGGTTCCGCCGATTGCTGGAAGATTCGGAGATCATTCGACGGCGGCTCGGCGCGGCTGCGGCGACCCGCGGCGAAGGCGTAAAACTTGCTGCGGCGGTGGCCGAGCCGCTGGCCGACGTTGCGGGGCTGCTCGCCGGCGAGCAACAGACCGCTTCGACCGGCGCGGACTTACCGGTTGAAGTTCGCGATGCACTCGAGGCCGCGGCAATGCTCGCGACCGGGCGGGTTCCCAGCTTCGGGCTTCTTTCGAAACCCCGTCCCGCGCCTTACGTGCAGAATCGCATCGTGTGGTTCGGCCGCGATGCATTTCGATTCGCGGTGGTACTCGGCGTCGCCATGGCCATCGGACGTCATTTTCAAGCCGACCGCGGCTATTGGATTCCGATGACCGCGGCGCTGGTTCTCAAGCCCGATTTTCAAACCACGTTCGTGCGCGGATTCGGACGCATCGCGGGCACGCTGGTGGGCGCGGTCGTCGCGACGTTCGTCGCCGCGCCGTTGCGTGGTCACGTCTTTTGGGAGACCGCCGGCATCGTCGTGACGTCCGCGGCCGCCTATCT
The DNA here is from genome assembly GCA_024281075.1 of Vulcanimicrobiia bacterium. Lineage (GTDB taxonomy): Bacteria > Vulcanimicrobiota > Vulcanimicrobiia > Vulcanimicrobiales > Vulcanimicrobiaceae > Cybelea. The sequence goes on from JAMXLK010000104.1 coordinate 12,155, forward strand.
CACCTTCAATCCCAACTACGCGCTCTTCACGGTGGCGATCACCTCATTCGTCGTCATCGTTCTCGGCATGCGGGGGCTTCCCGGAACCACGACGATCGAAATGCGGTTGGCCGATACGCTCGCCGGCGGCGCGCTCGCAATGCTTGGGTATCTCGCGCTGCCGTCGTGGGAACGAAAGCGAACGCGCGCGCTCCTGGCCGACTTGCTTGATGCGCAGCGGCGGTTCGCTCATCTTCTGCTCTTACAGTATGCAAGGCCCCAAGACGATCTTCACGCTCAGATCGAAGGCGCGCGCAACGACTTGTGGAGGATTCGTACGACAGTAGAGGCGTCGATCGACCGCACGCGGCGCGAGCCGCACGGCCATCATACGATCGGCGCCGGCCGCGCGCTGCGCATTCTTGCTGCATCCCAGCGGTTTGCGCTCGCGAGTCTTGCTTTGGAGACGGCTTTCGAAACCGAACGTCGGGCGCCGCCCGCGGCGCTTCAACCGTTTGCCGATGCGCTCGACGCAGCAATGTCTGAGCTTGCCTCGGCGCTACGCGAATCTCGACGCGCGCGATGCGACGAGCGGCTCACCACACTCACTGCGCAACTCGAGCGCGCAAACGCAGACGCGAGCGATCGTGCCGAGCGATTCATTTCCGAGCGTTTAATCGCATACGCCCAAGCCGTAGCCCAGATCGCTCGTCTGGTGGGCCGCACGAAAAGCTGAACGCACTTCATGCTTTCTTCATCAGCCGCTGCTAGGCTGGACTATTATGGGTAACTATTGGCGCATCATTTTGCCCGCTGCGGCGCTCGCGGCATGCTCGTCGCCCGGACCGTCTTTGAGCCAATTGCCGGCGCAACCGTCCGCAGCGCACGCCACGCGCCCAGCCACATCGTCGGGACCGATACTCTATATCTCCGACCTTGAAGCCAACTCGGTGACGCTCTATCCGGCGAACGTCGCGAGCCCTGCGCCGCTAGCCGCGATTACGTCGGGCGTTTACGAACCCGAAGGCATCTTTGTCGACGGCAACGGAACGCTCTACGTCACCAATTCTTCCTACTCTCACCCTGAGTCGGCAAGCGTGACGGTCTATCAAGCCGGTACGTCGCAACCATACCTTACGATTCCGGCAGCGAGCTACGAGCCGATGAGCGTGGCCGCCGATTCAAAAGGCAACGTTTACGTCGGTGGAAACGAGAACGGAACGGTTGTCATCAACGAATATGCCGCCGGCGGGACGACGCCCATCAACACGGTTTTTCCCACCTCGCTCCACGGCGATCCATTTATGGGCGGTCTCGCGGTCGACCGCCACGACAATCTTTATGCCGCTTTCTTCGTCTACGACCACCCGCCGGCGCATGTCGTCAAGTTTGCTCCTGGCCTTGCGAAGGAGCACGACCTGAAGCTTCAGGGACTCGATTCGACCGATCTTAATGCCGGCCTCGGTCGCGACGCCAGCGGCAATCTCTATGTCGGTGGCGCGCTCTATGGGATTAACGTCTATCATCGCGGCTCAAGAAAACCTGCGCGCACGATTTCGGGCGGCTCCTCGGCCTTCTTTACCGTAGCTCCAAACGGCGCGTTGTACGACCCGGCCGCGTATTACATCTTCGAATTTTTACCGGGCAGCACGTATCCCGACATTACGTTTAAAGGCGTGGAGTATCCGGCCGGCGCCGCTATTCATTAAATTCGTTCAGGCGTAGATTCCGCGCAGCTTCGAGGCTTTGACGACCCGGTCGATCGCGAGCGTATAGGCGGCGGTACGCAGCGTGGCCTTTCGCGAGTTGGCAATGGAGCGAATCGCGTGCAGATTGGCCAGCAAGAAATCCTCGAGGCGTTCGTTGACCTCGGCTTCCTTCCAAAAATAGCCCATTCGATCTTGCGCCCACTCAAAATAGGAAACCGTCACGCCGCCCGCGTTCGCCATGATGTCGGGAATAACGACGATGCCGCGCTCGCGGAAGATGCGGTCACCCTCGGGCGTGGTCGGCCCGTTCGCTCCCTCGACGATGAGCTTTGCTTTAACTTTCGATGCAGTCTCCGCCGTAAATACCTTTTCCAAAGCCGCCGGAACGAGCACGTCGCAGTCGCTGGCCAACAGCTCCGCGTTGGTGATCTTCTCTCCGCCCTTAAAACCCTCGAGCGTTCCGAACTTGGCCGCGTGCTCGATGGCGCCGTTGACGTAGATGCCGTCGGGATTGTAATACGCGCCCGTCACATCTGAGATGCCGACGATCTTACACCCCCGTTCTTCGAAGAGCTTTGCCGCGTGCATTCCGACGTTGCCGAAGCCCTGAACCGCAATCGCGGCCTTGTCCGGGCGAAGCTCCATCTCGGCCATCTGATCGAGCGCGCAGATTGTGACGCCGCGACCCGTCGCTTCGACCCGTCCGCGCGAACCGCCGATCTCCAGCGGCTTTCCGGTCACGACGCCGGGCATATTCTGACGAACGTGCATCGAGTACGTGTCCATGAACCATGCCATTACTTGCGGCGTCGTGTTGACGTCGGGCGCCGGAACGTCTTTGTCCGGACCGACGACCTCGACGAGCTCGGCCGCGTACCGGCGGGTGATGCGCTCCAACTCGTTGGACGAAAGCGTCGTCGGATCGCACGTGACGCCGCCTTTACCACCGCCGAACGGCAAATCCACGACGGCGCATTTCCACGTCATCCAAAACGCGAGTGCGGTCACTTCGTCGAGCGTGACGCGCGGATGGAAGCGAATTCCGCCCTTAGCAGGACCGCGGGCAAAATTGTACTGCACCCGATAGCCCGTGTAGACCTCGAACTCGCCCGAATCGCGCTGAAACGGGATCGAGAAGATGATCTGGCGAGACGGATGCGTCAGGATTCGGCGCATTCCGGCGTCGAGCTCGAGCAGATCGGCAGCTTCGTTAAAATAGGCGATCGCATCGCCGAAGACCGAGACGTCGCGCACCGAGGTCTCGCGTAGAGCGGTCGTCATGAAGCTGAGGTTACCGTCGTCATAATTCGCCCTTTAGACGTTAAAGCGGAAATTCACCACGTCGCCCTCTTGCATGACGTACTCGCGGCCTTCGCTTCGCACGCGACCCGCGCCACGCAGCGCCTCCATGGTTCGGTATTGGACGTAGTCTTCGTACGAAACGACCTCCGCCCGAATAAAGCCGCGCTCGAGATCGCTGTGAATGGTCCCGGCGGCACGCGGGGCCTTCGAGCCCTTAGGGATGGGCCAAGCCCGGGCTTCCTTTTCCCCTGCGGTCAAGAACGTCATCAGGCCCAAAAGGTCGTAGCCGGCCTCCGACAGGTCGTCGAGACCGCTCCGTTCCAGCCCCACCTCGCGGCGGAACTCCGCGGCTTCGTCGTCGGAAAGGCCGGCGAGCTCGGCTTCGAGTTTGCCGCTGAGGACGACGGCTTTCCCTCCCTCGACTCGCGCGATCTCCTCAACGGCGCGCACTTGCTCGCCGGCGCGTCCGATCTGCGCTTCGTCGACGTTGGCTACGTAGAGCATCGGTTTGCGGGTCAGCAAAAAGGAGTCGCGTGCAACCTGCGCTTCGAGACTCTCGGGATCGAAGGCGCGCGCCGGTCGCGCGTCCTCCAGCGCATCGCTCAGTCGCAGCGCAGCCTCGAGATACGGCCGAAGGTTCGACTGCGCGCGAACGTCGCGTTCCAGTTTCGCAACGCGCTTGCGCATGGTAGCCAGGTCGGCAAGCGCCAATTCGATTGCGACGATCTCCCAATCCCGCGCAGGATCGGGCTTTCCTTCCACGTGCGTTACGTCGTCGTTTTCAAAACATCGCAACACCATCGCAATTGCATCGGTCTCACGGATGTGGCTAAGAAACGCGTTTCCGAGTCCTTCGCCGGTGCTCGCGCCGCGTGCCAAGCCGGCGATATCGACAAAGCGAACGGTCGCCGGTACGATGCGCCGCGCGTTGACGAGTTGCGCCAGCACGGGCAGGCGCGAGTCGGGCACGGCAACCTCTCCAACGTTGGGCTCGATGGTCGCAAATGGATAGTTCGCCGCAAGCGCTTGCGCCGAACGCGTGAGCGCGTTGAAGATCGTCGTCTTGCCCACGTTGGGCAGGCCCACGATTCCGCACGAGAGTGGCATGGTCGGACGGGGCGGTTCGTCCAGCCGGCAAGAAAATCCGCCGGGAATGTCGGATAGGTTTCACATGCGCCAAATGAAGGTCGACAAACTCGGCATCGACCTCCTGACCCACGACCCGGTTGTGATCCTCAAGGATATGGACGGCTCCCACTACCTCCCGATCCTCATCGGACCGTTCGAAGCGACGGCGATTGCGCTCGCACTGGAAGGCGCGCCGGTGCCTCGCCCGCTTTCGCACGACTTGATGCGCAACATCCTCGACACGCTCAATGCGAATCTCGAGCAAGTCGTCATTCACGACATCAAGGACTCCACGTTCTTCGCCAAACTCATCGTGCGTACGAACGGTGAGATCCAAGAGATCGACGCGCGGCCTTCCGACGGAATTGCCTTGGCGCTGCGCGTGCCGGCGCCAATATTCGTTTCGGACAAGATCGTCCTCGAAGAGGCCACGGCGGAGAAAAAGCCCATCAACGATACGGAGATGGCTCGCTTCAAGAAGTTTTTGGAAGATTTGAAGCCGTCGGACTTCAACCGCTGATTGCGCGGCTTCCTTTAGAGTTTTTTCACCAATCTAGCGCAGACTCATGCGCATCGCCACTTCTGAAACTTTACAAGGAGAACCGCGTATGCGCTTTTCGCAACGCATAGTAATTACGATCTTCGCTGCCGCTACGGCCGTGGTCGTCTCGGCGAGCGCCGCCATTGCGGCGGGCTACACCGGCCGGTGGCCGGTCACCATCTCCCATTCACACCACAGCGACGGCTCGTATTGTCTGGCATTGACCGACAATGGCAGCAATGGCTGGCGGCATAGCGGCTCGGCGTCGCTAGGCGGCTCGCTCTCGTTCGGCACGTTCCAAGTCATCAACCGCACTCTCGTCGCAACGATCCAGGCCCAGGGCTACGGTGAGAACGCGGGCTTGGTATTCATCGGATCGGCGAACCGCGGCAACATCGGCAACGGCGTCTTCGAGGACGTCTATGGCGGCGAAGATTTTGATTCCGGCGCGTTGACGTTCGGCACGAAGGGCGGCTGCTAACCCAGCTGCGCGAACAAGACGCCGATGTAGGCGCAAAATATCAGCAGCGCGACTACGGCGTTGAGCTTGTGGTACGTTTCGTTGGCGGTCAGCAGCGCCGGGACGTTCAGCGCGATCATCAACGCCTTCATCGCTACGTCGACCGAATTGCCGAGGGTCCCATAAACGAACACGTCGGGCAAATAACTCGCAGCGAGCGTAGCAATGATGACGCCGAAAAAGACCTGCCGTCGCGCGAAATACTCTTTGCGCAAGTCGATCGGCATTTCGGCCGGCTCGGCGACGATTAAAGCAGAGAGCACGTATGCGCCGATCGGAACCAAGAGCATCGCGACGAAGGTCGCAAAGGTCCACGTGGAAACGCGCCGCCATCCAAATCGCGACCACCAAACTTGGATGTCGATGAGCAGCAGCGTCACCATCCACAGGATCGAGGGCCAGTACCAAATCACCGAATCGCGCCGATGGACGAGTCGAACTGCGCCGGCCAGAAGCGTCGTGATCGCAAAGCCGATCACGATTGAAATCAGAACGGATATGTGCTCGAACGCTGTCACGCAAGGATTATGTCATCGCCGAGGCCTACAACGCAAACCGTATGACCAGAGGACTACAGGCGGATATCGGCGTTTTCGGCGGTTCGGGTTTTTATTCGCTCATCGAAGGAGCACACGAAGCGTGGGTGGAGACGCCGTACGGCTTACCGAGCGATCAGGTCGCGCTGGGGGAAATCGCCGGCCGGCGGGTCGCGTTTCTGCCTCGTCACGGTAAAGATCATCGCTATCCGCCGCACACCATCAACTATCGCGCCAATCTCTGGGCGATGAAAGAACTCGGCGTGAAGTGGATCGTCGCGCCGACAGCCGCGGGCTCGTTGTCGAAAGAGTTCCGGCCGGGGTCCATGGCCGTTTGCGACCAGCTCGTCGATCGAACGAGCGGCCGAAAGGACACCTTTTACGACGGGCCGGTGACGACGCACGTCAGCTTCGCGGATCCATACTGTCCGACGTTGCGCCCCATCGCGATCGAAACGCTGCGCTCGCTCGACATCCAGACGCACGAGCGTGGAACGGTGGTGGTGATCCAAGGGCCGCGCTTCTCGTCGCGTTCGGAGTCACGGTGGTTTCAAAGCCAAGGCTGGGAAGTCATCAACATGACGCAGTATCCGGAGGCCTATCTGGCGCGCGAGCTCGAAATTTGTTACGTCAATATCTCTTTGATTACGGATTACGACGTCGGCCTGGAAGGGACGCCGCCGGTCTCGCATCACGAGGTCATCGAAGTCTTTAACCGCAACAACGAGCGCGTGAAGCGCGCCATCGGCGGGATCGTTGAAAAAATCTCGGTTGACGCGGATTGCTCGTGCAAGCACGCCCTCGAGGGCGCGCGCTTCTAGCGTGCGACGCAACCGCCCCCCTACCATCGACGTGGCCGCGTACGCGCGAGCGGTGCCGATGCTGTTGCGTCACCCCTCCATTTTCGTGATGCCGCTGCTCGCCGCGGTCGTCGACCTCCTGACCCAGCAAATATCGCCGTTCTTTACTGATCCAACCGGCGGAGCGGGCAATTTTTTGTTCGGGATCATCGTGAATCTGGTCTACGGCTTCTGTTTCGGCGTCGCCGTTATTGCGGCTAATAACGTCTGGCGGCGCGGCCGTACGACCTTCGACGAAGCCTGGGGGGAAGGGCGGGGCAAGGCCGGCGGAATTCTGGTTGCGACCATCGGGTTTTATTTTTTGATTTGGATCGCGCAATACGCGGGCTCACTGCTCGGCAGCCCAATCATACAAATCGTCTTGCAGCTCGTCGTCGCCTTCTTCTTGATTTACACCATCCCGGCGGCTGCCATTGGCGGCATGCCGGGAAACCTCGCCATCGGCGCGTCGTTCCGCGCCGTTCGCGCAAACGTGCTGGGTG
>JAMXLK010000105.1 GCA_024281075.1 Vulcanimicrobiia bacterium
CCACTACCCGCCTTTCCACACCTGTGGACAAGCTTGTGGAGAAGGGCCTGCTCGAGCCCTATTCCAGCGTCTTTCGGGCCTTATACTGCCGAACAATTCGAGCACCGTGCGGGGTCCCGTTATATCCGTTCATAAATCGGAAAAATCCGCGAAATAGCGTTGCTGCCTACCTGTGGATAAGTGCATAAAGTCGTGCATAGATTCCGCAGGAGCAAGCCTTGATTAAGCCAAGTGGATGCGCCCTCACGGGGGTGTGCAGCCGGATTCCCTTCCCAGGGCCCGCTGCGTGTGCTGTTTAGCCGAGTTAACAAAGAGGACGCAGAGGATGGCGCTTGCGATGAACTCCGACATCTCCAACGAGCTCTGGCAATCCGCACTCGACACCTTAGAGCGAACCTTTTCCAAGCCCGTTTTCGAGATGTGGATCAAACCGATACGGTTCATCTCTCTTCACGGCAACGAATTGCACCTCGCGGTGCACAGCAAGTTTGCACAAGATTGGGTAGGAAGCAAGCTCCGATCGCAAATGATCGGCGTCTTGAGCGAACTCTTCGGGACGAGCGTCGAGTTGCGGCTCTCAGTCGCCGAACCGAGCGACGGCGGGCGGACGCAGCCGGGCCTGCCCCAACGGCCGCTTGAGGAGTTCCGGACTGCCAATCTTAATGCTCGTTATACTTTCGAAGAGTTTGTCGTCGGCAATTCCAACCGCTTTGCTCACGCAGCCGCGCAAGCCGTCGCGGGCGCGCCGGCGCACGCGTACAACCCACTTTTCCTGTACGGCGGCGTCGGCTTGGGGAAGACGCACCTGATGCATGCGATCGGCCATCGCGTGATTCAAGACAATCTCGCGGCGAACGTTGTTTACGTCACCTGCGAAAAATTCACCAACGAGTTCATTATCGCGCTGCAAAACAATCGCACGCCCGAGTTTCGCAATCGGTACCGGCAAGTGGACGTTCTTCTGATCGACGACATTCAGTTTCTCGCCGGCAAGGAGACGACGCAAGAGGAGTTCTTTCACACGTTCAACGCGTTGCACGAATCCGGGCGCCAGCTCATCATCTCGTCCGATCGTCCGCCCAAAGAAATTCAAACGCTCGAGGCGCGCCTGCGTTCGCGATTCGAATGGGGATTGCTCACCGATATTCAAGCGCCCGATCTCGAAACGCGCGAAGCGATTTTACGCAAGAAGGCCGGCAGCGAGAACATCCCCGTGCCGGACGACGTGACGTCCTTCATCGCCAAGGTGATCCCATCGAACATCCGCGAGCTCGAAGGTGCCTTAATCCGCGTGATCGCCTACGCTTCCCTCACCAAAGCCCCGATTACGACGGATCTCGCCGCCGACGTGCTCAAGAGCGCCGTCGCGCAGGCGCCGTCGTACCGAATCACGATCGGAAAAATCAAGGAGACCGTTTCGGGCGCGCACGGCCTCACCGTCAAGGAAATGGACAACGGCCGCCGCGATCAGCGGCTCGCGGCGCCCCGCCAAATCGCCATGTATATCGCCACCGAGCTGACGAACTATTCGCTACCGCAGATTGCGCGCGAGTTCGGCAAGAAAGACCACACCACGGTCATGTACGCGCGCGATAAGATCAAAGAGCAAATGCAGCGGGACGAAGCCTATCGCAATAAAATTCGGCAACTCATCGCGATGTGTCAAAATCCCTGAACAGCCCGCACACAAGGTTCGACCTTTCGCGCTCTCCGGCGACGGCCGACGATACCGCAGCCAAAACGGTGCATGAAATCCGGCTTCGCTCACAGCTTTATCCATACGCAAAAACCGCGGCCGTTCAATGCGAATCGCGAGTTCTCCCCAGAATGCACCGCCTTACTACTGCTGCGGCTTACGTTGTTATCTCCTAGGAAAACCCGCCCCGGCGCCCAACGGTGGAAACGATGAAATTTAGTTGCTCGACCAAGGACATCGCAACGGCCGTCGGCGCTGCCAGCAAGGTGGTCAACGCGCATACAACCGTGGCGATCCTCTCCAACGTCCTGTTGCAGGCCGACGGCGGCAAGATCGCGGTGCGAGCGACGGATCTCGAGCTGACGCTGGAGCACGCGTTCACCGCGCAGGTCAGCGAACCTGGTTCGGTAACGGTGCCGGCCAAGCTCTTTGCAAGCTATCTCGGGAATCTCTCGCCGGGCACCCTCGAGCTTACCGGCACGCCGACGCGCGCGAGCGTGAAGTTCGAGCGCAGCAACTACGACTTTCACGCGCTGCCGCCTGACGAGTACCCGCCGTTGCCGGCGGCTGCGCGGGGCTCCCATTTTACGATCGCGGCGAAGCGTTTTCGCGACGGCATCGATGCCACGATCTTTGCGGCCTCCGGCGAAGAGGCGCGCGGTGCGGTCCTCATGGGGACGTTACTCGAGGTAGAAGGCAACGCTTTGACGATGGTGGCGACGGACGGTTACCGGCTCGCGAAGTTCGTCACGACGCTGGACGACGGCGCGTCCGGCGCCGAGAAGTTCATCGTGCCGTCGCGCGCCCTCGCGGAGACGGCTCGCAACCTCGGGACGACCGAAACGATCGCGATCAACGCGCTGGGCGCACAGAGCAACCAACTGCAGATGGGAGGCGGCGACGTTGCCATTACGGTGCGCCTCGTCGACGGCCAGTACCCGAACTACCAGCAAGTGATTCCAGCGAAGTTCGATCGCTCCATCACGGTCAGCACTCCGCTGCTCATGGGCAGCCTGCGACGGGCCGAGTTGGTCGCCGGTGACCGCGCCAGCATGGTGAAGCTCGCGGTCGCGAACCAGACCTTGATCGTCACCGCGAGCTCGGACGTATCCGGCAATGCGTACGAGGAGCTCGAGGTAGAACAGACCGGCGAGGATCTCACCATCGCGTTCAACGCACGCTATTTGGTGGAGATCCTCAATCACATCAAGAGCGATAAGACCGTCATCGAATTGCTCGGTCCGCTTTCACCGGCGGCAATTCGGCCGCTCGAACCGCTCGAAACCGGCCAGCAGCTGTACGTGCTCATGCCACTGCGGCAATGATGTGCTGCTCGCGCGGCTGACGCTGACCGACTTCAGGAATTACGCCGAGCTCGATCTGACGCCGTCTGCAGGGCTAAACGTCTTCGTCGGAGCCAACGCGCAGGGCAAGAGCAATCTCCTCGAAGGGATCGCAATGCTCGGCACCGGCAAGTCGTTCCGAACCTCGCGTGAATCCGATACCATCCGTATGGAGCGCGAGCGAGCGACGCTGCACGGCGAAGCGGTGCTGCGCGCCGGCAGCGTCGAGCTGGCCTGCGCCATCGAGCGCTCGGGGCGAGGAACGCACAAGAGCTATACCGTCAACGGCAGCAACGTACGGTATGCGGGGTACATCGGGCACATGCGCGTCGTGACGTTCGTCCCGGCCGACCTTTCACTCGCCGGAGGCACGCCGGCCGCCCGCCGCGCCTTCGTCAACATCGCGCTCTCGCAGAGCGACCCACGCTACTATCACGCCTTAGCGCGGTATCGTAACGTCGTGCAACAAAAGAATGCGCTTCTTCGAGGAACGATCGAGCCCGATCCCGAGCTGCTCGAAACGTATAATCGCAGCATGGTGGAATCGGGCACGGACCTCGTGCTCGCGCGCGCCGAGTTTATTGCGGCACTGGGGCGCGAAGCGGCGAGAGCGCACGCGCGGTTCGCTGCCGGCGAGCAATTCGAGGTCGTGTACGAGCCGAACGTGCCGTTTGAAGCGCCGCGACGCGAGGCCGTCATTGCAGCGTTCGAAGCGCGGTTGAGCCATTACGCCGAGGCAGAACGCGTGCGCAAGAGCTCGGTCGCGGGTCCGCATCGCGACGACGTCGGCTTATTGCTCGACGGACGCTCGCTGGCCGCGTACGGATCGCAGGGTCAACAGCGGACCGCCGTGCTCGCGCTGAAAGTTGCCGAGTACGCCGTTATGCGCCATCGTTCGAACGAGGCGCCGCTGCTGTTGCTCGATGACGTTCTCTCCGAGCTCGATGAAGATCGCGCCGCAGCCTTCCTGCACGAGATCGGCGAGTACGAACAGGCATTCATCACGGCGACGCATATGCCGGGCGGATTGCCGCCGGGTGCGCAGACCGCACGCATTGCCGGTGCGCGCGTCGAAGCGTACGCACTGTGCTGAAACTTTCGGAAGCGCTCGCCGGCTGGCAGCCCGCGAGCAACGGCGCGCCATCGGAACCACTGACGTTGCTCGAGGCCGGTTGGGAGCAGATCGTCGGGTCGAAAGTCGCACAGAATTCGCGCCCGACTCGAGTTGCGGATGGAGCGCTGACAATTACCACGCGTTCGAGCGCCTGGAGTCACGAACTCAGCCTGCTCTCCGAGCACGTGTTGCACGCGGTCGCCGCGCGCGTGCCGAACGCCGGTATTCGAACGATTCGTTTTCGCGTCGGCCGCATCGCGGGTTCGACCGGCCGGCCCCAGCCGCCCGAACGCCGCAACGCCGGGCGCCGGGCGCCGCGGCCGCGCCAGGCGTCGGCCGATGCTGCCGAGGCGCTGGCGCGGTTTCGCAGCGACGTCGAAGCGGAGCGCGGCCAGCGCATCCGCGCCGGTTCTCGGGAGTGCCGGCGCTGCGCGGCACTCATGCCGCCGGGTCGGGACGCGCTTTGCGCTGCCTGTTCCAACGCCCGCCTTCGGGAGCTCACCGCGGCGACGGGCCACGTGATGTTCGAAGCGCCGTGGCTTGGCTATGCCGGAACGGTTGCGCTCGTAAGCGGGTTACAAGAAGAAGAATACGAGCGAATCCGAAGCCAGTTACTTGCACACTGGTGGCGGATGCTCGCGCGGGCGAGGGCGGCAAAGCGGCTCTCGCGCGACGGGCGCGAGCGGCTCATTGCCAGCTCCTACGTTTTGCTGCAAAGCAGGCTGGCGCCGGAAGAAATCATGCCGGCAACGGTTCGTAGCATTTTGGGCGACGAGCTGCACGATTTACTCTATGGCGAGGTTTGATGTCGACGAATTATACCGGCGAACAGATTGAAGTTCTGCGGGGACTCGAAGCGGTGCGCAAGCGCCCGGGCATGTATATCGGTAATACCGCGGAGCGCGGCCTGCACCAGCTGGTCTATGAGGCCGTCGATAATGCCGTCGACGAAGCGCTGGCGGGGTACGCGCGCAACATTCGCGTCGTTCTGCATAAAGACGCTTCCTGCTCGGTTGAGGACGACGGGCGCGGCATTCCGATCGATATTCACGCGGAGGAACGGCTGCCGGCGGTGGAGGTCGTGATGACGATCTTACACGCCGGTGCAAAGTTCGGCAAAGGCGGTTACAAAGTCTCGGGCGGCCTTCACGGCGTCGGTATCTCGGTCGTCAACGCACTATCGGAGTGGATGATCACGCAAGTCAAACGCGACGGCTTCCTTTGGCAGATGAGGTTCGAACGCGGCCTGACGGTGCAGAAACTCAAAAAAATGGAAAGAACCGACGGAACCGGCACGCTGCAATGGTTCAAACCCGATCCCGAGATTTTCGAGGTCACCGAATTCCATTGGGACATCTTGCAGAAACGGCTGCGCGAGCTGGCGTTCTTGAACCGCGGGCTTTCAATCACGCTGAGCGACGAACGCGGCGAAACTGTGCGCGAGCGCAACTACACCTTCGACGGCGGCATCGTCTCATTCGTCGAATGGCTCAACGAGAAGAAAGATCCGTTGCATCCAATCATTTCGACGCACGCCGAACGTGATGGAGTCGACGTCGAGGTCGCGATGCAGTATACCGGAGCTTACGCCGATCAAATTTTCTCGTACGCCAACAATATCGGTACCATCGAAGGCGGCATGCATCTTCAGGGCTTCCGGCAAGCCGTCACCAATGCGGTCAATTCGTACGCGCGTAAGCGCGGCATGCTGAAAGAATCCGACAGCTCGCTCTCAACCGACGACGTCGTCGAAGGCCTGACCGCCGTCGTCTCGGTGAAGCTCGCAGACCCGCAGTTCGAAGGACAGACCAAAACGAAGCTCGGCAATGCCCGAGTGCGCAGCATCGTTGCGGGGCTCGTTTCGGAGCGCCTGGAATTCTTTTTGGAAGAGAATCCGAAGTACGCGCGCGCGATTATAGAAAAATGCATGCAGGCCCAGCGGGCTCGCGACGCCGCGAAGAAAGCGCGGGATTTGTCGCGGCGTAAAAACGCACTTGAAGGCTCCGGCCTGCCCGGAAAGCTCGTGGATTGCAAGAACGCAAATCCGTCGGAGAGCGAACTCTTCCTCGTGGAAGGCGATTCTGCGGGCGGGACCGCCAAAGGCGGCCGCGATCCGAACACGCAAGCGATTCTGCCGCTGCGCGGCAAGATTCTCAACGTTGAGAAGGCACGACTCGACAAAGTCCTCGCCAACGAGGAAATTCGCACGATGATCACCGCGCTCGGCACCGGGTTCGGCGACGAATTCAACGTGGAAAAGCTTCGGTATAACAAGATCATCATCATGACCGACGCGGACGTCGACGGATCGCACATCCGGACGTTGCTGCTCACGTTCTTCTATCGGCAGATGAAACCGCTCGTCGAAGACGGACACGTCTACATCGCGCAGCCGCCGCTCTACGGCATCCGAAAAGGGAAGCGGCAGTGGTGGGCGTTCACCGAGCCCGAGCTCAAATCCATCGTCGGCGAGGACGGCAAAGACTTCGTAATTCAGCAGTACAAAGGGCTCGGCGAAATGGACGCCGAGCAGCTCGCCGAGACGACGATGGAAGTTGGAAACCGCCGGCTGAAGCGAATTACGGTCGAAGACGCGGTCGAAGCGGAACAGATATTTACCGACCTCATGGGCGACAAAGTCGAGCCTCGCAAGCAGTACATCTTTGACTACGCCAAATCGGTAAAGAACCTCGATCTTTAAGTAAGGCCGTAGTGCGGATGCAGCTTGAGGAGCCGAGAGCTGAAGTTTACTATGGTAAATGAGGCCCGAGGCGACAACGAGATGCGCCGCAGTAGGGCCTTACCTCTTTAGAAGGCCGTGAGGTTGGCGGGGCCTCAGCGCAGCCAAGAGGTATAAAACCGCCAGGGCAATACGTGCGCAAAGGTCTCGCGATCGGCCTGGTGGCCGCAACCATCATCATCTCCCTCGCGGTCGCGGCGCGCCACGAGCTATTGCGCTATGCGCTGCAAGGAGGCGCCGGCCTAGCGACCGGGCATGCCGTTCATATCGGCTCGCTCCACGTCGGTACCAATGACGCGACAATCGCGGATATCACCGTCGGCGACGCCGCCACGCCGCTGCTGCGGGCACAGCGGATCGTCATCCGCTATTCGTTGCGTGACCTGCTGCCGGGAAGCAGTCACCGCTTCGGTTTGCGTGCGCTCGAGGTGGACGGTGCGACGGTAACGCTGATTCGGTACCGCGACGGCAGCTTTAACGTGAGCATTCCAAACTTTGCTCCGCCGCCGCCGCCGCGGCGCGCCAATCGCGTTCCCCTGCGGTTTACGCTGCGCTTGCGCGATTGCGCAGCCGAGCTGCGCGAACCATCGGCCTACGACCCCAGCGCAAAGAGTTTGCGCATCGACGACATCGCGCTCGACGGATCGGTCGATACGGCGGCCGTCACCCAATACCGCGGTACGGGTACCTTCGAAGAGACGCGCGCCGAGCCGTTTAGCGTCGTCGGGAAGGTCGATGCGGTTAACGGCTACGCGGTGCATCGCGCGCGAGCGGCCGTATTCCCGGCACGCGCGCTTGCGAACTACTTCGCAGATACGCCGGCCGTTCGGATTCAGGGCGGCGAGGCGCGCAACTTCGACGCGCGGCTCTATGCGCTCGGCTTCACGCAGGAGGAGCCGCCGGCGTATCACGCCAGCTTGAGCCTTGACGTTCGCGACGCGCGCCTCGCACTGCAAACGCTCGCGGCGCCGGTGGAACGGTTGCAGGCTCATTTGGAAGTCGTCGATACTTCGTTTTTTGTACGCGGCGCGACCGCCATGCTCGCCGGGCTTCCGCTCCGCATCGACGGCGGCGCGTACGACTTTATGGCCGCGCTGACGGGGCGCGCGCGGCTACGCGTCGCAGTGCGCGGAAACGGCGACCTGTCGACGCTTCGGCGTGCCTTTGACTTTGCGCGCGACCAGCCGATTTCCGGGGCAGCGCAATTAGGCGTACTGGTAAACGGTGCCATCGACGATCCTGTGATCATCGCGCACGTGACGGCGTCACGCGCGTGGTATCAAGCGCTCCCGTTCAAGGACTTGAGCGCACGTGTGGTCTACCATTCGAACGTCGTTGCGCTTGCACCGCTGAACGTTTCATACGCAGGACTCGCGCTGGGCGCCGACGGGACGATGCAGATCGGCCGGCCGCTGCGTTCGCAGTTCGCGCTTCACGTCAGCGGATCCGCGAACCGGCTGCCGTACCTCGACGAAATGCTCGGCGACGAACCGTTCGTGGTCGACGCCGCGGCCACGGGAAACGATATGCTCTTCAGAGTCGTCGGCAGCGCGGCGTCCACGCGCGGCGTTTCGCGCCTTGCCGCACTCTACGAGATGAGTTCAAACGGGACGGCCGTCGTTGCGCCATTCTGGTTCCACACCGACCGCGGAAACCTCGATGGCGGATACGTCCTGGATCGTCCGCACGACTCGAGCGGCTTTTGGGTGCTGGCCAACGGCCTTCGCATGCGCGCGACGAGTTACCGCGCGTTTCCAGGCGTCTCACTTCCCGAGATGCCGCCCATCGAAGCGCGCTCGGTCGATATGACGCTCGCCGGTGGCGGCGCAGGTAACTCGATCGTCATGGCCGGTCTTCTCGGCGGCAGCGACGCGACCGTTTCCCAAGTGGCGTTCAACCGCGTCGATGCGGCATTCGGCGGAACGATGCAAAGTGCGGCCGTCAATCGTTTGCGCGCGTCGGGTCCGTGGGGTCGTTTCGAAGGCCACGGCGCTTTCTCGTCGCAGGGATTCATCGCATTTGGACATTATCGTGGGAGCTTCGAAGGGCTCGCGCCGTTTCTCGGCAGCGACATCACGGGACACGGTCCCATTGCGGGCACCGTCGGCGTCGGCGTCGACCCCCGGCGCATTATCGTGCAGGGTGTGAATTTATCCATGCCCGGATCGACGCTGCGCGGAGTGCCGATCGACCGGGCCAGCTTGACGCTTGCGATTGCCGGAGATCGCTTGCGAATCTACACCGCGAACGCCCGCGCAGCCGGCGGCGACGTCGTCGCCGCTGGAACGTTTGCGCTCGCACCGTCGGCGGCATCCCTCGGTTCTAATTCCGTCGCGCTCGTCGCGAAACAGTTGAAAGCCGCGCAGTTGCGTGGAATCGGTTTGCCGCTCGATGCCGGAACGCTATCGGCTGCCGGTAATTTAGCCGCGGGCTCGCCGATTCCAACGTTCGACGGCGCGGTTGCGATCAATGGCGGGCGCATCGCAAACTTTCCATTGAGTGGAAATGGGAACGTTCGCGTCGCCGGCAACGCGGTTTCACTGCGCCGGATCCTGGGCGCGCTCGGCGCCACCTATGCAAACGTGAATGGTACGATCGGCGACCTGACGTCAGGCGCGCCGACGTACGCGCTCGATGCCACGGTTGCCGCCGCGCAGATCGCACCCGCATTGCATACGTTTGGTCTCTCCAACTATATGACCGACGGCACGTTCAACGCGCAACTCCATATTGCCGGAAGGAGCACGACGCCGAACGTGAGCGGTCACGTCGGCGTGCCTGCCGGAAACGTGAACGGTTTGCCATTCGTCGATGGAAGCGCGATCCTCGCCGCCGACCCGCTCGGCGTTGCGATGCACCGCGGATCCGTGCAGGTCGGACGTACGGCGACCTCTTTTACCGCGGTCGCCCGACCGAACGAAAGCCTTATCCAAGTCGACGCGCCGCACGCGCATTTGGCGGACTTCAATAATTTCTTCGATACGGGCGATACGCTCGACGGTACGGGAAGCCTCAAGCTTTCCGCTGCAGCGCAGGACGATCACATCACCTCGAGCGGCGACATTGGCATACGAGCATTGCGATACCGCAACTTACCGATCGGCGACACGAAGGCGGTGTGGTCCAACGCCCATAACGGCATCACGGGATCGCTCGCCGTCGGCGGCAGCGAGGGAATGCTGCGCGCGCGAGGATCTATTGCGCTGACGCCGTCATCCGCGTGGCAGTCGACGCTCATGCATTCGCGTTACGATCTCTCCGGAAGTATCGAGGCGCTCAATCTTTCGTTATGGCTTCCCGCGCTCGGTCTACAGGCGCTGCCAATTACCGGCCGTGCCTCGGGTGAAGCGACGATTCACGGACGTTACCCCGAGCTTGCGGTACGCGGCAGCGCTCGCGTTGTCGGAGGAACGCTCGGCCCTCTCACGCTCGATCGGGCCGATCTGAGCCTGCATTCTGCCGGCCGGCGGGTCGTTCTCGATCGGGCGGAGCTGGCGACGTCGGCGCTTTCCGCTTCAGCCGCCGGAACGCTCGGACTCGGTCCGAACGAGCCGCTCGACGTGAACGTTCATGCGTCGACCGACCATCTCGCGCAACTCGTCTACAACGTTTCGCGCGTCCGGGTGCCGATCCGCGGCGCGTTCGAGTCGACGCTCAGCCTGCGAGGTACGTATAAGGCGCCGGCGGTCTCGGCAGGTTTTGACGGCAGCGACGTGGTGGCATACGGCATTCCCATCGCGTCCCTCTTCGGTGAAGTCCGCGTCGAGCGCAAAGCGCTCGTCCTCTCCAACGCCGGCGCGACGTTCGCACGCGGCGAGGCAACGTTGGCAGGTTCGGTTCCGATGCAACTCTCGCCGCTTCGATTCGCCGCGCCCGAACAGCCCGTCAACTTCGACCTCGACGTCATCGGCCTCGATGCGTCGATCTTTAACGCCGTGCTCGGCTCGGGTAGTAAGCTGGGCGGCGTGATCGACGCGCATTTGGGCTTGTCCGGAACGGTTCGCCAGCCCGTCGCGGTGGGACGCGCCAGCATTAGCAACGGGTCGTACGTCAGCGAGATTGAGCGAACGCAAATTTCGCAAATCGCCGCAGCGCTCGTCTTCAACCACACCACCGCGTCGCTCGAAAATCTCTCAGCGCGCCTCGGAAACGGTACCATTCGCGCTTCAGGCACGGCGCAATTCCCCAACGGGCTCTCGGCGGCCGGCGCGACCTTGGCGCTACGCGGGTCGGCGCACGGCGCGCAACTCGATCTCCCCGCATACGGAAACGGGACGCTCGACGGCGCGCTCGCGCTGGTCAAGCATCCTTCGAGCAACGCGCTGCTTTCGGGAAGCGCAACCTTGAGCAACGCAACGCTGGCGTTCGCATCTTTTTTGCGGATAGCCCAAGCATCGAGCGGCGCCGGGCCGCCCCTTCCGCTCGATTTCGACCTGCACGCCATTGCCGGAAGGAACGTGCGGGTGCGCGGCAGCGGCTACGGCGCGGGGCTCGATATCGGCGTAGCCGGCTCCGTGAACTTGCGTGGAACGCTGGCTGCGCCAACACTCGACGGTACCTTCGAATCGACCGGAGGAACGTTAACGTACTTCGATCGCGCGTTTCGCGTGCAGGAGGGGAGCGTTCGCTTCAACCCGAGCGACGGCGTGCTTCCGACGATCCAGGCCGTCGCGACGACGACCGTTGTGAATCCCGACCCGGACCGCGCGCGCAACCCATACGGGAGCGCCCAGATCACCATCCGCGTCGACGGTCCGATTGCCAACATGCGGTTCGGATTCGAGTCGACGCCTCCGGGATATAGCCAGGCCCAGATCCTTAGCCTCATCGCGCCGTTCGGCGGCTTCGTTGGCGGTATCGGCTTCACGCGGGAGGGAATGCTCGCGCAGCAGCGGCCGAGCGGCATCACGCCGTACGGCACGGTCTCTCCTATCCCCACCGGCGGCGGCTTGGCGCAACGAAGCACGATCACGGTTGGCCAGGAAGCGTTTAATTTGCTCAACGCCCAGTTTACCGCCGGCTTGTTATCGCCCCTCGAGACGACGCTAGGCCAAGGGCTTGGGCTCTCGAGCATCAATCTCACCCTCGGCTACTATGGAAACGTGGGTGTAACCGCGAGCCGGCTGCTCGGCAGGTACGTGACCGTCGCCTATGCCGTCACGTTCGGCATTCCGCAGACGCAATCGTTTGGACTCACGTTCGCGCCGAATCCAGACGAGTCCGCAACGCTCAGCTTTTACGTTCAGAACGGCCCGACCAAGCTCTTCCAAACACCGAACGGTCCGACGGGATTCGGTGCGAGTTATCTCCAAACGGAACCGTTAATCGGAAACAGCGGGTTCAGTCTCACGTATCAACGTCATTTCTGGTGAACGCTATTTCGCCGGCGCTCGCTTCATTAAACGCACGTTCAAGCTTACGCAACGCGCAAGGACACGGGGTAAGCCGGGCGGAACAGGGCGTCCCGGGTCGCGCGGCCCACTCGTGCGCGCGCGTCGCGCTCAAGGCCGCAACGGCACCTCCTGATTCAAATGAGGACGACTTTTTTCTGAGGACGACTTTTTTCGCATGATCTTCGATCCGCGGCGGCGCGTGGGGCCGTTACAAAGGTACGTCGCTGTGCTCGCGCTGGTCGCGACGAGCGCTTTGGGCTTGGCTACGGTCTGCCCGGTTTGGGCTGCCGGCCCGAAGATCGTTTCGGTCGACGTAACCGGCAATCTCCACGTTCCGACCCAAGTGATCATGTCCGTCGTGGCGTCTCGGCCCGGGCAGCCATACGATCCAAGAGTGGTGCAGGAAGATCTCGCGCGCATCAATGCGCTCGGATACTTTGCCGATATCGCTCCTCCGCTGGTCCGGCAACGCCCCAACGGCATCGCGATCACCTATCGCGTGGTCGAAAATCCGGTGCTCACGAAAATCAACTTTACCGGAAACCAAAAGGTTCCGGGCGATACGCTCCAGGCCTTGATGGACCTCTCCGTCGGCCAAGTATTCAATACCAACACGTTCAAGCAAGACGTGCTGAAGATCAATAACTATTACGAGCGCATCGGTTACGGCGGTCAAGTGCCGACCCACGTCAAGGATATCAATCTCGACTCGAAGACCGGGGTTTTGACGCTTACTATTCAGGAAGGCTTGGTCGTCAAGCAGATCATCATCGGCGGCGACCCGATCTTTCCGCCGCCGTATCTGCTCCCACACCTGACGCTCCAGCCCGGCGGCATTTATTCCGATGCCGTACGCGACGCCGACTACAAGGCGCTGCAAAAGCTGTACGAAGATCACTTTCATCTCGAGATCGGTAACTTCGAAGGCGGCATCGTCCCGTCGTCGATCGACTTGACGGCCGGCACGGCCGACGTCAAGTACGACATTTACGTGGCGCGCATCGCGGTCGTCGAGATCACCGGCAACACGCGTACGAAGGACCAAGTCATTCGCCGCGAACTGCGCGAGCGGCCGGGCATGGTACTGAATACCGACGGCATCAAGCGCGACTACGAGCGGCTTCAGGCCCTCAACTTCTTCTCGAAAGTCGAGCCCGACGTCAAACCCGGACCCGATCCAAAGAAACCGCAAGACGTCACGCTCGTATGGCACGTGACGGAACAGCGCACCGCCACCGCATCGGTCGGTTTCGGATATTCGGGCGGCTTAACCGGTCTGGGACTGTATGCGACGCTCGGCTTCTCCGATAACAACCTGCACGGCACCGGGAACTCCGGCTCGCTGCAGTTTGAGGAAGGCGCGCGGGCGGGAATCGCGCAGCTGTCGCTCTCCATTCCGTATCTCGGCAACTCGCCGCAGGGGCAGAGATATACTGCGGGCGGACAAATCTTCGCGAATCACACGACCTACTATTATCCGGTCTATGCGATCTCGGGCTCCGGAACACAGGTGAAGAGCAGCTCGACGATTCCGATTCCGGTAACGCTGTATTCGAGTACGAACACGGCGCTGGTTTCCGGGGTCAACGCGACGAGCATTTCGAGTGCGAACGGCGCATCGGCCAACGTCGGGCGGCGCTTGAGCGATTACACGATCCTGTCGCTTGCCGTAACCGGCGAGCGCATACGGTACAACACGACCGTGCCGTCGCCGTATTACTTCCAAGGAAATCAGCCGAACATCTTTATCGGACCGACGCCCGGGCCGATCAACTCGACGCCGCAGAACTACGGCGGATCGTTCGGTATTTCGGCGTCGTCCATCGCGAACGTGAACACCGGTAATCCATACAATCTGGCGACGACGGGACTCAGCTTACAGACCATCACGCTCGACGATCCCTTCAACCCTCGCAGCGGCGTTAAAGGACTCTTTAATGCGGTGTACTCGGCGCCGGCGATCGGCTCGAACTTCCAGTTCACGCAAACGACGCTCGACATTGCGAAGTTCTTCCCGATACTCAAGGATGCCACGTTGGGAGTTCACGGCGCCGCCTACAACTCTACCGGAGTAATTCCGCCGAGCTCGCTCTTTACGTTCTCCGATCAGCAGATGCGCGGATACAATCAAGTCTTCTACGCGACCAACGCTTTTCTCGGGCAGATCGAACTGCGCCAACCGGTCGCCCTCGACCGGCGGATAACGCTCGCCGTTTTCGTGGACGAGCTCGACTACCATATTCGCGGCGCATACCCGCTGCTCGATCCGTACACGAACCGTATCACCGGCTATCCGTCCGACTGGGCATTGTACGGCGACGCCGGCTTCGGCATTCGGTTCGACGTGCCGCAGCTTGGCTTGCGTACGGTCCGTATCGACTTTGCAAAAGGAGTGAATGGAACGCACACGAGCTTCGGAATCGGCCAAAGTTTTTAGCCGGCCGCCCACCCTGGAGATCTAAGGAACGAAATGAAAATTCGGTCAGCGATATTTTTCGCCGCCGCCGTTGCGCTTGCCACATGGGCAGGGCGCGGCGCTATAGCGGCGGACCTTACCGACGTCGGGTTCATCGACCAGTCCGATCTGGCGAACCTGCCCGTCTTCGTCGCGGCAAACCGTCAGTTAGCGACGGCTAAAACGCAGATGGACTCGCAGTTCAACGCCCAAGTGAAGCACGTCCGGACCGATGCGCAACGCCAGCAGCTGACGCTGCAGTTTCAGCAACAGTTCAACGACAAGCAGCGCGAGATCGTCGGACCGCTTTTTCAGCGCGCGCAGCTGGCAATTGCAGCGGTCAGCAGTTCCCGAAACCTCTCGATCGTCGTCGACAAACGCATCGTGATTTTCGGAGGCCAAGATATCACCAAGGACGTCGAGGCGGTCTTTGCCGGGCCACAGGCGATCCAGCCGCCGGCCGCCACGCCGCCGCCGTCGCAGATCGGATTCGTCGATCAAAACGTGCTTGACGGCGTACCGAAAGTGCAGACGGCGAACGCGACCATGCAGCAATTCGAAACGACGCAGCGGCAAGTCTATTCGGCGCGCATCGCGCAGGCACGCACGCCGGCGGAGAAACAGCAGATACTCACGGAATTCAACAAGACCATCAGCGATAAGCAGGATCAGCTGCTCAAGCCGCTGGTGGATCAAACGCGGTCCACGACATCCGACGTCGCGCGAAAGAAAAACCTGATTCTCGTAGTCGACAAAGCCGACGTGATCTATGGAGGGACGGACATCACGCCCGATGTCCAAAATGCGCTTACGAAGTAAGATCGTTGCCTTCGCCGCACTTGCGGTCCTGGCCGCCTGTGGGCCGAACGTCCACTCCTCCGCCGTGCGCGGCACCGGCTACGTGCGGGTCGACGAGATCGTAAAACACCACCCGCTCTACCCTCAGCTTTCGCAGATCGACGATGCGATTGCGGCGATCAATCTCGCCTCGGTCGCGCCGCACGTTCCGATGAGCGCGTCGCAGATCGCCGCGCAGACCGGGGAGCTCAATCGCGAGCTGCGCGACGCGCAGCTCCGGGCGAATAAGATTCTCGCGCAAAAGCAGCACGACTACGCGCAGCGAGAATCGCAAGCCGTTTCGGCGGCTCTCGCCGCCGCCGGCATTCACGGTTCGGGCGGCCTTGCCGGGCAGCAAATGAGCGGCGCTTCGGCGCAGCAGCTGCAGCAAGCGACGCAGGCGGCCAACGCCGATCTCCAGGCCTATCAGCAGAACGTGATCGCACAGAACAATGCAGCGAGCAACTCGATCGAGCGGAACTTGCAAACCCAAGCGGATCAAAAATACCGCGCCAAGGCCGAACAGCTTCAGCAAAGCGAAACCGATCTGTCGTTGCGGCTCACGCAGCAAGATGCAGCTCAGCGCCTCGCCATCAAGATGCGGCTCTCGAATTTGGCATTGGATCCGACGCAGCGTAAGCAAGCGCAGGAGCAGCTCGCGGCGATTAATTCCCGAGAATCCGCGGCCGTCGAGACACAGCGAAATGCCGACGCAGCAACGCTGCGTGCGTTGCGTGCGCAGCTCGACCGCCAGACGGGCGATGCCATTCGCAATCAAGTGGGCGCGATTGCGGCGCAGACGCGTCAAAAACTCGAGGAGCGGCGCAACGAGGTCGGATCGCAGCTGCGCAGCTTGGGGCCGCCGCCGGTACCTAATAATATTCCGCCAAACGTCCAGGCCCGAATCGCGCAGATCCATCGTCAGTACGTCGGCGCATTCCAAAGCGACGCGGCAAAGACGGTGGCCGACTACAACGCGACGAAGGCGGACCTGGACCGCCAGTTCGCGGCGCTCCACGGAGCCGACGTCGGCGCGACCGGAGCGGCGGCGAAGGAGCTCGATGCACTAACGAAGCGGCGGGGCGAGCTCTACGGGCAAATCGTCGCTCAGATCCGGAACGACGCTTCGCGTATCGCCAAGGAGCGAGGATTTACCGTCGTCTTCGCCGACATTTGGTCGGCGGCGGGCGGCTACGATCTCACCAACGAAGTCATTAAGGACGTCGAAAGTCAACACGAGTGAAAAAGCAGAGACTGATTCTATTATTCTGCGCCGCGGGCGCACTTGCGGGCTGCGGAGCGCATAGTTCCATCGGCTTGGTCGACGTGCAGCGCATCGTCGCGAACTGGCCGGAGTATCAAGGTTACCAGAACCAACTGTACGCTGAGGAGCGGTCTATTCAATCGCGGCGTGAGAGTGCGAGGCGCAAACAACAAGCGACGCTCGACCTCCAGCGTAAGTACACCAAAGTGACCGACCAGCTTTCGTCACAAATTCGCGACGCCGCGGGAAAGATCGCTTCACAACGGCAGCTGAAGCTGGTGCTGACGCGCGAGGGAATCGGATACGGCGGCGTCGACATCACCGCGGACGTCGAGAAAGCGCTCAACATAACGGAAAAGGCGACGCCGACGCCGGGTACTTAGTGTACTGTCTCCGATATCACTTTACAGTCGCCGGGCGTCTTTTTGGGCGGATGCTGCGTTGCTCATCGGTCACGAAGCTCCGGCTTCGCTCCCTCTTCGCGCCTTGCCCCGACCAAAAATCCGTCCCGGCTTTGTGTAAAGCCATATCGGAAACAGTACACTAGGCGCAAGGCTGATGCTCGGAACGCTTGAAGAGCTCGCTGCGCGACTCGGAGGACGCGTCGTCGGCGACGGCGCCGTTCGCGTCGCGCGCGTCTCCACGGTTGACGACGCGACCGGCGATGCGCTGACCTTTGCGACGACGCAGGCCTTTCTCGATGCCGCGATGCAGGGTGCGGCCGCGGCTATTCTGGTCGAGGATTCCTTGGTGCCCGGCGCACCCGCGAAGCCGTTGCTGGTCGTTCCGAACGCGCGCCAGGCGCTAGTGCAGCTCCTGGCGTCACTCGAGGCCCCACGGCCGCGCGGCCCATTTGCGCATCCCACGGCAGTCGTCGAAGCCGACGCGCGGCTCGGCGACGACGCCTTCGTCGGCGCCCACGTCTACATCGGGCACGGTGTCGCAATCGGCCGCGACGCCGTCATTGCGTCGGGCTGCTACATCGGCGACGGCGTTACGATCGGCGACTCGGTTTGGATCCATCCGCGTACGAGCGTCATGGCGCACACGCGCATCGGTAATCGCGTCGTGCTGCACGCGGGCTGCGTGATCGGCAGCGCCGGTTTCGGTTGGGCATTCGTCGAGGGCCGCTCCCAGCGCATTCCGCAGATCGGCAACGTCGTACTCGAAGACGACGTCGAAATCGGCGCCAATAGCTGCGTCGACCGCGCGCAGACCGGAAGCACGCTGATCGGTACGGGTACCAAGATCGATAATCTCGTGCAGATCGGGCACAACTGCCGCATCGGAAAACATTGCGTCATTGCAGCGCTGACGGGCTTGGCCGGATCGACGATCATCGGGGACTACGTCAAGGTCGCGGGACAAGTCGGCTTCAGAGGACACGTCACCGTGGGCTCCCACGTAACGATCGCCGGCCAGTCGGGAATTTGGAACGACGTCTCCGACGGCGCGACGCTCTCGGGCAATCCGGCGCACGATCACCGCGACGAACTTCGGCAAAAGGTCATGATTCGTAAGCTGCCAAAGCTGTTCGACCGTGTCGAGGCTCTCGAGCGTTCGCGCACCGCGCAGTAACGCCGCATGATGCAGGCGACGCTTCGCGAGACGCTCCGCTTTGAAGGAATCGGTCTCCATACGGGGGCGCGCGCCGCGGTAGAAGTGCGGCCGGCGCGCGCCGGCGAGGGCATCGTCTTCGCCGTCGGCGCGGCGCGTTTTCCGGCGACCGTCGATTACGTCGTCGATACCTCGCGCGCGACCGTGCTGGGGTACGACGGAGCGACCGTTTCGACAACGGAGCACCTGCTGTCGGCACTCTTCGCCATGGGTGTCACCAATGCGGAAGTCGCGGTGGATGGCCCTGAAATACCGGTGCGGGACGGGAGTGCGGCGGAATTCGTCGCCGCGATCGCGCAATGCGGGCTCGAGCCGCAGTCCGCGCAGCGAGCCGTTTTGGACCTGCAAACGGCGTGTTGGGTTCGTTCGGGCGACCGTATGATCGCGGCGTTTCCGTCGGCGGAGTTTCGCATCCGCTTCGTCGCCGACTTTCCGCCGCCGATCGGCACGCAGTATTTTGACGGCGCGATCGACGCGCAGCAGTACCCCGGCGAAGTGTCGGCGGCGCGCACGTTTGCGTACCTGCACGAAGTCGAAGCGTTATGGGCGCGCGGGCTCGGCCGCGGCGGCAGTTTGGAGAACGCTTTGGTCTTTACGGCGGACGGACCCATGCAGCCCTTACGTTGGCCCGACGAAGCGGTCCGGCATAAAGTACTCGATCTCGTCGGCGATCTCGCGCTGGTTGGCGCGTGGCCGCACTGCGAGATCCTCGCGGTCAAATCCGGGCATCAACTCCACGCCGAGATGGCGCGCGCGTTGCGCGCTCAGCTGCGCGTGCCTTCCGTATAAGGAGTAGACGTGGCCGAACTAGACATCCGTATGATCTTCGAGCGTTTGCCGCATCGCTACCCGATGCTGCTCGTCGACCGAATTACCGAGTTCGAACCGATGGTACGCGTGCGCGGATATAAGAATATCACGTATAACGAACAGATTTTTGCAGGGCACTTTCCCGGCAATCCGGTCTTGCCTGGAGTCTACATGATCGAGGCACTCGCCCAGATCGGCGGTGCGATGATTCTCGAGCCGGGCGAGTTCTCGAGAAAAACGCCGTATCTCGCCGGCATCGATAAGGCGAAGTTCCGCCGCCCCGTCATTCCGGGGGATCGGCTCGACATGGAGTGTACGATGCTACGGCACAAACGCAACATCGGCTGGGTGGGCTGCGAAGCCACCGTCGACGGCCAGTTCGCATGTTCGGCCGAGCTGATGTTTTCGATCGTGTCGGACCCTCGAATGTTCGCATCCGACGCAAAAGTGCTCCACGTTTAGCCGGCGATGCTGCATCAGACCGCGATCGTTCACCCTGGCGCGGAGCTTGGTGAGAACGTCGAAATCGGCCCGTACTGCATCGTCGGCGAACACGTCTCGATCGGTGCGCGCACGGTTCTGCAGGCGCACGTGATCGTGAACGGCTGGACGACGATCGGGGAAGATTGCCTGCTCTACCCGTTTTCCACTGTTGGCGCCGCCTCGCAGGACCGCAAGTATGCGGGCGAGCGCGCCTACACGCGCGTTGGGGACCGAACCATTCTGCGCGAGTACGTCAGCATTCAACGCGCAACCGGACACGACGAACTCACGGCAGTCGGCGACGACTGTCTGTTGCTCGCGTACGTGCATATCGCGCATAACTGCATCCTCGGAAACGGCATCACCATGAGCAATCTCGCGCAGCTCGCCGGACACGTGCACGTCGGCGATTCCGTGACCATCGGCGGCCAGACCGGCGTCCATCAGTTCACGCGCATCGGCCGTCACGCGATGGTGGGCGGAATGAGCAAGTGCACCAAAGACGTGCCGCCGTTCTTCCTCGTCGAAGGGAATCCGTGCGAGCCGTACGGGCTCAACAGCGTCGGGCTGCGCCGGGCGGGCTTCACCGTCGAGGAGCGTAACGAGATCAAGCGCTTCTATAAGCTGCTCTACAATCCGAAACTCAACGTGACTCAGGCCACGGAAGCAATGAAAGAACAGGTTACGACCGATCCCGGACGCGAGGTCATCGCGTTCCTCGAGGCTCCCTCACAGCGCGGAGTCCTCAAGTAGCGTCGCTGCGGCGACAATATGAGGTACTTTTTTTCAACGGGGGAGCCGTCCGCAGAAGCGGTGGCTATTTTGTTGGCGGAGCAAATTCGACAGCTCGATCCGGCGGCCGAGTTTGAAGGGATTGGCGGGCAAAAGATGCGCGAGGCGGGCTTCGTGCTGTGGCGCGACAATCGAGGCTGGGCGAGCATGGGGCCTTTGGCGGCGATTCCCAAAATACCGAAGCTGTTGAACGCGATGTTGAGGACGGCGTTTCATATACGAGCGACGAAGCCCGACTTAGTGGTGCTCGTGGACTTTGGTGTTTTCAATTTGAGGCTTGCGAATACGCTGCGGCGGCTCCATTATGCGGGGCCCATTTTGGACTTGTTTCCGCCGAGTACGTGGCTCGACAATGCGGAGAAGGCGCGCAATGTCAGCGAGGTGTCGGTGCCTGTGCCCGCGTTCCGGCACCAGTTCGATTTTTATCGCGGCTTGGGTTTACACGTCGAGTTTTTCGGTCATCCGCTTACCGGGCAGTATCGCATGCGTGCGTTGCGACCGCCGGCGCCCAGCGACGGCGGCGTCGTAGCGATGCTGCCGGGGAGCCGCAGCGGCGAGCTGCGCCGCCATCTGCCGGTGATGGCGGCAGCATATCAAACCTTACGAGCACGGCGGCCAAAGCTGCGCGGTGTGTTCGGCGCCGCCAACGATCGCGGCGAGCAGATGATTCGCGACGCGGTTGTTCGGGAGCAATTGCGCGACGTTACGATCGTGCGCGGCGTCGAGGCTGCCGTTGCAGAAGCCGACGGCGCCTGGGTAGCATCGGGCACGGCAACCCTGGAGTGCGCGCTGCTCGGAGTGCCCTGCATCGCCATTTACGTGATCCCGCCGATTCTCATTTGGTACGGCCGTCGCATGATACGTCATCGTTACATCACGCCGCCGAATTTAGTGCTCGGGCGAGAGGTTATGCCGGAGTTGCTCCAAGAGCAGGCGACGCCCGAGGCGTTGGCCGACGCGCTCGAGGCGGAAATGATTCAACCTGCGCGGCAGTACGAAGAGTTCGTGAAGATGCGTGAAGCGTTAGGGCCGCCCGACGCGCTGCAGCGATGTGCGAGCTATGCGGTCGCGCTCGCGCGCGCGTCGTGATCCGGATCTATCACACTTCGGACTTACACGATCGTCGCGGCATCGCGCAGCCTTTACGGGAATTGCGCGCCCAAAATCCGGGCCTGCTCTTTGACTGCGGAGATGCGCTGCGCGGCAGTCAGAGCGCATACTATCGTAACGAACCGATCGTCGCGGAGATGGACCGTGCGGGGTACGACGCGCAAGCGATCGGAAATCGTGAATTTCATTACATCTTCGCTCTCTTGCGCGCGCGCGCCGCGCGCATGCAGCACCCGCTGGTTTGCACGAACCTGCGCGACGTGAAAGCGCGTCCGTTGCCGTTCGTACCGGCACTTCGGCTGGAACGGCGCGGGAACGGCGGCGCCGCCGTGCGCCTTCACGTGCTCGGACTCTTGATCATGCAGTATCCGGTGGGCAGCCCGTGGGAGCGGATTTTCGGCTGGCGCTTTTTGGATCCATGGGCGGCCGTCGAGCCGTACGCGCGCGACGTGCCGGACGGCGAACTGCTCGTCGTACTCTCGCATATCGGTCTCACGCTCGACCGGCGGCTCGCGGCGCGCGTACCGCGCATCGATTTAATTCTCGGCGGCCACAGCCACGATACGTTGGAGGAGCCGGAGTACGTCGGCAACGTTCCCATCGTTCATGCGGGGCCGTACGGACGGTTCGTCTCTCGCAGCGAGTTGGAGTACGAGCCGGCCCGCCGTCGATTTGCGCTGCGAAACTTCGCGCTCGTGCCGCTGCTGCCGGCGCCGTGAGAGTCCTCTTCGTCACGAACGGCCACGGCGAGGCCGCCATCGCCGACCGAATTGCGCTGGAGCTGCGCGCGTTGCGGCCCGACGCCGTGCCGGACCATCTTGCGCTTGTCGGCGATCGGCCAGTTGAGGTGATGCGCGACGTCGGGCCGCGGCAAGCGATGCCGAGCGGCGGGCTTATCGCGATGGGCAATGCTCGCAACCTCGTTAGGGATCTTCGCGCCGGCCTCTTGGCGCTGACGCGAAGACAAGTGAAGTTTCTGCGCGGCGTGCGCGGCGACTACGATGTCGTCGTCGCCGTCGGGGACGCCTATGCCTTGATTATCGCGTCTTTTGCGAAAGCGCCGACGGTCTTCGTCGGCAGCGCGAAGAGCGTGGACGTCGCGCCGTACGGCCCATTTGAAGCGCGCGTGCTCGCCCGCGCAGCGGCCCGTTTCGTGCGGGACGATGCGACCGCTGCTGCCTTGCGGCGACGAGGCGTTGAAGCCGACGTCGCAAACGCGATCGTCGATCTGTTCGCCTCGCCGCGATCGTCAACCGTCGAGCCTGCGGTCGCAGGATTCGCACCATGTTTGGCGCTCTTTCCGGGCAGCCGCGAGAGTGCGTACGACGACGCGCTATTTTTGTTGCGTATCGTTGGCGCGCTTTCCGTCTGCCGCTCGAAGTTAGGGGCGGTGCTCTCGATCGCACCGGGACTCGACGCCGCGCGCTTCGCCGAACAGGCGCGCGCCGACGGATGGGACGAGCAGCACTCGCCGGACGAGAGTATTCCGTTTGTCTTGCTTCGCGATGGCCGAGTGCTGGTGCGGGGATGGCGCGGTCCGATCGGGCCGCCGCTCCAGTACGCCGCTCTCGTTCTCGGTCAGGCGGGGACTGCCAATGAAGCCGCCGCCGCAGCCGGCGTTCCGGTCGTCGCGTTCGCGCGGGAACGCGATCGAAAATCCCGCTGGTATCGCGAGCGGCAACGCGGATTGCTCGACGGCGCGCTCGCCGTCGTCAGCGGAAGCTTCGATCGCGCGGTGGCCGAGGTCGCGGCAATTCTCGACGATCCGCAGCGGCGGCGTCGTATGGGCGAGATCGGTCGCGCGCGGATGGGCGCGCCCGGAGGAGCTCGACGTATTGCCGAACGCATCGTTGCGCTGGCTGCGGCGGCATGATGCGCCGCGCGATGCCCTATGCGCTCGGATTGATTTTTGCGATGATACCGCTCTTTCCGAGCTTCATCGCGTTCGCCGACGTTCGATTTCCCGGCGTGTCGCTGGTGCCGCGCGACGTGACCCTTGCCGTGCTCGCTCTCTGCGTGCTGCTCGCGGTGTACGCGATCGTCTCGCTGGCGCGCTATCCGCGCGCCGCATCGCAGCCGTTGCTGGTGCCCCTGCTCAGCGTCTTTGCTGCCGGAGTCGTAGCCGGCGCCGTTGGGTTCAATCCGGCAGGCGGAGTGATCTTCACCGGAATCGGCGGACTTTCGATCATCTGGCACTGTTCGGTCATGCGGTTCTACGGCGATCGCAACGCGGCGCGCGCGATCGCGATTGCCGTGCTCGTACCGGGCGTCATTGCGTCGCTTGCGGCAATCATCATGGTCGCCACCCGAACTCCCGCATCGCAATACGCGATTGCGCACGGCCGCGCGACCGGGACGTTCATTCTCCCCGGTGAGCTCGCAGGATACCTCATCGTGCTGCTGCCGCTCGCCTATGCATACGCGCGTGTGTTGCAGGACGCCGCGATGCGCTTCGTCGCGTGGATTACGCTCGCGGCCGGCGCCGTGGCCTTGGCGCTGACGTTTTCGCGCGCGGGATGGATGGGCTTCGCGGCGGCAGTCGCGTTCTTGATCGCGATACGGACGAAGCGTGCCGGAGCCGCCGCCCTGGTCGTAATTGCCGGTATGCTCGCGGTGCTGCTGCTCTTTAACGCGCATCACGATCCGAGCGAAGATTACACGCGGCTTTCCATTTGGCGCACGGCGATACAAATCGTCGATCGCTTTACGCTCACGGGCGTCGGGCCATTCAACTTTTCGCGTCTGTACGCGGCGCTGCGGGCGCCGGACGGCGATCCGACGGCCTTCCACGCACACAATCTGTATCTCACCTTCTTTGCCGAGTTCGGTATCCTGGGCTTGCTGACGGTGGCATGGACCATGTGGCGTTTCGGTGCCGAGCTGCGGCGGCGCTTGCGCGGCGCGCGCGCCCCCGATGCGTTTCTCTCGCTGAGCGTCACGGCGGGACTGGTCGGCGTTGCCGTGCAAGGCCTCATCGATACCGTGAGCTTGGTGATTTTCGGGTTGTGGATGCCGATCATGGCGCTTGCGCTCGCTTCGGCGCGTGGCGGCGATTCCGAACTTGGTTCCCACGTATAATGCGGTGCCGGGCTGCAATCATGGCCGTCTTGCTGGCCGGAGCTACCGGCTGCAACCCGCAGCAACCCAAGGCAACCCCCTCCCCGTCAGCCCCTGCGCCCCAGCCACGCGGTAGCGCCTCGCCGCTGGTGCTCAAAATTACGGGCCACGGGACGGCAAATCGCCCCGTGCACCTCATTCAGCAAGTCCACAACCGCGTCGATTACGATCTGCTTGCAAGCTCGTACGAGAGCAAGGGGCCCCAGGGTGCTGCGCGTGCAGTCTTTCAAGAGGCGCGCGTGACGTTTCGCGACAAGCAGGGTGGCAGGATCGCTGCGACCGCACCGCAAGCCGTCGTGGATCAGTCAGCGAACACGGTAACGTTGATGAACGGCGTTCACGCTCGTACGTCATCGGGAATGACGTTAGAGTGTACGCAGCTAGTCTACGACCGCGCCACCGGAATGCTGCACGGCACCGGTAACGTCGTCGTCACCGACCCGAAGGGTTTTCGAGCGACCGGCTCGAGCTTCGATTCGGACATTTCACTCACACACATGCGGATGCGATGAACTCAACCTCAGCGATCAAATTACGCGGGCTCGTGAAGCGCTACGGCGAGCGAACCGTCGTCAACGGGGTGACGGCGGAGGTCGGCACCGGCGAAATCGTCGGGCTATTGGGCCCGAACGGAGCGGGGAAGACGACGACCTTCTACATGGTCGTCGGGCTGGTGAAGCCCGACGGCGGTACGGTATTGCTCGAAGGCGGCGAGCGCGAGATCAATCTCACCTCGGCCCCGATGTATGCGCGCGCCCGCAACGGAATCGGCTATCTCGCGCAAGAGAACTCCATCTTTCGCAAGCTCTCCGTCGGCGACAATATCCGTCTGATCTGGGAACAGAACGGCATCGCACACGACGAGCGCGAGCGACGTCTTCCGGCGCTTCTCGAGGAGTTCGGCTTGCGCGCGTTCGTCGACGCGCGTGGTGACAGCCTCTCCGGCGGCGAACGCCGGCGGGTCGAGATCGCGCGCGCGCTCGCGATCGAGCCGCAGTTTCTACTGCTCGACGAACCGTTCACCGGAATCGATCCGATCGCCGTTGCCGACATTCAAGCCATGATTCGGCAGCTGCGGGATCGCGGGCTCGGCATCTTGATCACCGATCACCAAGTGCGTGAAACGCTTGCGATCGTCGACCGCGCGTACATTCTCAATAACGGCCGCATCGAAGTATCCGGCAATGCGCAAGAGGTGCTCGACTCGC
Source organism: Vulcanimicrobiia bacterium (assembly GCA_024281075.1). Classification (GTDB taxonomy): domain Bacteria; phylum Vulcanimicrobiota; class Vulcanimicrobiia; order Vulcanimicrobiales; family Vulcanimicrobiaceae; genus Cybelea. The sequence goes on from JAMXLK010000105.1 coordinate 25,980, forward strand.
CGATCGCACGACAATTCTATCTCGGCGAAGGCTTCCGCTTATAGGGACGTTGCCGGTTCTGCTGAGCGTCGACCCGACACGCATGCTGCGTCGGGTCGCTCGTCGCTCCACATCCTTGTTCCGCTCCTGCTACACCGCGCTCGCGCCGCCTGCTAGGGAGAATTTTGACATCCTGTCAACGGCGCTCGCGTCGGAGTCCCCGCGCAGCGTGCGTGTCAGGTCTCCGCTCCTCCGAATCAGCACTAGAAAATGAAATTCACCATACTCGATCGGTATATGCTCAGCGAGCTGGCGGGCCCGTTCGTGTTCGGATTGGCGGCGTTCATGCTGATCTTCGCGGCGACGGAGCTCATCAATATCGCGCGGCTCGTCAGTGCGGAACATGCGCCGGTTTGGGCGGCGTTCATGGTATTTGCCTGGTCGCTGCCCGGCTATGTGGTGCTCGTCATTCCGATGGCGCTGCTGCTCGGAACGTTGCTCGCCGTGCAACGGCTTTCCGGCGAGAGCGAGATTACCGCGATGAAGTGCTCGGGCATTACGTTCACGCGTATCGTGGCTCCGCTGCTCGCGGTCGGCATCGTCATGTCGTTCGTCACGTATTTCATTCAAGAAAAGGTCGTCCCGTACGCCAACGATCAGCTGACGGAGATCGAAAACGGCGTCATCAATCACGTGAGCGCCTTCAATCGCGACCTGACCGTCTCGGCGCCGCTTCCGGGCGGCGGGCGCCAGGTCACCATCGCGACGGCCTACGAGCCGCACTCGCGCGCGCTGCTGCACGTCACGCTGATTCAATACGACAATCACAACGTTCCGCGGCAGATCGTGTTTGCCGATCGGGCGGAATTCACCGCCGACAAGTGGACGCTGCAAAACGCGAGCGTCTATCGTTTCAATCCGGACGGGACGACGCTTGCGGAGCCGAGCGTTCCGCAGCAGGAGGTCGAAATCGGCGAGAAGCCAACCGATTTGATGAAACGCATGAGCAACGACGATCCCGAGAACATGAGCCGGGCCGAAATCGCCGAGATCGTGCGCACGGGGCAGCTAACGGAGGCGGAGTACCGTAAGTACGTCGCGACGTATCAAGAAAAGCTCGCGCGGCCGTTCGCGTGCTTCGTCTTCATTTTGATCGCGATTCCCTTCGGATTGCGCGCCATTCGAACCAGCGGCAGCACGAGCCTCGGCTTCGGCCTATCGCTCGCAATCGTTTTCGTCTACTACGTCGTCATGACTATCTGTTCGTTTGGCGCCCAAGCGCTGATTCAATTTGCCCCATTGTGGGCGTGGGCGCCGAACATTCTCTTCACCGTTATCGGGTTGATCCGATTGCGTCGGGCGGCGCTGGTTTGAATTTCGTCGAAGTTCTCAGAGGTATCGGAAATCTCGCGGCGGTGATGGCGCTGGCCGGCGCGGTCGCGTACGTCGGCGATCGCGTCGGGCATCAAGTCGGTCGCCGGCGTTTGAGCCTTTTTGGAATTCGTCCGCGTTACACATCGACGATCGTCGCCATTGCGACCGGAATGATCATCGCGCTGGTCGTTTCCCTGGCCGCCATCTTTGCCTCCGAAGAAGTGAAGACGGCCTTCTTCAAGTTGACGTCGATCAACCAACAGATCGGCGAGCTCCAGGCGCGGCAGCGCGATCTCGAGGCCAAAGTCAATAACGGCCGGCTGGTCCTTCCGGTCGATTCGTTGATGGTTCCGTTCTACCGCGTCATTCCCAAGTCGGCCTCACAGTCACAGAGGCTCTCGACGATCCGCGATTATTATTACTTTGCGGTGAAATACGTGAACGGTACCTACCCTCGGCTTGGGTTGCGGCCGTACGCGATACCGGCTGACGCGGAGAAGAAGCTGCATGGCGTCGCAAACGACCTGACGACCGCGGCCGAAGTCTCGCAAGCGAACGTTATGCTGACCGTTACGTCGGATCAGAATCTCTTCGAGAACGATCAAATCCACTTTGCGATCAACGTCACGCAGGACGTGCGCTACTTTCAGAAGGGGCAAGTGATCGCGCAAGTCGTCATTCCGGGCCGGAGCGGAGCGAGCATCAACATCGCGCTGATTCAGCTCGAAAACTACGTCTCGTTGACGGCTCGCCGCCTGCGCTTGCCGGCGTTTCTCTCAAACGTTCAGCCGATTCAGCTCATCCCCGACGCGAAGCAGATGCAGGAAAGACTCGGCAAGCCGGGGACGTACGTGCTGACCGCCTTCGCGGCCGACGATTTCTATCCGCACGTCGGCGGCATTCCAATCGTCATCGTGCTGACGGCGGCGCCGTGACGCCGGCGGCCGTCATCGGGGTCGACCCCGGACGGTCTAAAGCGGGATACGCCCTGGTCGAAATGTCCGGCGCCGTCGTTACGGCCGGCATCGAACCGGTCGAGCGCTTGCCCGTTCGTATCGCCGGCCTTATGACGCTGCGACGCGTTACCGCCATCGCGCTCGGCAGAGGCACCAACGCGCGTGCGGTCCGCATTGCCTTGAGTTCCCTCCCGCTGCCGGTACATCTCGTCGACGAGTACGAGACCAGCCGCGCGGCGCGGGCGCTCTACTTTCGCGAACATCCACCCCGCGGATGGCGCCGGCTCGTGCCGACCGGATTACAGGTCCCCTCACGGCCCATCGACGATTATGCTGCTATCTTGATTGCACGGCGGTATCTCGCAAGGGGAGCAGAGACTCAATCTCCAAGCTAACTACCCCGCCGAGGGCGCGCTGTACGGCCGCCCGAGTCTGCGGGCGCATACGTCATTGAGCGGAGGTCACGTGCGTCGGTTCGTCGGCGTGGCGGCAGGAATAGCGTTAGTGTGGACGCTCGGCTGGGGCGTGGCGCTCTCTTCGACGCTGCCTGCGCACGAACGGTTCGACATGGGCTCGCAGCTGATGCTTCGCCTCTTCGGTGAAACGTCAGATGCGCGCGCGTCGTTTGCAGCGGCGCACGGCGACCGCGCGAGCGAGTCGCCTCTGCGGGAGCTCGCTCTGGCCGTACCCTCGACCACGAGCAAACATACGGCGTCCGGCGGCGCGGCAAACTTTGCCGACGATCGGCTGGCGTTGCGTGATCTTGCAACGCAAGATGCCGACGCGTTTCCCGGTGCAGCGACGATCGATGCCGGCCCGAGCGCCGTTCATTTTACCGTGCCGGCCGCCTCGACGGACGACGGCCTGACGCTCGTACCGCCAAGCTCGCACTACACCGCAGCGTACCAGCCGGTGCCGCCGCTTCCCGCGATCTCGCCCGGGCCGGGCACGCTCGCATTCGCACCGCCGCAAATCAGCGCTTTGAACGCGACACCTGCGACCGCACAAGTAGGGGCGATCCGCTTCCAGACGCAGAGCGAAACGAACGTCTCTCCGCCGCAGTCCGGACTGCAAGATTCGGCGTACGCCGCCGGCGCAAACTTCGACGTTCGCGCCGGAAAGCGCAACGTCAGCGTCAATCTTTCGAGCGAGTACGAGCATGTCGGGCGTAACGAGTCCGACACGTTCTCGGTAGCTCCGCTCAGCAGCGCATCCTCGTGGCAGCTCCCCGGCTCCGGCGCACCCTTATTGGTTCCGAACTACGCCGATATGAGCAGGCTCTCGGTGGGCGCGGGTGTTTCGGTTCCGGTGGTGCGCGGCCTGACGTTGAACTTGAACTATGACGCGCAACATTTGTACGGCGGCTACGGTCTGCCCGGACTGCTGAATCTCGATACGGTCAACAATACGTATGGCGGGAATCTGACGTTCACGATTCCGCGCATTTCCAGTTCGCTTTCCATCGGTGCGTATCAAGACCGATTCCTAGACGGCGTGCAGCCGATCAACGGACAGACGCAGACGCGCGAGGACGTTAACTTTACCGTCAAGTTCTAACTTGCCGGCCAGGCGATTCACACTCTTCCGCATCGCTCTCACCGCGACGGCCGCCTTCGTCCTCATCGCCCTGGCGGCCATACAACTCGCGTCCGACTCGTTGAACACCACGGCTGCGGCGCCCGCGACGCTGCCGCGACTCGTACCGCGGGAGTTTGGACTCACCGTTTACCGTCTGCTCGACCGCGTTGCACCCGCCGCGTACGTTGAAGCGACGCTCGCGCAGCAGGCGCTCGCGCGCGGCGACGCGGATGCGGCAGAACGTTACGCGGTGCGGTTACCGGCATCGCCGGTGCGCGACGAGCTGCTGGCGCGTGCGGCGCTGCTGCGCGGTCAGACTCTGCTCGCGGCAGAATATTTTCTCGCAGCTCCCGACCCGGCGGCAGTCGGCGCCGAAGCAGAGCGCCGCGCACTGCAGAATCCGGCAGCAGGCTATGCGCTTGAAACGCTGTTGCGCGATCGGCTCGCGCGCAGCGAAACGCATCCCGACGCCGTCGCCGAAGCAACCTGGAAGATGGGGCTTCTTGCCAATCGCGAGGCGTGGCGGCAGATTCCGGGCAGCCCGGCGCAGCGCGGCTGGCTGCAGCGCGCCGACGGCGATTTCGGGAGCGCGGCGAGCCTCGCGCCGCTCTCAGAGCGCTACGTCATGGAAGCAGCAAATCAAGCCGACCTGCTGGGCGATCGCGCGCGCGCACAGCGGCTCTTCGCGCACGCGAGTGAGATCGATCCCAACAGCGCCGACGCCATCGCGGGACTCGGCGTCGTCGCATGGCAGAGCGGCGACCGAAGCGGCGCGGCCGCATATTTGCGACGCGCACGCACGATCGATCCGCACGCATTGATGGTCCGCGCTCTGGAACGCGATCTACGGTGAAGGTTGCGCTCGACGCGCAACTAACGGTCGGCACCGCCACGGGAATCGGAGAGTACGTCAGCGGTTTAAGCGACGCGCTGCGTCAACGCGGGCTGGACGTTGCAGCGCTCTGCGAGCCACGCCTCGATCCGTGGCGATTCGATCGCCGGCTCGTTTGGGATCAGCTCGTTCTTCCGCGGCGCGCTCGGGCAGCGCGCGCGCAGATCCTTCATTGCGCGGCCGGAACGATGCCGCTCAACGCCGGGATGCCGGTCGTCGTTACGGTCCACGATCTCGCGTGGCATGCCGTGCAATCCCACGCACCGACGTACGCGCGTTACTATTTTGGAAATTTTTCGCTGCGGCGCTACCCCAGCGCGGCGCACGTCGTCGCCGACTCGCATTTTTCGCGTGACGAACTCCTGCGTTTGTGTTCGAGCCTCGATCCGCGACGGGTCGACGTCGTCTATCCCGGAGTCGCTTCCGAGTTCTTGACGCTCGCGCGTTCCGGCGGCGATGGGCGCACGATTCTTGCGGTCGGTACGATCGAACGCCGCAAAAATTTGGAAGTGCTCGTTCGGGCGCTCGCCGGTCTGCCCGATGCACGTCTCATTGCGGTAGGACCGCAGACGCCGTATGCACGCGAATGTGCCGAACTCGCCGCACGACTGAACGTCGCGTCGCGCTTCGAGATGCGCGGCTACGTTTCGCGTGACGAGCTCGTAGGGCTCTACCGTGCCTGCGCCGTCGCCGCCGTGCCGTCGCGTTACGAAGGCTTCGGATACGCCGCGGCGCAGGCGCTTTGCGCCGGCGTCCCCTGCGTCGTGTCGAATAAAAGCTCGCTGCCCGAAGTCGCGGGAGGCGATGCGCGCGTGGTGGACGCCGACGACCCTACCGCGTGGATTTCGGCGCTTGGCGCTGCGCTGCGCGGAGCCGACGATGCGCGCGCGGCGCGCGTTCGTGACGCTTCGGTCGCCCGGTTCTCGTGGAATTCGAGCGCCGCGCAGATGGAACGGATCTACGCTTCAGTAAATCGGTGAGCCGGGAGCGCCGGGCGAAACGCTTCCGTCGTCGGGCGCGAAGACGAGGCGCAACGGAAGGCTCGAACCTGCCTCGGGCATCGTAACGATGGTTACGCGCACGAATCCGTGAGCCGGAACGACGTACTGGCGAACTTTATAGCGGGAGTAGGGTGGAGTTTGGTGCGACTGCACGAGCACTCCGTCGATTAAATACGTGCCCGTGGCGCGTCCGCCGCGTGGATTCTCGTAGATGGCGATCGCCTGCGGCGAGCCCATCGGGTTCTGTACGTCGACGACAAAGGATTGCAGCACGCCGTAATCGCCGGCGAGGGCTTGACCTTGGAGATGGTTCGGTAAGGGAATCTGGCCGACGGGAAGCTCGAGATACTCACCGTTGACTTTCCATTGCGTCGCGAAATGGAACTCGGCGATTGGGTAGATGCCGCGCGCGTGCAAATGCGTTCCTTCGAGCAGGCCCGATCCCGCGACGGCGGAGTCGGGAGTCTCGTCGGCATTCTGTGCGAAGAGCGTGAGGTGAACGTTCGCACCCGAGAGCACTCGCAGCTGTAACAAATTGCAGACGACGTTCCCGGCGGGCAGATCCTGTGTGACGATCTGCGTCGTGCTGCTGCCGGGAAGCGTCAAAAGACGTCCTTGATTTTGGACGACGTTGACGAGAAATCGCTTGGTGGCGACGTGACCGACCTCCATCTCGTTCGGTGACGGGCCGCCGCGGCCGCTGATGAATTGAACGATCGCGGGCTCGCGAGAGGCGTTCTCAGCTCGCAGCACGATCCGCCGATTCGGCTGACCCGGCGGATTGTAATGGAA
>JAMXLK010000106.1 GCA_024281075.1 Vulcanimicrobiia bacterium
ACGGTGCGTCGCAAGCCGGTGTGGATTCTGCGGTCCCACTGGCCGATAACACATCCATTCTCAAGAAATTTAAAAAGGACGTCGTTATTGCTTCGACCGTCGATCCAGGTAACGGGGACACAGGCCCGCACGGTATTTCGATAGTGCAGAGCAATTTTGGGCTTAAAAAAGGCCAGGTCGTTACCTGCAACTTCGCGGACAGCGGCGGCAACGCCGGCAAGGGAACGACCGTGGACGTAATCGATCCCGGGACCGGTAAAACGTCCACACTTGCACAGAGCAGCAAGATCGAAGGCTGTGCGGGCGACGCGACCACGCTCGCAAATGATGTCTGGGCCGCAGGATATACGACTGGACAGGTCTGCGGTTTTGACAGGAACGGCAAACCGATCGGTTGCAAGGGCAGTCCGTTTAAGGCACCCTTTTCGGTCGTCGACGCCCATTGCAAGCCCGCTCACTGCTTCTATTCTCCCGAAATCATCTTTGCCTCGGATGCCAAGACCGGTGGAATCGTACAGTTCGCCGTCAACAACTACGGAAATCCAAACACGATCGAAGTCGTTACGGGCTTCGCGGTAAACAAGAAGTCCGGCTGGAGCAAATTAGGGCCATCAGGTCTCTCGTTCAATCCCAACCAATTGGGGACGCTTTACGCCGCCGATGGCGTGGACAACACGGTAGTCGCCTTAACCAACGCGAGCAACTTACTTGCGAAAGACGAGGTTACGGTGCTCAAAGGCGGCAAAACGTTCAAATGTAAGTATCATAGCGGACAGGCTCCGTGTGGGAAGCTCATCTTCGCCGGATCTCCGCTGAACGCACCGGTTGCAATGACCATGCTGCCCAACGGCAATCTAATCGTTGCCAACAGCAAGGGTGGAAACACCTTGGTCGAGATCGACGTCTCTACCGGGAAAGTGCTTGCAACCAAGATCGTGGACACGAGCAAGACGCAAGGCATATTCGGACTTCAAGCAACAGGCACGAAGGATAGCAACACGGCGCTCTACTACACCGATACGAACGACAACAGCCTGCACGAACTGGAGCAATAACGATGGCTTTTTATACAAAGCGCGCGGCAATCGCCCTCATTGCAGTACTCGCCGCTGCCTGCAGCAACAACGGAGCCGTTCCGACGGCTCAATCCGGCGTGCCGTACGGCGCCTCTGGGGCCGCCGCAGACTCTGCCGGTCCGCTCGCCGATCACACGTCGATTCTCAAGAAGTTCAAGAAGGACGTCGTCATCGGATCTACGGTCGATCCGAAGAACGGCGATACGGGGCCGCACTCCATCTCGATGGTTCAATCCAACTACGGGCTTAAAAAAGGCCAGCTCGTCGTCTGCAACTTTGCCGACAGCAGCGGTAACGCCGGCAAAGGAACGACGATCGAAGTGCTCAATCCTAAGCCCGGTTCGAAGCCGACATCGTTTGCGCAGAGCAGCCAGATCGAAGGCTGCGACGCCGCGGCGACGACGTTCGGCAACGACGTCTGCGCGGCCGGCTTGACCTCGGGATTGGTCGTTTGCTTCGGCCCTAACGGCAGCGTTGGGCAAAGCTACGGCTCGCCGCTATCGGCACCGTTCGACGATGTCGACGCGCATTGCATCCCGGGACAAAAGGGCTTCTGCGGATATAGCGCCGAGTATATTTTTGCCAGCGACGCAAAGACCGGCGGTATCGTCAACTGGAGCATCAATCAGTATGGCAATCCGAACGAAACGCAAGTCGTCAGCGGATTTGCCGAGAACAAGAAATCCGGCTGGAGCGCGCTTGGGCCGTCCGGCCTTTCGTATAATTCGAAGCTCGACGAGATGTACATGGCGGACGGCGTCACGAACACCGTTGTCGGCATCACGCACGCCGGCAGTCTACTCGTCAAGAACGAGGTCATCGTTTTGAAAGGCGGCAAAACGTTCAAATGCAAGTTCCACGGTAAGAGCGATCCGTGCGGCAAGCTGATTCTCGCCGGGTCGCCGCTGAACGCGCCGGAGGCGATGACCGTGCTGCCCAACGGCAATCTCGTTGTAGCGAATACCGCCGGTGGCAATACGCTCGTCGAAATTGACGTCTCGACCGGCAAAGTTTTGGCAACCAAGACCGTCGACACCGGCAGTTCCCCCGCCATCTTCGCTCTCCAAGCAGCCGGTAAGAACGATACGAATACCGTGCTGTACTATACGGACACGAACGACAATAGCTTACACGAACTCGAGCAATAGCAGCGCTCGGATGAAGAAAAAGGCCTCGCCGCGCCGGCGAGGCCTTTTTTATTCCGTGTCGACCGGATCGTTCGAAGGCGGTTCGTTGATAAAGTGCGACATCGGATATTTCGATTGAATCGGCACGAACTGGCGCGGCGGCTGCGAAAAGTCGAACGCGTCGCCGAGGCCCTTGGCGCGTTTGTCCGTGTAGCCGTTCACCGTGTGACCGATCGCACCGGCGGGGATGCCGTTGACGTCTTCGATGAAGCGCAAAATGCTGCCGTATTCGTACTGGACGTGCGAGACGTAGCCTTGCTTTGCATACGGCGAGATGATGAGGCAAGGAACGCGAATTCCGAGGCCACGATAGTCGAGCTGCGGAGGCGGTGCGTTATCGTAAAAGCCGCCCCAGTCGTCCCAAATAACGATGATCGCGCTCGTATTCCAATCGGGCCCCTCGCCGACGGCGTTGACCACCGACGCGACCCACGATGGGCCGAGGTCGCTCAAATACGTCGGGTGGTCGGAGTCGGGGCCGCTCGGCGTCACCCAGCTCACCGCAGCGAGGTTGCCGTGCTTCGCGTCTTTTAAGAATTTCGTCTGCGGTGCGATGATGTTCGTCTTCCAATCCTGACCGTAGCGAACGTATTTGATCGCCTCGAACGGCTCCCAGAATCCACCGTCGAGCCGGCGCGTCGCGTAGTATCTCCACGAGACCTTATTCTTATCGAGCACTTGCGCCATCGTGTTGAACTGATCGAAGCACGGGAACGGCCCTTGGAAGAGATGGAGTTTTCGATACGGGTTCTGCGTGACGTACGAGCTCACCGTGCCCTGTGGCGAATCGCAGTCGTCCGGCGCGTGCGTCGGAAAATTCACTTCCGCCTTGCCGGGCAAGCTGATATCGTCGGTGCCCGCCACCAGGGTGAGATGCGCGGTGAAGCTGCCGCCGAACTCGGTCGGAAACATCTCGTCGGCGAGCACGTACTGCTGCGCCATCGTCCAATACGGCTGGATTTCCGATTGCTTCAGATAGGCATAGGCCTTGTATTGGCCATTCTTCACGCCCCACGCCGTGAAACCGTCCATTTGGCCGTTATTCCAATCGGTCATCGACGAACGCCAGTCGTGGCGCAGGTCGGGATTGTTCGTGAAGGTGACGCTATGCAGCGGCACCTGCACGTCGCCGGGAGGGCAACCGGAACCGGACGATGGCGCCGGCGGTGTCGCCGCGGGCGCGACGGGCATTCGCGGCGCCGGCGAAGGCGTGGGAGAGGCGCAGCCGCTTGTGGGCGCGTTCGCGCCGGGATAGCCGGCGAAGAAATTCTCGAAGCTGCGGTTCTCTTGAATGACGACGATGACGTGCGAGACCTTGCCGTTGCTTCGCGCGCCGCGTGCCGGCGCTTGGGGCGTTCGTATTTGAGGTGCGCGCAGCCCACCGGCGGGATTTGCGCCGTTCATCACGCAGGCCGATAGCGCCAGGGCAGTCAAGCTGAGAGCGGCAAGCGGCAGACGATTCATCGTCGAGCGCGCTTCCGGGCGGCCCGTACCGAGTCCTACGACGGGATTTCGGGCGCGAAACCGAAAAGAGTGCCGCAACCTGCTGCCCACTGCGCCGGCGACGGCATCGGAGTGGGCCGCCTGCTATGCGGGCGTCCATAGTACGGAGATACGAATGCCTGAATACGAAGTAACCTATATTTTGCGTCCCTCGCTCGAAGAGAGCGAGGTCAAAGAACGCGCCGATGCAATCGCGCAGATCGTCAAGAATAACGGCGGCGAAGTCACCGGCGTCGAGCCGATCGGGAAGAAACGGCTCGCGTACGAGATCGCCGATTCGCGCGAAGGCAACTACGTCGTGATGCAGTTTACCAGCGAGCCGCCGGCCGCTAAGGAGCTCGACCGCCAGCTGAAGCTGCACGAGGACGTCCTGCGCGGACTCATCGTCCGGCTCGATGCCAAGATGAAGACGCACATGGCCGCGCTCGCCGCGGGCATCCCGCCGCCGCCGGCGCAATCGTGAAAAAGGCAGCCTTTCGGAAACTTCTGTGCCATACTGTTGACACTCTGCGGCGATAGACTCGCCGACATGAGTGCACGCAGCGAAAGAGAGTGAGCGATGGCAGGTTCTTACAATCGGATCATTCTGGTCGGTAACCTTACCCGCGATCCGGAGATCCGGTACACGCAGTCCGGCAAAGGCGTGACGAAGTTCACCCTGGCGGTGAACAATCCGCGCAATAAAGAGGAGACGACGTTTGTCGACATCGTTGCGTGGGACCGCCTGGGCGAGACCTGCAATACGTATCTGAAGAAGGGCTCGAACTGCCTGGTCGAGGGTCGTTTGGTGATCCGCAGCTACGACGATAAAGACGGCAACAAGCGTAAAGCCACCGAAGTTGTGATCGATAACATGCAGATGCTCGGCTCCCCGCGCGACCGCGCGGCCGGCGGCGACGATGCCGGATTTAACGGTGGAGCGCCCGTTGCGGCGCGCGCCGGCGGCGGAGACGCCCTCGGCGACGATCTCGACGACGAAATCCCGTTCTAGCAGCCGTGTCATCCTGAGCGGAGCGAGGAGCGACGCTCCGCGCGGAGTCGAAGGACGCCCATTTCCGACCATCGTCGGCCTAGTGCCGGCTGCATCGCGCTCCACTGGCTCATCGACGGCTTCAGCCTGCTGCTCGTCCCCGCATTCGCAACGATCAAATAACCGCCGTCGTCTGCGATCTTGTTCACGAGCTTAGTCGTCGTGAACAGTCAGTGTGCCCGCCGAAGTTTAGCATTATCAGGTCGTGGCTTCGCCGGGACGGCTACGCTTTGGTGAAACGACGCGCCACGAGCCACGAGCAATACATCCACCCTACCAAATCGGGGCGAGTTACGATCTCCGGCCTTGATAGTGAGGAACCCTCGCCCGGCGTTTGGAAGTCTATTCGTCGCCAAGCGTTCTGGGATCGGGAGGGAAAACATGATCTCTAAATACGCGGTCGTTTTCGAGAAGTCACGAACGGGATACGGGGCATACGTCCCCGACCTTCCGGGATGCGTGGCGGCGGCGGCCACACTTGAAAAAGCCGAGAAGCTCATCCGCGAGACGATTCAGCTTCATCTCGATGGCATGCGCGAGGACGGAGACGAAATCCCGACCCCGACGACCGTCGCCGAAATGATCGAGATAACGGCGGCTTAGCTAAAAAGCTACGGCGAGGGGCGCAGTTCGTAGTAAATCCCGCCGCTTCGCGATACTTGTTTGAGTCCGCGCGTCGGCGACGTTGGTGGCACGCCGGCGAGCGCGGCAGCAGCATCGCTCAGCACACGAGGATCGGTTACGTAGCCGTGCCCGCTGTTGCCGCCGCTGTCGAGATAACTGACGTCCACGGTGTCGACGCCGTCGCATAAGATGAGGTCGCTGCCCGCTTGACCCGCGCGCTGATTTTTATGAACTCGCTGCGATTGCCGCAACGCCCGGTCGTCGTTCGAGACGTACAAAAGCACCGGCGCCGAAGCGGCCGGGTTCGATAAGGGTTTGCCCGAGCAAAGCTTGGAGGACGTCAGCGCGCTGCGCAAGTCTCCCGAAGATACGTCAGGCGCGAACAAAATGGCCCGTGCAAAGCAGTTATTGCAGCCCTCACGGCGATAGAAGGCGATGCCCTCGGTCACGAACCGCGATCCAAGGCTGTAACCCGCCAGCGAAACGGGCATGCCGGGAAACGCTTTGTTAATGTTGTCAAGGAACGTGGTGAAGTGCGGCATCGACCACTTCGCGTTCGCCTCGTCCGTTTTGTAGGCTAAGACGCTGGTCTTGCGGGACGGCCACGAATAGACGATTACGGGGCCGGGAAATCGCAGTCCCTTTTGCAGTTCCATCGCGGTTTCGACCGCTGTGACGAACGACGTATAGTAGCCGTGAACGTAAACCAGAATCTGGCGCGGGCGTTTCGGATCGAACTGCGATTTTATCGCCGTAATGAGCGCCTGCTGCGAGGAGCAGCGCGATTCGTTCGCTTTGTTGACCGGCGCCGAGATAACGCCGGCAGTGATTATAGCGTTGTGATTCGCATCGGTTCCCCACTCGCCGCTAAAGAGTTGATTATCGTCCAGCGGCTGGCGGTCCGTAACGAAGAAGATCGATCCCGGGGTCGCGACGCACTCCGCACGCGCGGGCGCGCGCAAGTAGAGCATCAGCGTTAATACGGAAATTCCGAACAGCAGGAGGCGCTTTGTTCGCGAACGCATCCGTCGCAGCGCCCCGTTCTGCGCTCCGGTTATTGGGTATCGACCGGCTCGTTCGACGGTCGCTCCTTTAAGAAGTGCGAGATCGGATACTTCGAGCTGATCGGATAGAAGGGGCGCGGATTTTGCGTGAAATCGAAGGCGTCGTCGAGGCTAGTCGCGCGGCCGTCGGTGTAGCCCGAAGAGGTCGGGCCGATGGCGCCGGCGGGGAGGCCGTACACCTCTTCGATGAAGCGTAAGATGCTGCCGTACTCGTACTGAACGTGCGAGACGTAGTTTTGTTTGGCATACGGCGAGATGATGAGGCACGGCACACGAATGCCGAGTCCGCGATAATCCAACTGCGGTGGTGCGGCGTTGTCGTAGAACCCTCCCCAATCGTCCCAAACGACGATGATGGCGCTCGACGACCAGTACGAGCTCTCGCCGACCGCATTGACGACGGAGGCGACCCACGACGGACCGGTGTCGCTATGGCGCGCGGGGTGGTCGGAATCCAACTTGCTTGGGGTGACCCACGTAACCGAAGCCAGGTTGCCGTTCGCCGCATCCTTCAGCACCTGGGTTTGCGGCGCGATGATGTCGGTATACCAATCCGAACCGAAACCCGAGCAGTTGTGCGGTGGAGTATAGGTCGCGCAGCGCACGTACGAAAGCGCTTCAAACGGCTCCCAAAAACCGGCATTCAGCACGCGCGTGGCATAAATCTTCCACGAGACCGCGGCGCCGTCGAGCACCTGCGCGATCGAATTGAACTGATTGAAGCACGGAAACGGCCCAAGAAATCCGTACCGTTTGCGATATGGTTTAGCGGTGATGTACGAACTTTTCGTGCCGGGCGGAGAGTCGCAGTCGTCGGGTGCGTGATTCGGAAAATCGACCTCGGCGCGGCCTGGAAGTTTGATGTCGTCGGTTCCTGCGACGAGCGTCAAGTGGCCGGTGAAGCTCCCGCCGAACTCGGTTGGGAACATCTCGTCGGCAAGCACGTACTGTTGCGCCATGCTTAGGTACGGCTGGATCTGCGATTGCTCGATGTACGTGTAGCCCACGTCGCCGGTGCCGCCCCATTTGGAGAAGCCGTCCATGTTGCCGTTGTCCCAGTCGGTCATTGACGCTAGCCAGTCGTGGCGTAAGTCGGCGTTTTTCTGAAACGTCGTTTGCACCAGCGGCACGGTGACGTCCCCGGACGGACAGCCGGAGCTCGAAGCGTGCCGGAAGTGCGGCTGAGCGACGATCTGGCGTGCGAAGTTGCGCCGCCCGGCTCGGCCGAGGGGCAGGGCACAGCCGGTCGTCGGTGCGTTCGCGCCGGGGTAGCCGGCGAAGAAGTTTTCGAAACTGCGGTTTTCCTGGACGATGACGATCACGTGCGAAAGCTTCTGACTTGCCGATAGGCTGTTAACTCCGGCCGGCAGCAGCCGCGACGCGCCCGGCGTCAGAGGAGTCTGTCCCGAACCGCCGCAACCGGCGCAGAGCGCAAGGGCGAATAGAAAAAGCGTCGCTCGAAAGGCCACCATACGCGCTCCGTTCAAAGCTGGCGACCCGAATCCTACGAAGCGACGCCTCGGTCGTCTGGCCGAAGCGCTTTTACCATTTGGCTAAAGGCGCCCCGCACGCCGAGTGCAACGCCCGTATGCAATTCCCTCCCACGACCGAGGAGTACGACACGATGAATTTTACGGATATGCCGACGGGCGCCGAGCTGCGCGAATTTCTCGCGTTGCCGTATGCGGAACTTGAGGATCTGAACCTGCGAGCCAAAGCGCAGCGTCAAGAACGCGTGCCGTTGCGTGCGCTGGAAGAAGAACGGCTGCGGTATCTCGCCGAGGAGCCGCGCATCAAGGCGGTAACCGTGCTCTTCAGCGATCTCGAAGGCCGCTTGCACATGCTCGATTACGATAAGAAGTTCTTGTTGCGGTCTTACGACAATCTGACGTTCGACGGTTCGTCCATCCGCGGCTTCACGGCGCAGCGCGAAAGCGACTTGCGTCTATCGCTGGATTGGAGCGCGTTCTACTGGGGGCCGGCGGACGTCTTCGGGCCGGGAAAGGTGTTGGTTTTCGGCGACGTCTTCGATCGCGACGGCAAGCCGTTTGCGGGCGACATCCGCGGAACGCTCAAGCGGTTTGCCAATGAGTGCTATGCGAAGGAAGGCTACGCACTCAACGCCGCCAACGAGATCGAAGGTTTCCTCTTCAAAGGCCTCGATGCCGAGCGGCGCTACCACGAAACCGGCAAGTTCGAATACGTCAATACCGGCGGCTATTATCATTCGCTCCCGGGCGACCCGCTGCGTAACTTCATCGATACCGTGGCGGAAGTCCAGCGCGCTATGGGTTTCCAAAACGAGAAGGATCATCCCGAAGTGGCGCCGTCGCAGTTCGAAATTAACTACAACTATGGTGAAGTCGTGGCGGCAGCCGACCAAATTCAGCTCTACAAATTGATCTGCCGACAAGTCGCGACGAAGCTGGGCATGACCGCTAGCTTCTTGCCCAAACCCGTCATCGGCGTGAACGGAAGCGGCATGCACACCAACGTGTCGGTGAGCAAGAACGGCAAGAATCTCTTCTGGGATCCCAAGGGTCAGGAACAGCTCAGCTCCTTCGGCTGGAAGTTCGTCGACCGCATTCTCACGCATGGCAACGATATCTGTTTGATGCTCAACTCAAGCGTCAATGCGTACCGGCGGCTCGATCCGCATTTTGAGGCGCCCAATCAGCTCAAGGCTTCGGCGATCGATCGCGGTTCGATGGTTCGCATCCCCATCGGCAACGAGCGCAGCATGCGCACCGAAGTGCGCTCGGTCGCGCCGGATGCGAATCCGTACATGGTCATGCTGGCGGTTTTCAAAACCGGGCTCGACGGCACGACGAGCAGCATCAAGAACCTGCGTCAAGCGGACCGGTTCCTGCCCGACAATATCTACGATGCGCTCGCGGCGTTTCGCGCTTCGGAGTGGACCGGCAAACTGCTGGGCGATGACGTGAAGCTCCGTTATGCCGATCTCAAGCAGGGCAGCGCCGATCGGTGTCCGCGCTTACTTGGAACCTTCGTCAAGGCGCAAGAAGTGATGTTCCACCACGAAGTCTACAACCAGTATCTTTGGAGCCAATTTTAGCGTTAGTGAAAATGATCGGCTAAATACGCGATCCAGTAGTGGAAGATGTCGACGATCCGAACCGGATCGTCGGGAAAGTGACCGTCGACGGGCCACACGCGGAGTGTCGCGTCTTTATGATTGTCGCGCAACGCGCGCCAGTACATCGACGAGGTTGCGAACGGATCGCGGTTGTCGCCGATATCGGAGAGAATCAAGACCGGCGTCGTGACGTCGCGAGCGTACCAAATCGGTGAGATGCGCCGCCATTCGGCGGCGTTCTTGCCGACGAAGGGCGAGCCATGGAGCATGTCTACGTCGGCAAGGCTGTCGTCGGCGGTTCCGTAATCGGTAATCCAATCGTCGACCGATGCCCCCGATACCGCGGATCGCCAAATGTGATACTTGGAAATTAGCCACGCCGTCATGATGCCGCCGTAGGACCACCCGCAGACTGCGATCCGCGAGGCGTCGACGATGCGCAGGTGCTGCAGAGACGCGATCGCCGCCATGATGTCTTTGCCGGGGCCCTCTTCGGGATCGTAAAGAATCGCTCGTTGAAACGCCAAGCCCAAGTTCGGGCTCCCGCGATAATTCGGACGCAGCACGAGCCATCCGCGCGCCGCCATGACCTGCGCCCAAAAATCGAACTCGAGCATCGATGGATCGCCGGGACCGCCGTGGATGTAGACGACGAGCGGATAGCGCCGGCTCGACGAGAAGCCCGGCGGCAGATAGAGCACGCCGTCGGCGGTGACGCCGGTCGACGAATGAAAAGAAATTCGCTGCGCGCGCGCCCACTCGAACCGGTTCATCGCCGAGTTAAAATCCGTGACTTTCGTAGCGCCGGCGCCCGGCGCGTATTTGAAGAGTTCGAGCGGTTGCGCCGTTGCGCTCGCGAGAAAGACGAGCGTTCCGTCGGCGGCGAGCGCATTGCCCAGCGCCGGCACGTCGGCTCCGCCCGTGGTGTTGAGCGGGGTTCCGGGCACGATGCCACCGATGTCGATGCGGCTTGTCGTGCGCGCAAGCGAAATGCGATAGAGCGCGTTCGTTACCGCGTCGGGTCCCGTCGCGATGAGATTTTGAGAGTCGGCCGTCCAAACAAAATCTCCGATGTTGCGATCGAGCGCACCTGAAATCCGCGTTCCCGTGCCGCCCGAGGGTGACGTGACGTACAGCTCGCTCAGCGCGATCTGCGGATCGCCGGCCGAATAGAGATAGGCGATATGCTTGCCGTCTGGCGAGAAACGCGCGTCGCCCTCCCACATCGAGCGTCCCGTGAGCGCGCGCACGCGTTTGTCCGTCACGTCGACGACCGCGGCCCACGAGTAACTTTGGTCGTTTAAAATTGCGTTGCGGGAGAGCGTCACGGCGATGCTCCGGCCGTCGGGCGACCACGAGAGCGGCGATGAGTCCGCGATGCTGGGCGAGCCGAAGGTCAGCTGCATCGGGACGCCGCCGTCGAGTGCAGCCATGAAGAGATGGACGGGTTCCGGAGACTCGCGGGCGGTGATCGGTTCGGTCGTGAAGACGAAGCTGTCGCGAAAACGATCCGCGCCGGATTTTTGCGGCTTTGGGTCCGCGGCGGCGTATGCAATCGCGCGTCCATCTGGACGCCATGCAAACTCTACCGCATCCGCGTCGCCGGGGGTGACCGCTCGGGGCGTGCCTTCCGCAGCGGGCATGACGAAGACGCGCGTGTGCGGACTCTTGCTCGCGGAGTCTTCGGCAAGAAATGCGATCTGCGTTCCGTCCGGCGAGAACGCCGGATCCGAAAGGCCCGGCCGATCGGTGAGCAGCGTCTTCGGTGCGCCCGATCCCAGATCGATGACCACGAGATCGTTCGTGCGCTTGTCCGCCTCCCATGCCACCCGAGCGACGACGATCGCGGCGGTCTTTGCATCGGCGGAGATTGTCGGCGAATGCAGCCCGACGAGGGTCGCAAAGTCGTTCTCCGTCACCAATAACGACGCGAGCAATGCGACCATCATGGGTTTTACTTTCGACTACAGCGTGAGCTCCATCCCGTCGTAGGCGAGCTCGGCGCCGAACTCGCGCACGGCGGCGTAGCCTTCCGAATCGGAGTCGAGCATCGGATTGGAGTTATTGAGATGCGTGAAAATTATACGCGTTTGGGTACCCTGCAACTGCGCCAACGTTCCGTCGCTGCCGCCGACGGGCTGATGCCCCAGGGCGCGTGCGCGCTTGTCCAGCAGTTGTGCATCGGTCAGCTCGTCGTCGCTGTAAAAGGATCCGTCCAAAAATGCAACCGATGAGCGCTCGATCGCGGCGCGAAGCGCATCGTCGATCGCGCTGAAGACCGGCGCGAAGAGCAGCGGCTTGCGCGTGGAGCGATCCGCAATTTCATAGGCGACGACCGCTCCGGATGCGGGGAGGCGTCCCGCGTATCCCGGCGTCGTGCCGGGTACGGCGATCGTGCGAATCGCAAGAGCGCTGCCGGCGAGATCGTCGCCTCCAGTGCTGCGTACGCATTCTCCGACCGCAGCGTCGAGCCAGCGGTGCGGCGGCGCCGCAAACGGCGCAAATGCTGGCTGTGCCGTAGCGATTTCGCGAACCGTGGCGCTCGAGCGGATCAGAAACCCGCCATGACCTCCGCGCTGACGAAGCACCGCCAATCCGCCGATATGATCGACGTTGGCATCGGTAAAGAGCATCCCGGCGATCGGCGTACTGCGGGGCGGACGTGGATGCAGCGGTGGAAACGCTTCTATTTGCGCCGCGATATCGGGCGAACAGTTGAGTAAGAGCCAGCGTGCGCCGTCCGCGCTGACCGCCAGACTAGATTGTGTACGGCGCGGCGCGCGGCCGACGCGGGCTGCGTGACAATTACGACAGGCACAATTCCATTGCGGGACGCCGCCGCCCGCCGCCGATCCGAGAACGCGAACGATCACGCGCGGCGCGGAATCGGTTCGACCGGCGAGAGCTCTTCGCGCAGCGCGGTGACGATTGCGTGATGCGGACTGAGCGAGCAAGCGGGATCGGTCGCTGCCGCATCGCCGGTGAGCAAGAACGCCTGACAGCGACATCCGCCCCAGTCCACCTCGCGGCGGTCGCACGACCGGCAGGGTTCCGGCATCCACGCCGTGCCGCGGAAACGCTCGAATGCCTCCGAGTGCTGCCAAATCTCGCTCAGCGGCAGCCGGCGGACGTTGTCAAAATGTAAATCGTCGATCGCGGCAGCCGCCGGACACGGCAGAACGTCGCCGTTAGGAGTGACGGTCAGGAACTGGCTTCCCCAGCCGTTCATGCACGGCTTGGGAAACTCGCCGAAGTAATCGGGGAGCACGTAGACGATTTCCATCCTGCCGCGCAAGCGCTCGCGGGCCGTTTCAACGATCGCTTCCGCATGCCGCACTTGCTCGAGCGTCGGCATGAGCGCCGCGCGATTTCGGTAGGCCCAGCCGTAGAATTGAACGTTGGCCAGTTCCAGACGCGTAATCTCGAAACGTTCCGCCAGCGCAATTACCGCCTCGATCGCGTCGTGATTCTGGCGGTGGAGCACGCAGTTCAGCGTGAGCGCGACGTCGCGATGCCGCACGCGTTCCAACGCCTCCAACTTCTTTTCGTGCACGGTCGTACCGGCAATACGATCGGCGGCCTCAGCCGAGGGTGCCTGTATGCTGATCTGGATATGGTCGAGGCCGCGGCCGATCAGCTCGTCGAGCATCGCATCGTCGAGAAACGTTCCTTGCGTAATCAGGTTGGTGTACAGCTTGGCGTGGGCCGCCGTCTCGACGAGTTCCGCCAAGTCGGGCCGCAGCGTCGGCTCCCCGCCCGAAAAGTGAGCCTGTACGACGCCCAGCGCCGCTGCGTCGCGCAGCACGCCGCTCCACTGCGCGGCCGAAAGCTCGTCGCGATACTCGCGCAGTGCAATCGGATTGTAGCAATACGGGCACTGCAAGTTGCAGCGGTACGTGAGCTCGCAGAGTATCGAGAGCGGACGCCTCAGCACTTCACGAACCCGCGTTCCGCTAGTCGCTCGAAGAGCGCTTGCAAGTCGGCGCGCGCGCGTTCCGCCGGCACGTCGAAATCGCTGGTGATCGTTTCGACGATTTGATCCAGCGAACGCGTTCCATCGACGAGGTCGAGTGCAACGGCCGCAACACCGTTGAGTACCAGCGCACCCTCGGGGACCAGCAACATGGCACTTCCATCCGCATCGTGCCGAAGCTTCACCCCTTTCGCGAATCGCGGCGCGGTGTCGCCGTTCACGTTACGACACCGCACGCTAAGGCGGTCGCGTCGAGCACCGACCAGAGCACGTCGCATTTAAATCGCAGCGCATCGACGCAACGATCTTCGATTTCCGGCGATGTCGCTTCCGCCAAGACCCAGGACAATGCCGTCTCGGAGTCGCGCCGCGCGAGCGGAATGCGGCGTTGGAAGTACGCCATGCCGGACGGATCGATCCAACGATACTTTTCTAAGATCGCCGCGGTGCGGCGTTCCATCACCGGGGGACCGAAGAGCTCCGTGAGCGACGATGCGACGGCTTCAATCCATGGGCGCGTGCGGGCGAACGTGACGTAAGCGTCAACGGCAAAGCGCGTGCCCGCGGCAACAGCGTGCTCGGAAACCACGTAGGGCTCGTCTAAGCCAACCGCGCGCGCCAGCGTAAGCCATGCAGCCGTTCCGCCGTCCGCGCCGTCGCCCGTGCCGTCGTGATCGGTGAGGCGCGTTATCCAGACGCGGCGGTGTGCGGCACTTGGAAGGTTGGACAAGATGGCCGCATCTTTGACCGGTATTTGTTTTTGATAGTAATAGCGATTCGCAACCCAAGCCTGCACGTGCGCGCGATCGAGCGTGCCGGCGACGAGCCGCTGGTGGAACGGATGCTTGTCGTGGTAGCGCTCCCGGCCAACTGCGTTGAGTCGCGCGACGAGGGAGCTGGAACCCGCCGTAACGGGCCTGCGAACTTAAACCTTCGGTACGCGCACCGGCGCCGTAATGTATGCGGTTACTTCGGCGCCGAGCGGGTGCTCTTGGAAGTCCGGACGTTCGTAGCGAGCACGTTGCTTTTTCATAGGCCCTTTCCGTACGCCAGCCGGCGCCGCATCACCTCGGTAGGAAGCCTCACACGGTCGGCGAGGCGCAGAAAGGCGAGGAGTTTGACGTGCCACCACGTCATGTCGATTTCGAACCAGCTCAGGCCATGCCGTGCCGAGAATGGAAAGGCGTGGTGATTGTTATGCCAGCCTTCGCCGAACGAGAGCAGTGCGACCCACCAGCAGTTCGTCGAGCGGTCGGTCGTGCGATACGTTCGGTAGCCCAACATGTGCGCCGCGCTATTGACGAGCCACGTCGAGTGATAGCTGAAGACCAGCCGCACGAAGACGCCCCAGACGACCCACGCCCAACCGCCGGCAAGGAAGAGCACGACGGCGAGCGCCAGCTGCAGCGGCAGCGCGGCATACGCAAGGAAGCGATAGAAGGGATCGGCGGAGAGATCGGGCGCGTAGCGCGCAATTTCTTCCTCGCTGGGATAGGCGATGTTGTGCCGGTAGAGCCAATCTACGTGCGCCCATTTAAAGCCGAGCTTGATGTTATGCGGGTCGCCGTCGTGATCGGCATGCGCGTGGTGCTTGCGGTGCACGGCCACCCATCGAATCGGATCGCCTTGCAGCGCAAGCGTCCCGAAAAGCGCGAAGCAGTACTCGATCGGTTTGCGTAACCGGAGGCTGCGATGCGTCAGCACGCGGTGATAGCAGAGCGTGACCCCCAGCGCGCCGGTACAGTAGGAAGCGATTGCGACGAGTGCGAGATCGGAGAGCCGGAAGAGCGCCGGCACGAATGCGGCGAGCGCGCCGATGTGAATCAGGGCGAGCCCGACGCCTGTAAGATATCTCGCGATTTTATGCATGCCGCTCCATTCGCAACGGTACTACTTGGGAGAGTTCGATCTTGTTCCACCGATGAAAAAGAGCCTGCCGAGCAGGCTCTCTCCCAAGCGGTTGTGTCGTCCCTCGCGTGTGGGACGAGATTAGTACTGTGGCCGGCGTGTCGCGAAGCAGTCGCGGCAGTAGACCGGCTTGTCCCCGCGTGGCTGGAACGGAACCTCCGCAACGCCGCCGCATTGCGTGCACGTCGCGGTGAACATCTCACGCGCGCCGCCGCCGCCGCGTCCGCCGTTTGACGTGCGGCCCGCCTTGCGCGCCGAACGGCAATCCGTGCAGCGGCTCGGCTTGTTGGTAAAGCCCTTCATCGCGAAAAACTCTTGTTCGCCGGCGGTGAAGGGGAACTGGCGCCCGCAGTCAACGCAGGTTAGCACTTCGTCTGTGTACATAAATGACTGAATCTCCTGAAATGTGAAAGCCGCGTTCTACTATACACTATCGCCCGGCGAACGTCACGGCATCTGCAGGAACGCTTTCGGAGCCGACCGAACATACGTTCTAAATCCAGCCTTCGATTTCGCTTATGTCATCCTGAGCGAGCGTAGCGAGTCGAAGGGTGGTGGTGGCTCGAATCTGTCGCGTCACCTGGCTAGGGTCTCGGTCCCATAGGGGCCGGACCGCCAACCACCTAGTCGAGAGGATATCAATGGCAACCAAGATCAAGCGCGCCGTCAAAGAGCGGCGCCCCAAGCGCAAGCCGTGCAGTTTCTGTGCCGAGCGTGCGATCGCCGTCAACTACCGTGACGTCGGCCGCCTTAAAAAGTTTGTCTCCGAGCGCGGCAAGATCGTCCCGCGCCGGATCTCCGGCAACTGCGCCAAACATCAGCGGATGCTGACGACCGCCGTCAAGCGTGCCCGGTTGATCGCCTTCCTCCCCTTCGTATCGGAGTAACGTGAAGCTCGTTCTCTACAGCGACGTCAAGGCGCTCGGTAAACGCGGCGACGTCGTCGACGTGGCGGACGGTTACGCGCGCAACTTTCTGCTTCCACGCAAGCTCGCGGGCGAGGCGGATAAGGGCGCCCTCGCGCAGCTCGAGGCGCAGCACAAAGCGCACGAGCGCCGTGAGGCGCAGGAGCTGGCCGATGCGCGGGCGTTGGCGTCGCGCATCGAGGCCGCTAAGCTGACGGTCAAGGCGAAAGCCGGCGAAAACGGAAAGCTCTTCGGCGCCGTCACGAACGCCGACGTGGCATCCGCGGTCGCCGCCGCGACCTCGGTGGCCGTCAACAAGCATAAGATTGGCCTGTCGGGACAGATCAAAGCGCTTGGCTCGTATCCCGTCGAGATCAAGCTCCACAAGAACGTCGTCGCCAAGGCGTCGGTAGAGATCGTGCCGGCGTAAGCGCCGTGGCCAACGCGCAACAGCTTTACACAACGCGCTTGCGGCGCAAGTTCGGAGTCGAAGACGAGATGAGCCGGTACGTCGCCGCGCTCTACGACATGCTTGCTTCCGTCCTCGGCCAAGATAAGGTCGTTCTCCGCGCCGGCAAAGTCAACGCACTGAAGATGATGCGCTCGCAGAATTTACCGGACCGGCTCTGCGGCCTGCAGCGGCTCGTTCTGGAGGACCCGACGCTGGAGCGAGCGACGACGCGGGTGCTTCAGCGTAAGGTCCTGGCCGAGATCGAAGAAGCGATGGCCGACGTGATCGCACAGCGCAATGCGGAAGAGACGATCGAGCGGCGCGTCAACGAGAAGATGGCCGAACGCCATCAAGAGTACGTCAAGGACCTCAAACTCGAAGCGCTACGCGAGACCGGCGGGCCCGAGACGCCCGCGTCGCAGGCGAAGCTCGACGAGCTGCAGGCGCTCTCGCAGCGTAGCCTCGCCGCGTCGGCGCTCCAGCAGCTGCGCCCGCAGACGTTGCGCGACGTCGTCGGCCAGGAGGCGGCGATCCGCGCCCTGCTTGCCAAGATCAGCTCGCCCTATCCTCAGCATGCCATCCTCTACGGGCCGCCCGGCGTCGGCAAGACGACCGTCGCGCGGCTCGTGCTGGAAGTGGCAAAATCGCGCCCGTACACGCCGTTTGCGAAGGACGCGCCGTTCGTAGAAGCGAGCGGAACGACACTGCGCTGGGATCCGCGCGAAACCATCAATCCGCTGCTGGGCAGCGTTCACGACCCAATCTATCAGGGAAGCCGCCGCGAGTTCGCCGAGGCCGGCGTTCCCGAGCCGAAGCTCGGTCTCGTCACGCGGGCGCACGGCGGCGTGCTCTTCATCGACGAGATCGGGGAGATGGATGGGTCCTTGCAATCGCGTCTGCTCAAAGTGCTCGAAGACAAACGCGTGACCTTCGAGTCGTCCTATTACGACGAGAGCGCGCCCAACGTTCCGGAATACGTCAAGCGGCTCTTTCGAGAAGGCGCTCCGGCCGACTTCATTCTGATCGGTGCTACGACGCGCGAACCCGACGACATTGATCCGGCGATTCGCTCGCGATGCGCCGAAATTTTCTTCTCGCCCCTGACGCAGCACCAAATCTTGTCGATCGTGCAAGGCGCGATCAAGCGCCTCGGCGCCAAGGCGGCGCGCGGTGTCGCGCAGCTGATCGCATCCTATACGATCGAGGGTCGCAAGGCCGTGCAAATCGTCGCGGATGCATATGGCCAGGCCCTGTACCGGCTCTATCCCGGCAAGCATGCCGAGAAACCGAAGAACCCGTCGATCTTAGAAGAAGACGTGCGTGCCGTTGTGCGCGCGAGCCGGCTCGTGCAGCACACGCTCGTCAAGGGACGCGCGACGCGCGAAGTCGGCAAGAGCTTTGGACTCGGGGTGCTGCATCATTTGGGCAGCATCATCGAAATCGAAGCCGTGGCATTCCCGGCGGCACAGGCCGGCAAAGGAACCATTCGCTTCAACGAGACGGCCGGAACGATGGCCAAAGATTCGGTCTTCAACGCCGCGAGCGTGCTGCGCGCGTTGACCGGCATAGACATTGCCGAATTTGATTTGCACATCAACGTCGTCGGCGGCGGCAACATAGACGGACCGTCCGCGGGTCTTGCGATCTTTCTTGCCCTCTATTCCGCCGTGACGAAGATGCCGCTTCCCCAAGACGTTGCTGTGACCGGCGAGCTCTCGATCCAGGGGAAGGTCCGTGCGGTCGGCGGCATCGTCGAAAAGCTGTACGCGGCGCGCCAAGCCGGGATGCGCCGCGTGCTCCTCCCTAAAGAGAATGCGCGCGAAGTGGACGCATCGCTGAGCGGAGTGAGGGTCATTCCCGTTTCGAACGTCGACCAGGTCCTTCGCAACTTGCCCAAACCGCGCCGCCGGAGGTCGTCCTAAGCCGTATCTCCGCAGTGTGCCCGGCATATGGCACTCTGCTCACCTAAATTTTGACCTATGCACACGCGACTCGCAAGGTCGTCCACAGCGTCAGACCGCAGAGGCGCTCGTCGATGAGCGCACAACCAATGCCCGCGCCGATCGAGCGCATACCGCCGAACAACCTCGAGGCCGAGATGGCCGTGATCGGTTCGGTCCTGGTCGATCGCGAAATGCTCGCCGCCGTGGGCGAGATCGTTCGCCCCAACGATTTCTACGCGCACGTCCACGAAACGATCTACACGGTGCTGCTCGACCTCTACGAACGCGGCGAGCCGCTGGACAAGATCTCGGTTGCCGAAGAGCTGCGCCGGCGCGGCGTTCTGGAACGCGTCGGCGGCCTATCGTACGTTAGCGCGTTGATGGAAACGGTGCAAACGGCCGCCTCCGCGCGCTACTATGCGACGATCGTGCGCGAGAAATCCGTCCTGCGTTCGCTCATTCATGCGGGAACGGAGATCACGCAGCTCGGCTATGACGGTGAGGAGGACGTTCACGGCGCGCTCGATCGCAGCGAACAGCTAGTTTACCGGATCGGCGAGCGCCGCGGCGTTACGGAGTTCATGCCGGTCAGCCGCCTCATGAAGAAGGTCTTCGATAACATCGACCATCGCTATCACATGCGCGGCGACCGGACCGGGTTGACGGCGGGCTTTCACGACATCGACGCAATGACGACGGGTTTCCAGCCCGGGAATTTCGTCATCGTCGCGGGACGGCCCGGCATGGGCAAGACGTCGTTTGCGTTGAACATGGCCGTTGCTGCCGCGCGCGAGGAGAGCGCGCCGATCGCGTTTTTCTCGTTGGAAATGTCCAATACCGAGTTGATCGAGCGGCTCATCTGCTCGGAAGCGCGGATTTCGATGAACGACATGCGCCGGGGCAACATTAAAGCGCACCAATGGGAAGAAATCTCCCGCGCGATGGGCGAGATCAACGATCTTCCGATTTACCTCGACGACGTCGGCGCGCTCACGGTGAGCGACGTGCGAAGCCGTTGCCGGCGCCTCAAGTCGACGGGTGGACTCGGTGCGATCTTTATCGACTACCTTCAGCTGTTGCGTCCCGGCGTTCTGGCCCGCGGCGCCAATCGAAATGAAGAGCTTTCGGAGATTTGCCGGACGCTCAAGATAACGGCCAAAGATCTCGAAGTGCCGATCATCGCGCTCGCGCAGCTCAATCGCGGTGTGGAGATCCGCAGCGAAAAGCGTCCGATGCTCGCGGACCTCCGTGACAGCGGGAGCCTCGAGGCCGAAGCCGACGTCGTCGCGTTCCTCTACCGCGACGGTTACTACAATCCGGAGTGCCCTGAGCCCGACATGACGGAGTTTATTATCGCCAAGCACCGCAACGGCCCGACCGGCAACGTGAAGCTGCGATTCCAGCGCGAATACACGTTGTTCTTGCCGTACGGCGACACGACCCACTTCCCCGCCCCCTAGGGAGGAGCGTTCAGCCCACCCGTAGCAGCGTTAACCATGGTTTGCGTTAGCCATGGGTAACACGAGTGCCGAATTGCTTGCGGTAGGATCCGACCGCTCGCCATTGCGGGCACGCGAAGATTACGTCAAAGCGATCTATCAGCTCGGCGCCGACGGACCGGTTCGGGCGGCAGCGCTCGCTCGTTACTTGCATGTCAGCCGCGTCTCGGTAAGCAAGGCAAAGCGGCAGCTTGAAGCCGAGGGCCTGCTCGAGCGCGAGCGCGAGCCCTCGCAGCCATTGCGCTTGAGCCGGCGCGGCCGCAAGCTCGCGGTTGCCATGGTGCGGCGCCACCGCTTGCTGGAGACCTTCTTTCATCGCGCGCTGCGCGTTCCACTCGACCGCGTGCATGCCGAAGCCGAGCGAATCGAACACGTCATTTCGGACGACGTTGCGATGCGTATCGCCGCGCTGTTGGGCCGTCCGCAACGCGATCCGCACGGCCACCCGATTCCGTATCGCGACGATCTGCGCGCGGACAAGCCGTTACCGACGCTGGCGGAGCTGCACGCCGGCGATCGCGTGAACGTCGTCAGTTTGGACGACCGCGACGATGCGGCCGTCGCGCTGCTCGCAAAGTGTGGTCTACTGCCCGGGGCGCGCATCGTCGTCGAACGTGCGGACGCTTCGCGCGTCGTCGTTCGCCGCGGAAAGCGCATGCTGACCTTGCGCCGCTCGCACGCCGCAATGGTGCGTATTGGAACGTAGCTACGGCGTCGGCTCGGGCAGCCCGCGCGTCGTTGCGGCCGCACAGGAAGTACTCGCAGGAAACCGGCGCGGATGGCGGGCGCTCCTGCCCTTTACCGGTCCGGCGTTCGTGGCGTCGGTCGCCTATATGGATCCCGGCAATTTCGCCACGAACATTCAAGGCGGCGCGGCGTTCGGTTACCGGTTGCTCTGGGTCGTCGTGCTCGCAAATCTCATGGCGATGCTCTTTCAAGGTCTCTCCGCAAAGCTGGGCATCGCCACGGGAAAGAATCTCGCGGAGTTATCGCGCGAGCATGCTCCGCGATTCGCCGTCGGCATGTGGATCGTCAGCGAAGTAGGCGCCATGGCAACCGATCTTGCCGAGTTTCTCGGTGCCATCATCGCCTTCTATTTGCTATTCGGCATACCGATGATCGCCGGCGCCCTGCTCACGGGAGTGCTGACGTATGTCATTTTGGCGCTCCATCGCTACGGTTTTCGCACGATGGAAACGCTGATCGGCTCGCTCGTCGGAATCATTGCGATTTGTTACATCGTCGAAACGCTGCTGGCGAAACCGGACTGGCATCAAGTGCTTTACCACGCGGTCGTTCCGTGGCTCGGCGGCTCCTCCAGCGTGCTGATTGCGGTGGGTATCGTCGGAGCGACGGTTATGCCGCACGCCATTTACCTTCATTCGGCGCTCACCCAAGAGCGGATCGTGCCGCGCGACCGCCGCCAGCTTTTCTCGATCGTGCGCTTTTCCTATGCCGACGTCGCGATCGCACTGACGATTGCCGGGCTGGTGAACTGCGCGATGATGTACATGGCTGCCGCCGTCTTTCACTCGACGGGACACGCTGCGGTCGCCGACATCACGACCGCGTATCGCACGCTGACGCCGCTGCTCGGCAACTTGGCCGCCGTCGTCTTTTTGATCGCGCTCATGGCATCGGGAATCTCGAGCTCGGTCGTAGGGACGATGGCCGGCCAAGTCATCATGCAAAGCTTCGTCGGTTTTACGGTGCCGCTCTGGGTACGGCGGCTCGTCACCATGCTGCCTGCGATTGCCGTCGTCTCACTGGGATGGAACGTCACGCAGACGCTCATCGTCAGTCAAGTGATTTTGAGCTTCGTCTTGCCGGTGCCGGTGATCGCTCTGGTGCTCTTGACGCGGCGCCACGAGACGATGGGGCCGATGGTCAACGGCCGCGCGTTAACGTTACTATCTTTTGCTGCAGCCGCGACGATCGTCACGCTCAACGCGACTCTGCTCGCGTCGGCGCTGCATTTGCACTAGCGAGAGATCAGCGCAGCACTTCCTGATCTTCAACCAAGCCGATCGTCTGCGCCATGTACGTACGCGAAAGCTTGACGTACTCGCCGGCAGAAATTTCAATCCACGAGGCTGCCTCGCCGTCGAGTTCTTTCTTGACGCGCGCCGGAGCGCCGGCCGCAACGACCCGCGACGGGATATCGGTACGTTGTCCCACGACGCTGCCGGCTGCGATGAGCGCACCTTCACCGATCGTGCAGCCGTTCAGCAGCGTCGCATTGCTTCCGATGAGCGCATGCGGCTCGATGCGGCAATCCTCCATCACCGCGCAGTGCCCGATCGTTACGTCGTCGCCGACGATCGTGGCGCCACCTTCGCTGACGTGGACCACCGCATTATCCTGAATCGACG
Source organism: Vulcanimicrobiia bacterium (assembly GCA_024281075.1). Classification (GTDB taxonomy): domain Bacteria; phylum Vulcanimicrobiota; class Vulcanimicrobiia; order Vulcanimicrobiales; family Vulcanimicrobiaceae; genus Cybelea. The sequence continues at coordinate 22,633 of JAMXLK010000106.1, forward strand.
TGCGAGCGCCGATACGAATCGGTCCGTTGTCACCGCGCAGAACGGCGCCGAACCAAATGCTCGACTCGGGACCGACTTCGACGTCCCCGATGAGAACGGCCGTCGGCGCCACGAACGCCGAGGAGTCGATCTGCGGGCGCTTGCCTCGATACTCGATGATCATGCGCCATGCTTCGCAAGCGGCGGCGTCGAACCCCGGCCCGATGCACCGTCATCGCACGCCGCTGCGGGGAGTCAAGGCGACGCCGCGTCCCAAAGCCGGCGATCCGAACTACGCTGCCGTAAATTACGAATACGCCGGTCGAACCGGACGGGTTCACGAGGTCGTCGAGATCGGCGGACGTTCGTTAGCGAAGATCGGCTTCGACGACCGTAAGATCGTCTACTATTTTCTCGACGACGTGGAGTTGGACGAGTCGGGCACCCGTAGAACCTTCCACGACGAATAACGGCGCTACGGAGTTACGGACGGATTTTTCCAAGCAAATGCGCCGTTCGGGTTGGGTTTCACCCACACAATCAAATCCCAGACGGCGGGAAAGTGAAAAATCGTTACAACGTCTCCCGCTGCGGGGACTTTCTTCATAGTGACTAGCGTCGACGCGTTGGGATGTTCGGGGTCGCCGCCGGCGGCCGAGAATTTTTTGTCCCACATCCATCCGTCGTAGGTGATCGCGCCCGTCGAAGCGTCCTTGCTTACCCAATGGACGTGTCCGTTGAACTCCGCCCACCGTCCTGGATCGACACCCCAAAGCTGCGGGCGATTCGGACTCGTGCTGACCAAGACGGAGAAGTCGGCGCCGAGTAGACGACCGTGCTTGTCGTACCAAAGCTGGCTGGGATGACGAATGTCCGCGGACTGCCACTGCATGTTCGCATAGCTGATCGCACCGGTGTCGTCCTCAGACGTGTACCGCACGTATCCCGCCTTCTCGGCATCGGCGGCGGTGGGAAAACGCGCCAGGAGGTCGGCCGCCATCGCGCTCACGAACGCTTTTTCCGATGCGGTGATCGGACCGCGATCGGTCGGCTCTTCGTCTGCCAGCACGGGCGCGGCGAAGGCGATGGCCGTCAGAAGAGCGAGCAGCGGTACGCTTTTGATCATGCGTCAATCATGGCGCGAAGTGCCGTGCGCCGCCATCAAAGCGTGCTCAAAAAGGGCTTCCGTCACGGCCGCGGAAGCACGGGTTCCCTCGTCCCTCGACTCCGCTCGGGATGACACGCTCGGGATAAACTCCTCGCGCCGACGTAGCTCAACGGTAGAGCAATCGCTTCGTAAGCGATAGGTTATCGGTTCAAATCCGATCGTCGGCTATTCCAGCTTCAGCGCCATGAACGTCGGCGATTCGTAAGTGACCGTCACGAAGGGTGCGCACTCCTCGAAGCCCAGCGAGCGGTAGAGCAAATACGCCGGCTCCAGTTGCTCCTTATTCGTATCGAGCACGATTTCCGCATACCGCTGGCTTCGCGCAAACTCGATCGCCGTTGCCGTCAGCGACCGCGCCGCCCCGAGACCCCGGCGATGCGGCGCGACGAAGAGATGCCGCAGCTGCGCGGTCTGCGGACCGAACTCCCGCACCGCCACGCAACCAACGTCGTCGTCGCCGAGGCTTGCCAAGAATGCCGCACTTCGTCCGTGCAATGCCTGTGCGAGCTCCTCGACGCCGGGCACCGCGCCGTGGCGGAGACCCGCCGGCAAGTCGGCTTCATACTGCTCGAAGAGATCGCGAAGACGCCGAAACTCTGCCGTCGAGCGCGCTTGCCGAATCGCGGGTTTCATCGCACGAATGTTTCGCCTCGCGCGCCGGCCGCCATTGTCAGCGAGCAATCCGAGCGGGCTGCAGGTAGCGGCCGAAATTTGCGAGGAACACCAATTGTGAGGATCTCGAGCTTTTTGCGGCGCGCGTTCTGTCTTTGTGCTGCAGCAACCGTGCCCGCGGGCTGCGGCGGATGGCAAACGCCGCGAGTGGTTCCTGCCGCGCAAGCGTCCTACGCTCAGAGGCCGTTCGAGCAACTGCCCACGGCTCCGAAAGGCACGCTAATCTATGCCGTCGGCGACGAGTCGTCGTTCGTCTTCACGTTCCCCCGTGGAAAACTGCTGCACGAAATTGCAACGACGGCGTATTCGGCTTGCTCCGATCGTCTAGGGAACGTTTTTATGACGCAGGTCGGAAGCATCGCGAAGTACGAGCACGGTGCGACGACGCCGGTGCAGACCTATAAAGTCGCGGGAAGCGCCTATTCTTGTTCCGTCAACCCAAAAACGCACGATCTTGCGACAGTTGTGTTTTGCATACGAGTCTGCGGCGAGGAGCTCGTCGTTTTGCGCGACCAGGGACGGCACCGGGACCGCTACCAGGTCGCGCCGCTTGGTACACTGCTGTACTGCGCCTACGACAACAAAGGCGATCTCTTTGTCGACGGCTACAACGGCACGCAGTTTGGTCTCGCCGAGCTGCCAAAGGGTGCGCACCGGTTCGTCGCAGTTTCTCTGAAGAAGCACATCAAGTACGCCGCGCAAATCCAATGGGACGGTGAGGACCTGGCAATCGAAACGCGGGTGAATCCAGAAATCTACCGCGTTGCGATTTCGGGCTCGCAGGGGCGCATCGTCGGGCACACCCGTCTCGAGGGCATCGGATACCGGGCGTCGCAGTCGTGGATTGGGGACGGCATGATCGTAGTACCGAGCGCGCCCTACAGCAAGCGGCCGATGGAACTATTCTTCTACAACTATCCCGCCGGCGGCCAGCCGGTAAAAATTGTAACCGGCTTCATTCGCGGCGGTAATCACGCGATGGTCGACGGCGTGACGCTCAGCTCCCGCCCGTTCAACGTCTCTCCGTAAGTAAGCTACGGCGCGAGCGTTTCGCGGAACTCTGCCGCACGCTGCACGGCGGCGTCGCTGAAGGGCATCGGCCAGAGTCGTCCCGCAATCCATGCCGGGGCCTGGTCCGTATAATGGCCGGATCCCGGTTCGCCCGACTCTCCTTGCGGGAGCGTGATGCCGCCGGCGTCCCAGTTTCCCACGTCCCAGACGGCGCGGAAACTTTGCGTATACCCTGCCGTCTGGACGTGCAGCGTGAACGCATCGCCGTATCCGGGCAGTTCGGTGCCGTTGAGAAAGTTGACGCCGAGTTTCGCAATCGCGTGCAGCACCGGGACGGCGCCGGCAACGCGCCACGGCGCGGCCGCGGGTAGCGTAATCGTGGGCGGAAAGGTGCGGCGCGAGCCGGCCGCGCTCAGCACCGTCGGCATGCGGCCGTTGTGCCGGCGTGTCAGCTGTAAACGAATTGCCGCCACGACCGTCGCGGTGGTTGACTCGCCGGCCATCTCTCCGTTCCATTCCGAAAGCGCATTGGCAAGGCGCGCGTCGCGCGCGCGCAGCGCCGGAGCCAGCGCGTGCGCCAGCTCGCGTTCCGGCAAGGAGAGCGCGTCCATCTGCATCTGCGCAAAGTAATCGACGTCGTACTGCCGGCGGGCACGCAGAAGCTGTGCGATTCGATAGGCGCGATACGGCGGGGCGAACTGCGGGCTCAGCGCAAACGGATACGCGGCGCCGTAGATTTTATTGTTCGCCGTCCACACGACTGCGTCGCGTGCCGGCGCGACGTGCGGAAGCTGCGCGAACGCGAACGTAGGGTAGCTTCGTCCAAGATCGCTTGCCGGGTGAAACCATCGCGCTCGAACGGGATCGTTCGGAATGAGACCGGCCAGCTGGTACGCGACCCGGCCGCTCGTGTCGGCGAGCGCGAAGTTCTGTGTCGGGCCGGGATACGCCGCGAGCGTCGAGCGCGCGGCCTCGATCGACGGCGCGCGATCGAGCGCCAAGAACGTCTGTGCGGGCGACACGGGATTCGCATATGCACTCCACGCGACGAGCACGAACCGGCCATCGTCCGTCGTGATGCCGAACAGATCGCGCGCGCGATAGTAACGCGCGCTTGCAGCGGGACGAAAGCGCACCGCGAATCGCTCATTCTGCCAGTTCCTCGCATCGAGACGACTCGGCGGAAGAAAGACCGAGAGCGACGTAACGGTGCCGCTCGTCGCGCCCCAGGCGAGATGGTCGTTGTGGCCGAGCACGACGCCGGGACAACCCGGCAGCGTCGCGCCGGCGACGTGGAATCCGGGCGCGCGCAAGTCGATTAAGTACCAAACCCCCGGCATCCGTATCCCAAGATGCGGATCGTTCGCGAGCAGCGCGCGACCGGTGAGGGAGCGGTTTGCGCCGGCGGCCCACTCGTTGCTGCCGAGCGGCGCGCGCGCGCCGGCGATTTGGCGTAACGACGCGACGGCGCTGCGTTTGCATTGCTGACCCGGTCCGATGCCGGCAAGGCCGGCCGTGACGGGCGCGTCGTAACACGGATCGGTGAATGGAAACCGTGCGTCGAGAAGCGGTATTCCGCCGCGACGATATGCGGCATCCCGTGGCGCAATCGCATTCCAGTCGTCGATCAAGTCGAGCACCGTGGCCATGCCGACCACGAGTGAATCCTGAGGCGTCCACGGTCGCGGGTGATAGGCCAGCAGCCGAAACTCGACCGGAAGGGGTTCGCGTTTCATGGCCGCGTTCACACCATCGCTAAATGCAATCAGGATTGCCCGCGACGGCGCGTCGAGTCGTTGCCATTGCGCCGCCACGATAGTGCGAACCGGAACCGCGCGCTGCTCTCGATCCGTCTGCAAGGCGCCCGCACCGAAGACCTCCGCGAGTTCGCCGAGGGTGAATCGCCGAAGCAGATCCATCTGAAAAAGCCGATCCGCGCCCTCGACGTATCCCTGCGCAAAGAACAGATCGTGCTCGTTTTGTGCGGCGACGTGCGGAACGCCCCGGTCGTCGCGCAGAATCGCGACCGATGCCGTCAGCGGCAGCCCGGCGAGCGTTCCCGAGTATTGCGCGTGGGCGCGCATGCCGGCAACGACGTTGAGTGCAAATGCGACGACGGCGACCGCAAGCAGCACGAGCGCCGCCGCGGCGATACGGCGTAACAGTTTCACGCCGGGCTAAGCGTCAACGTAGATGTCGTCTCCTTCGATCGTGACGTCGAAGGTCATGAGCGGAAGGACGGCCGGCAGCGTCAACGCGTCTCCGGTACGCACGTCGAACGTCGCGCCGTGACGGGGACAAACGACGCACTCACCCTCGAGCTCGCCTTGATCGAGCGGCCCGCCGTCGTGCGTGCAAACGTCTTCAATGGCATAGATCTTGCCCTCGACGTTGCAGAGTAGCACTTCGGTCGAATCGACGACGACGCGCCGAGTCGTTCCCGGCGCGATTTCGGAGAGCTTCGCTACCTTGTGCTTCGCCACGCCGCCGTGTTCTACGTTCGCCCCGTGGCGTCCTGAATCTCACGCCATTGTCGCCAAAATGCGGCGTCAATCAAACGGCGGTCTTCCGCAACGTCGCGGAGCAGTCCGTACGCTTTGCGCGTCAGGCGGCCGGTCTCCGTGCTCGAATCGATCGCCTTCGTCGAAAAGACCGAGTGTCGCAGCTTGGCGTCGAGAAAGTCGCTGACGAAGGAATCGACCTGCGGAGTCGTGGCTGCCGGCAGTTCGAGCTTCCGCGCTATCCGCTCGAGCTGCCCGCGCGGATCGCTCATCAAGATGTCGTAGTCCACGACGACGAGCGGTTTTGCGTCAAGTGCGGCGAGGAACGGCACGGCATATGAAAGCCAGAGCCGTTGGGCAGCGTCGACCGTAATCGCTTGGCGGGCATAAAGCGATGCCGCAACGCTTGCGGGATTTCGAATTACCAACAGATATGCGTCCTGTACGCGGGCTTGGCGTAGGACCGGAAGCCAGAACGGCAAGAGGCGTATCGTGCGGGGGTCTTTGAATCCCCAGAGCGGCTGCGAGCCGAACCAGCGCCTGAGATACCGAATCGTTTCGCGCCGCAGCCGCCACATTCGCCAGCCGGAGAAGCGGCCGGCACCGATCGGCGCAAAATCGTCCCAGCGCAGTCCGAGCGCTTTGAGCACGCGCTCGTTGAGCTCGACGATGCCGCGGTCTTCCCAATAGCCGGTCGGGTTTTCGGGCTGCGCGTCGAGAAAGTTGTTGCCTAAATCGACGCCGAGCGCGGCGAGCCCACGCGCGACCGCGCTGGTGCCGCTGCGATGCATCCCGATCACGACGATTGCGCGCGAAGAAGCTGCCACGAACGTGGCGGGCATTCGGCCGCGCTGAACGAACTCCTCACCGATGGCGCGCTCAATCAGAGTTTACCTTGCGGTGCTCGCGTGCATTGCCGCGTCACTCATGACGGCGTGCGCGGGTTCGCAAGCGCCCATCACGACCGTTCCACCCGCCGGTCAGGTGCCACGCGACGCAAGCAGCGCGCTCCTCTACGTTTCCGACACGGTGAGCGGCGACGTCTACGTCTTTTCGTACCCAAACGGGAAGCTGCAACAGACGTTAACCGGCTTTACGGATCCAGCCGGCGAGTGCGTGGACGCCAACGGCAACGTCTTCGTCGCCAATACCGGCGGCAACAATATCGTTGAGTACGCGCATGGCGGTTCTTCACCCGTCGCGACGCTCGAGGACACCGGTTATTTTCCAGTCGGTTGCTCGATCGATCCGACGACCGGAGATCTTGCCGTGACGAACTTCTCCACGACGGGCAGCGCGCCGGGCGACGTCGTTATCTATAAAAAGGCCAGGGGGCGCCCAAAACGCCATTACGTCGACCCTTCGATTTTTCAAATGCTGCTCTGCGGCTACGACGCGTCGGGCAATCTATTCGTAGACGGTCTGACGCAGAGTAACGGTGCGGTCGTCGCAGAGCTGGCGCACGGCGGAGCGAAGCTGAGCGACATCACGCTCGATCGAACTATCTACAATCCCGGAGCGGTTCAGTGGGACGGGAAACACGTTGCCGTGGGAGATCAATCGTCGAACACGATCTATCGGTTCAGCGTCAAGAATGGAAAAGCGAAGACGGTGGGTTCGACGCAGCTGGGCGGCGCGTCGATGGTGTTTCAGTTCTGGATCGACGGAACGAAAGTGATTGGGCCCGACTCCGGTGCTGCGGATGTTGACATTTGGCACTATCCGCAAGGAGGCTCCGCGATCAAAAGCATCGTCGGCGTCTACGTACCGCTCGGCGCGACGGTAAGTAACTAGCTCGCGCTTCGACAAGGAGGTTGGTCTCGCGGCGTGCTCGAGCGCGCAGAATGGTCAAGCGCCGTCGCTCGGGCCTGGCTCCATGGATAACCCCAGCATCGGAGGACGCACGGCGAACTCGCAAGCCGTCGCAATCCGGAGACCCCTTCGCACTATGCAATACGACGCCAAGAAAGCACAGATTTTCGTAACGAACTTTTCGAGTAACACGGTCCAGATCTACAATCCTAAAATAAACAACCCCAGCCCCAGCGGAAGCATTACGAGTGGTGTGAGCGAACCGACCGGCGATTGCATAGATAAGCACGGTACGTTGTACGTCGTGAATCAAACGAACTCGATACCGGAGTACAAGGCGGGCCAAACCTCACCGTACCAAACGATTACAGCCGGTCTGGATAACCCTGCCTTCTGCGCCATCGATGGCAAGGGTAATCTCTGGGTTACGAACATCTTTGGTGTCAACGTCACGGAGTATCCGAAAGGTTCGACCAGCCCCTCGACGGTGATTACCAACGGGATCACGTTCCCGATTGGAATCGCCTTCGATCGACAGGGCGACATGTTTGTCGCGAACCGTTCCGGCGGGTCGGGGACCAACGTTGAAGTCTATGCACCGGGCGGCTCGACGCCCTCGATGACGATTACGAACGGAATTACCGAGCCCTGCGGCATCGCTGTGGACGCAAAGGGAACGCTCTACGTAACGAATCTCGGCTACAACACTGTCGCCGAGTACTTAGCCGGGCAAAGCACGCCGTATCAGACGATTACGAGCGGGCTCAACTACCCGGCCGCTGCTACGGTCAACAAGAAGGGTACGCTATTCGTCTCGAATTACGACGGGAACACGATATCGGAATATCCGCCTGGCTCGATCAACCCGTCGGGGAATTCGATCTCTCAAGGTTTGAGCAGCCCCGAGGGATCGGCGTATTCTCCTCCCGTCCTGCCGAAAAAGTAGGCGCGTTTCAAAACCCGATGCGACAACGGCGCCGAGAGGCGCCGTTGTACTTTTTCATTAACTCCCCGCCGGTGAAAAACTTATGCTATGCACTGTGCGCCGGAACCGTTGCGATTTTGTTGACGGGGTGTGGCGCACGGCAAATGACGGGTATCATACCTCAAATTCGTACCGCCCGCTCGGAGGCCGATCGTGAAGCATCGTGGATGCTTCCGGATGCGCCGTCGCAAGACTTACTGTACGTATCGAATCTCAAGCGCGTAACCGTGTATTCGTACCCTCACGGGCGTTTAGAGGGAAGCATCGAGGGGTTCTACGGCGCGCAGGGCGAGTGCTTAGATAAAAAAGGCGATGTGTTCGTCACGAATCTGGGGACGAATCAGATTATCGCCTACGCGCACGGCGCATGGAAGCCTCTACGCGCGCTGCCTGGTCACGCTTTGCCCGAGGGCTGTTCCGTCAATCCTCTGACCGGCGACCTTGCTGCCGCGGACTCCGACGGCACCATCGCGATCTACCAGAACGCACGAGGGAAGCCAAGAATCGATACGCACTCGCCGCTCAAGCAAGCATTTTCGTGCAGCTACGACGACCACGGTAATCTGTTTGTCGACGGCGTACGCGGCGACTCTTCGAAGTTTATGCTGTTGGAGCTGCCGAAAAGCGGTGGCGGATTAAAGCCTGTCACGCTCGATCAGCGCATGGGATACCCGGGCGGCGTTCAATGGGATGGCAAGTACCTCGCCGTGGGAAGCTACACGTCGTCGCCCACGGGCACGACGGTCGTCTACCGTTTTAAGATCGCTGCGGGCCACGGCAGAGAAGTTGGCGCAACCACGCTCGGCAGCGGCGCGAGTGATGTGCGACAGTTCTGGATTCAGAACGCGACGCTCGTCGCTCCATCGGAACAACTTCTTCGGTCGGACGTTTTCTTCTACAACTATCCAACGGGCGGGAAGGCGAGGAAGACGATCACACATGGGCTCGACACTCCGGCGGGGGCCGTTGTAAGCCCAGCGCGGAGTCGCTGACGCCCTACCGTCTGTTAAGTAAGTCGTGGATCGATGCGGAAATCGAAGGCGCCTGTGAGCCGCATATACTTCGAATCCTCATGGATCGGATTGATCAAAACGTTACGAGCCGGAACGAGTACGGATGGCACGAAGAGCAGTAAGCTGCGGCGCGACGCAAGCCATCGATCGCCGAGGCTCTGCGTTACCGCTTCGTCCCCTTCCCAGCCGCCCGGCAGAGCTTCTCGATGAATCTCTTCCCGAGCTACGCCGTCGTTGACGATAATTTCGGAGAATGGAATCGTTCGTGGCATGTCGGCCGATGATGAAACATCGAGTCGCGCAAGCCATTCAATCTGCGCGGTTCCTGGATGCTCGGAAGTATAAATGACGGGTTTCCCGAGCGTATGCCAGCGGCCGGCGACAAAAAATCCTCCCGCGCCCGTGAGATCGCGGTGTCTGGAAACACGCCAGAGCTGCACCTACGCGGCGAAGCCGTAATACGCTCGAAGCAGAGCCCGCTCCACGATATCGGTCCCAATTTTGGTGCGCAATAGTTCGAGTGGCGCGCGGTCACCAAACTCGGGCTTCGGAGAGGCGAGCCATCGCACCGAGCGCTCCTCGTCGTCGAAAATAACCGTCGCTAAAGCGAGCGCGCGAGCGACGCGTTCGGTTCGATCGGACTCGTCCGGCGTCAAAGGCTCTTTCAACTCGCGCCGTCGCTGGTAGGTGCGTTTGGGCAAAATCGCCGCAAAGACAAAACTTTCCGGGATGCCGTGCTTGAGCAGCGACCCAACCGCGGCGACGGGGAGGCCCGCCTCGACCGTACGGCTCATGGCCAAGTCGTCCCGCACTTTTCCAATGCCGAGCAGCCTGCCGACAAGGTCCCGAAGCTCCGCCTGAAGTGGTTTGGCCGTTAAGCCCGCTGCGTGCGCCATTTGCCAAGATTATATGGCATTTGGCGCGGAGATGCCAGCTATCTAGCCGACGGCGCCTTCCATCTCCATCTTGACGAGCCGGTTGAGCTCGACGGCGTACTCCATCGGGAGTTCCTTGACGAAGAAATCGAAGAAGCCGTTGACGATCATCGCCGTCGCATCGGCCTCCGAAAGCCCGCGCGACATCGCATAAAAGAGCTGCTCCTCACCGATCTTACTCACGCTGGCCTCGTGCTCGACCGTCGAGCGCTGCTCGTGGATCTTCATCGTCGGCTTGGTGTCGCTCGACGACTCCTCGTCCATGATCAATGCATCGCAGCGCACCCGGGTCTTCGCACCGACCGCACCGGGATGAACCTCCACCAATCCGCGATACGTCGTTTTGCCGCCGTGGGCGCTCACGCTCTTGTTCGTCACTACCGACGTCGTGCGCGGCGCGACGTGGATCACCTTGGCGCCGGCATCCTGATGCTGGCCTTCGCCGGCGAACGCCATCGAAAGGATCTCGCCGCGCGCACCCTCGCCCATCAGATAGATTGACGGATACTTCATCGTCAGGCGCGAGCCGATGTTCCCGTCCACCCACTCGACGGTCGCATTGGCGTGCGCGATCGCGCGCTTCGTAACGAGGTTGAAGATGTTGCGGTACCAGTTCTGAATCGTCGTGTAACGAATCGACGCGCCGTCGAGCGCGACCAGCTCGACGACTGCGGAGTGGAGCGACGACGTGGAGAATTTCGGCGCGGTGCATCCCTCGATGTAGTGCACCTTCGCGCCCTTGTCGGCGATGATGAGCGTGCGCTCGAACTGGCCCATGTTCTCCGCATTGATGCGGAAATAGGCTTGCAGCGGCATCGTGACTTCCACGCCCGGCGGGACGTAGATAAAGGAGCCGCCCGACCAGACCGCCGAGTTGAGGGCGGCAAACTTGTTATCGCCCGGCGGAATCACGGTCGCAAAGTATTTGCGAACGATCTCCGGATAGAGCTTGACTGCGCTGTCCATGTCGCAGAAGAGCACGCCTTGCTCTTCGAGCGCCTTGCTCGTGCTGTGATAGACGACTTCGGATTCATACTGCGCCGAAACGCCGGCCAAGAACTTTCGCTCGGCTTCGGGGATGCCAAGCCGATCGAACGTCCGCTTAATATCCTCCGGAACGTCGTCCCACGAGCGTTCCGTCTGGTCCGTCGACTTAACGAAATAATGGATATCCGAAAAGTCGATCTCACTGAGCAGCGCCGAATCGCCCCACGTCGGCATCGGCTTACCGATAAAGAGCTCGTATGCTTTGAGGCGAAACTCGCGCATCCACGCCGGCTCGTCCTTCATCGCGCTGATGCGCTCGACGATCTCGCGCGTCAGCCCCTTATCGGACTTAAAGACGTAGTTTTCGGGGTCGTGGAAGCCGTGCCGGTACTCCTCGATCAGCTGGGAGGGAGCGACGGCGGTTTCGAGCTTGAGTGCCATGGCAGAATCCAGCGTACTTCCGCACGCAGATATAGTCAAGATAGTACAGTAGGAGCTTTACTTTTCCCCAGCAACCGAGCTGTGGACCGCCTGTGGAGCAAGGTCTTTACAGCGGGGGGTGCAGGGGGTATGATTCCCTCTGCGCTTTTTGTCCTTCGACTCGGCCCCGCGGGGCCGGCTCGGGATGACGAAGACGATCAAGGACCCGGTTCGGTCCACGGTTTTTGGGAGGGCGCGCCCTTACGCGCCATCGCGGCGAGTCGCCCGCGCACCGAAAAAAAGCGCCGGCAGGAGCTCGCCGATAGGTCGGGGACGTGTCTGCACCGCAGCCGCCAGCCGACGAAGTCCGGAGGTGGGATTCCTCAAAGGTCAAGGAGACCGGAACCAAATTGAAGGCACTCGGCAGGCACCTCGTGTGCGAGCTTTCGGGCTGTCGCCCCTCGTTGCTGTCGGATATCAACGGCATCGCGGCCATGATGATCGAAGCGGCGAAAGCCGCGCGCGCTACCATTATGGAGAGCGCATTTCATCGATTTGAGCCGCAAGGCGTTTCCGGAACGGTCATCCTGGCCGAATCCCACATCTCCATCCATACGTGGCCCGAGAAAGGCTACGCGGCGATGGATTTTTATACGTGCGGCGACCATACCGACCCATGGCTTGCTTGCGAATACGCCGCGAAAACGTTGCGCGCGACGAGCGTGCTTGCGACCGAGTTCAAGCGCGGAATCGAGAAGAGCGGCGGCGAGTTCACGCATGTACTTACACGCAATCACAACGTGCTGAGCGCGTAATTACTTAACCGCTATCATCAGCAATTATCAGCTTTCGAACGCGTAATTCCGGAAGGCTTGCCGCGACGCTCGTCCAATTGTTTACGTTGATAACGAGTACATGCTCTCTCGAGTAAGGTAGGTAAGACTTCCCATGCGTTTATCGATAATTTCGGCTTGCGCGTTCGCCGCGGGCGTGCTTGCCCTGGCTGCCTGCGCCAATCAGAACGGCGTCGTTCCGTCGTCGCAGAGCCCGGTTGCTCCAATGACGACGCAAAACGACGCTCCCCAAAGCGAGGCGCCGGTAAGCTCCGCGTCCGGTGCATCTGCAACCGATACGGCGGACGCGTCCGATGCGTCGAGCGTTTCGCCCGACCTCACGACGTGCGCGAAGAGCCCGCCGCAATACTGGTGGATCTTCAGCGGTGCATGCGACACGTTCACACTCAAACCGACCGGCGGCACCTTTACGCTGGGGTCGTATCAAAACATCTCGATCAAGGGATCCATCGGCAAGAACAACGTGAAGGGCTCGGCTAAAGTCACGCTCGCCGATGCAGTGAATAAAAACGGCGACATCGCAACGTACAAAGGTCAGAAGTTCCCGGCGTATAAGGCGCGCGGAACGACCGTCGTGTACGCGGCTGCAAACAACCAGAGCACGCAGACGATCAAGCCGATCGTGCAGCAGGGCCACACTATTCTGAAGTACGTCATCACCGATTCGAAGGGATTTCCCGGCAAGACGTGCGGCGCAGCGCTGCTCGGAGAGAAGAACGGCAAGTTCCAATGGACTGCATTCCCCGGCAGCTATAACGTAAAGGGCAACACGGTCACGATCAGCGTGTATACCGCGCCCCAGGGCTTCGAGCTGCCGCCGAAGGGCACGCCGCTCTACTTCGCGATCAACTGTTACTAGCGACGCAAGATAACGGCGCGTTGACGAACCCCGCCGCACGGCGGGGTTCTTTTTTCGCATCTCAAATAGGCCACTGATGCCGAAAACCGAGCATTGGCATTGGTACGTCGAGGAGTTCGCTCCCTCGGAGCAGCACCACCACGCCGTCGACGAAGTCTATTACTCCGGACGTTCGCCGTTTCAGCAAATTGCGGTGCTCCGCTCGCCCGTCTTCGGAAAGATGCTCGTCATCGACGGCGATACGCAGAGCGCCCAGGCCGACGAGCGGATCTACCATGAAGCGCTGGCGCATCCCGCGCTCGCCGGCGCGCGCGAGCGCCGGCGCGTTTTGATACTGGGCGGCGGCGAGGGTGCAACGCTACGCGAAGTCTTGCGCTGCCCCGACGTCGAGCAATGCACGATGGTGGACATCGACGCGCTGGTCGTCGATCTTTCGAAGCAGTTTTTGCCGGAGTGGTCGGCCGGCGCCTTTGACGACCCCCGCGCGCGCGTGGTCGTCGGCGACGCGTTGGAATACATGGGCTCCACGACGGAGCGATACGGCGTCATCATCTCCGATTTGACCGAACCGCTGGAAGACTCGCCGAGCCATCCGCTTTTCAACGAGCGCGTCTTCGAGCTCATAAAATCGCGCCTGGTCGACGGCGGAATCTACGTGCTGCAAGCGAGCACCGGCGCGGCAATTAACGCGGCGCTGCATTGTAAGATGGCCCGCACGCTGCGCCGCCATTACTCGCATGTGGCGTCGTTCGTCACGCACGTGCCGGCGTTCGACACCGAGTGGGCGTTCCTCGCGTGCAGCGACGGGGCCGACTTGGCGCAACTGGAAGCCGCCACGATCGATCGCTATTGCGCGCGGTTGAAGGGCGAAAGTTTCTTCTACGACGGCGTTACGCATCGCCGGCTCTTCGCGCTTCCGCTCTTCTTGCGGCGCATGCTTGCCGCGGGCGGGGATACGTTCTAGCGGAACGAAAGGCGAGACCCCTATGACGATCGACTATTCGCGCGCTCCCCACGCTTGGGAAAAGGAGAAGAGCAACTTCGTCGCGCTGCTCGACTTGAAGCTGGAGTTCGTGGAGCACGGCCGCGCGATCATGCGAATGCCCTACCGCTCCGAGATCACAAACGGTACCGGTGCCGTGCACGGCGGCGCGATCGTCAGCCTCTGCGACACCGTTTTTTACGTCGCGCTCGCCTCCATCTACGGCCGCGACCAAGACACCACCACCGTCGCGCTGCAATGCAATTTCCTTGCGCCCGCCGGACCGCCGCACGATCTCGTCGCGGAGGCAAAAGTGTTGCGTGCCGGCCGTCGCATCGTCTATGGCGAGGTCTACGTGCGCAGCGGCGATAAGATCGTCGCGCATGCCACCCTCGACTTCCTCAACAGCTATCCGGAAGAGAAGCCAAGTCCCGCGAAAGCATCGCAATCGCGGTGAAGCGAACCGCCCTCTTTGAGCAACACGTCGACGCCGGCGCGCGCATCGTGCCCTTCGGCGGGTTTGAGATGCCCGTGCAATATGCGGGGATTCTGAAGGAACACGACGCCGTGCGCCATCGCGCGGGACTCTTCGATCTTTCGCATATGGGCCAGTTCTGGATGACGGGCGACATGGTGGCGCGTTGGGCCGATACGCTGACGATTAACGCGGTTGGAACGATGAAGCCCCAACAGGCGCGCTATAACATATTCTGCAACGAAGGCGGCGGCGCGCACGACGACACGATTTTCTACCGGCTCGAAAAAGGCTGGCTGCTCGTCGTCAATGCCGCCAATGCCGACAAGATGTGGAAACTGCTCAACGATCGCCGCCCGCCGCACGGCGTCGAACTCGAGAATCGCCACGGGGCGCGCGCGCTGATCGCCATTCAAGGGCCGCAAGCTGCCGCGATGCTGCAGCCGCACGTAAACGTGGACCTCGCCGCGCTGCGGTATTATTTTTGTGCCGAGGGCCTTCTAGAAAACGTTCCGGTCGTGCTCGCGCGGACTGGTTACACGGGCGAAGACGGATTCGAGCTATTTTTGGACGGCGCCGACGCACCGATGGTTTGGAACGCGCTGCTGCGCGCCCATGCCGGCGAGGGGCTCGAACCGTGCGGCTTGGGTGCGCGCGACGTTCTTCGGCTCGAGGCGGGCATGCCGCTCTACGGACACGAGCTCACCGAAAGCATCACGCCGGTGCAAGCCGGCCTGAAGTGGGCGCTCAAGCTCGACAAACCCGAGTTCACCGGTAAAGAAGCGCTTGAAGATCAACTCGCACTCGACCATTACTCCCGCATCGTCGGCGTCGTCATGGAAGGCCGCGTGCCGGCTCGCGAAGGTTATTCCGTTTGGTTCGACGGACGCATCGCCGGTTCGATACGCAGCGGCTCGATCGCGCCGTCGGTAGAGAATAAAAATATTGCGACGGCGCTGGTCGCGCCGGAAGCGTCGGCTGTTGGTACGGCGCTCGAAGTCGAGATTCGCGGCAAGAAGCATGCTGCGGCGGTCGTAGGTTTGCCGTTCTACAAACGTCAGAAATAAACGCGAAGGAGAAGAAGTGTCGTCAGTACAGGATCTGCTATTTAGCAAAGACCACGAGTGGGTGCGGGTCGACGGCGACTCGGCGACCATCGGGATCACCGATTACGCGCAGAACGCATTAGGCGACATCGTCTACGTCGAGCTCCCGAAGGTCGGAGCGACGATTGCACAGTTTGCAAACATCGGTGTGATCGAATCGGTGAAGGCGGTCTCCGATCTCTTTACGCCGATCTCGGGTGAAGTCGTCGAAGTCAACGGTGCGCTCGAGAGCGATCCGGCCGCCGTTAACCGGGAGCCCTACGGCGCGGGTTGGCTGCTCAAGATCCGCCCTTCCACTCCCGACGAAACCAAGAGCCTGCTGTCGCCCGCAGAATACGAAAAAATCGCCACCGAATAGCTTTTCGAGAGAAGGAGTATCGCACGATGCGTTTTCTAGCCGTCTTCGCGCTTTTTTGCGTCACCGCGCTCACCGCGACGCGCGCCGACGCGCAGGTAGCCTCGCAACCGTCACCCGAGCTGCCTCCGCAACCCGCCGTGCGGCCCGCCGGCATTCCCGCCGATGCAATGCTGGTATCGCCGTGCGTCGCTACCATGGGCGAGCATTGGGCGAATCTCAAGAATTTGCCGACGGGTCCGATCTACGGGGTGTGGCAAGGCAAGCCGGTCTTCACTGAGATCATGGTGCCCGTCTCCGACCTTCAGAAGGGCTTCAGCTATGCGGACATACACGCGCTGCCCGGATATGCGATCGACCACGTTGATTTCGAATTCGAGCCGCAAGGTCACCCCGGTTTGCCGGTGCCGCATTACGATCTGCACGCCTATTATGTGACGCCGGCGGTGCAGGCGAGCATTTGCCCAAGCGGTATCCCCGACCCCGCGATGAAGCCGATGAACGCATCGCCGGCCGCGCCTCCGAACCGGTAGTAGACGGAGACGTAGTAAAAGTGTATGCGCCGCACACGGAGCGCGACGTGGAGCAAATGCTCCAAGCCATCGGCGTCGCATCGCTCGACGAGCTGCTTGCCGTTCCCGAGGAAATTGCGCTCAAAGAAAAGCTGAACGTCGTCCCGGCGCTTCCCGAATACCTCATACAACGCCGCTTCGACCAGCTCGCCAAAGCGAACGACGGCGTGGAGTACCGTTCGTTTCTCGGGGCCGGCTCGTATCGGCATTACGTCCCGCCGGCGATCGCGGCGCTGGCGATGCGCGGCGAATTCCTAACGGCCTACACCCCGTATCAGGCCGAAGTGTCGCAAGGTTATCTGCAAGCGATCTACGAGTGGCAGACCTACATCTGTCTCTTGACCGGAATGGATTTGGCCGACGCCTCCGTTTACGACGGTGCCACGGCGCTCGCCGAAGCGGCGATCATGGCGCTCGGTGCAACGGGCCGGCACAAAATTCTCGTGTCGCGCGCGATTCATCCTAACTACCGCGCCGTGTTGCGCACGTATTGCGACGGTCTGGACGTTGCCGTCGATGAAGTCCCGTTCACGGGCGACGGCGTCACGGACTACCGGCTTGCCGCCGAAATGCTCGCGACCAAAGAGTACGCGGCGATTGCAATTCAATCGCCGAACTTTTTGGGCAACGTTGAAGAGCCGTCGCCGGATCTAACCCATGCAGCGTCGGCAAGCGGCGCGATACCGATCGGGGTCGTCGCCGAAGCGCTCGCGCTCGCTGCCCTGGCGCCCCCCGCCACGTGGGGCGCGCAGATCGTTGCCGGAGAGGCGCAAAGCTTCGGCGTGGCGATGGCCTACGGCGGCCCGTACGTAGGATTCATTGCCGCGACGGAACGGCACATGCGCCGCATTCCGGGGCGGCTCGTCGGAAAAACCGTCGACAATTCCGGACGCACGGCGTACGTCCTCACGCTGCAAGCGCGCGAGCAGCACATCCGACGGGAACGCGCGACCTCGAATATCTGCACGAATCAAGCGCACTGCGCCCTTATTGCGACGATCTATCTCGCGCTGTTGGGCCAGACGGGGCTGCGCGATGCTGCGGCGCTCAACCTTGCCCGCTCGCGCGAGCTCGCAAGTGCGGTTGCAAACGTCTCCGGCATTCGCTTGCCATACGCGGCGCCGTTCTTCAATGAGTTCGTCGCGGACGTCGGCCGGCCGGCCGGCGAGGTGCTTGCCGCGCTTCGCGAACGGCGTATTTTAGGCGGAATCGACCTGGGACGCTTCTATTCCGAGCTCGACTCGTGCATTTTGATGACCGCGACGGAGCTGACGACGACCGGCGATATCGACGCGCTCGCGCACGCACTCGCGGAGATCTTACGAGTGCCCGTCCATGCTTGAGGCCGCCGGCGTTCCGCTGATCTTCGAGTCCGGGCAGGAAGGGCGCGCCAACCGCTATTTCGAGCGCGGCAAACCGCTCGAGAACTTTTTGCCGCCGCGGGTTCTACGCGACGAACTGCCACTGCCCGACAACAGCGAGCTCGACGTCGTGCGTCACTTCACGCAGTTGTCGCAGCGAACGTTCGGCATCGACCTCGGTTTTTATCCGCTTGGCTCCTGCACGATGAAGTACAACCCGCGCGTCAACGATGCAGTCGCGACGCGCCGCGAGTTCGCCGATCTTCATCCATACACCCCGGACGATTTGGCGCAAGGCGCGCTTGCGGTGATGTACGAGCTCGAACGCTCGTTGAGCTCGCTCTTCGGGATGACGGCCTTTTCACTCAATCCCTCGGCCGGCGCGCATGCGGAGCTCGGCGCACTGCTGATCGCCAAAAAATACTTCAAAGAACGCGGAGAGACGCGCCGTGACAAAGTGATCGTGCCGGACACCGCGCACGGCACCAATCCAGCATCCGCGGCAATGTGCGGTTTCAAAGTCATCTCGATGCCGAGCAACGCGCGCGGTCGAGTCAGCGTCGAGGAAATTCGTAAGGTGGCCGGCGACGATACCGCCGTCTGCATGATGACCAATCCAAACACGCTGGGCCTCTTCGAAGAGGAGATCGCAGCTATTACCGCCGCGGTGCACGAGGCCGGCGGTTTGATGTATTACGACGGCGCCAACGCAAACGCCATCATGGGGTACGCCCGGCCGGGCGACATGGGTTTCGACCTCATGCATCTCAACACGCATAAGACGTTCACGATTCCGCACGGCGGGGGTGGCGCCGGACACGGTCCGCTGGGCGTCGCGGCGCATCTCGTCGATTATCTTCCGACGCCGGTCGTCGTGCGCGACGAATCGGGCTTCCGTTTGGAATTCGATCGGCCCAAGTCGATCGGACCGATGCGTTCGTTTTGGTCGAACTTCGCGCATGCGGTTCGCGCGCTCGCATATCTCTACGCCAACGGTAGCGAAGGCCTCAAGCGAGTTTCGCAGCTCGCCGTGCTCAACGCGAACTATCTGCGCGTGAAGATAGCGGCCTTTCTCGAGACGCCGTATCCGGAAGTCTGCCGGCACGAATTCGTCGCTTCGGCGCAGCGTTTGAAAAAAGAGAACGGCGTTCGTGCGCTCGACCTGGCGAAGGCGCTGCTCGACTACGGTTACATGGCACCGACGATGTACTTTCCGTTGCTCGTTCCGGAGTGTCTCATGATCGAGCCGACCGAGACGGAATCGAAAGAAACACTCGACGGGTTCGCACAGGCGCTGGAGACGATCGTCGACCGCGCACGCAAGGATCCCGCGGCGCTCTTTGACGCGCCGACCACCACGGTCGTGGGCCGGGTCGACGAGACGCGGGCGGCGCGTCAGCCCGACCTACGCTGGCGCCCCTAGCCCACGCCGGAAGCCTCTCAGCGGAAGCGGCCCGTGCGGCCGCTTTTTTATTTCATCGGGCCGGAAGGAGGCTCAGCGCCGCTGTTCAAAAATATTGACTCAAGTTAATAACCGGGGTCATTTGTTATCTAAGGAGGGGCTGGTGTTTCGCCAACTCGTGGATGATCTTCGTGTCCGGAGCCCGCTCGCTCGGGCTCACGCGGACCTGGAACGGCTTTTAGGGGACAGCGCACGCCAGTGGCCCGGCCGGGAGACGCTCCTTTCCCGGCCGGGCGACTACACACGGACGCGCGTCTACCGCGACGCCAATTTCGAGATGCTCCTCCTGAACTGGGCGCCGGGCGCCGCTTCGGCGATTCACGATCATGGCGGCCAGCATTGCTGGATGCTCGTCTTGGACGGAACGCTCGACGTCGACGACTACGTCCGCCTGGACGCCGGTGAAGTGCCCGGCGTCGCCGAGGTCAAATGGCGGGATTCGCGCAGGCTGCGCTCGGGCGATATGGACCTGCGTTCCGGTAGGTTCGATTTGCACCGCGTCTCGGCGCCGGCAAAGGGCAAAGCAGTGTCGCTGCACCTCTATGCCGGGCCGCTGCAGGAATTTCTCGTCTACGACCCGCCGGCGCGCCGCTGTGACCGCGCGTACGGAACTTACGATGCCATCGTGCTGGACGATCGCGTGGTCGCACGCGGATGATTCGACGCGGCATCTTCGCGGTCGCCGCCGTAACGCTCGCTGCGTGCGGCGGCGCCGGCACCTTCCCCGCGGGCTCGGTCGTAAACTCACCGGGCGGCGGCGGCGGAAGTCCGCCGCCTCATTTCGTCAACGTGAAAGTTACCGTCACGATTCCGGCACGAAAGACGCGCAGCATTCATTCGAATTACGTTTCGGTCAATACGCATTCGATCGTCGTTATGCTGTCGACGGTAAACGGAAACCCCGTCGGCGGCGTCAATCCCAAGACGATTAATACCGTCGCGCACGCGCACGGTTGTCAGTCGGTCTCGGGCACAACGGTCTGTACCGGAACGGTGCTCGGCGCGGCAGGGCACGACGTATTCTCCGTTACTACCTATGCCGGCACCAACGGCACCGGCGCGCTGCTCTCTGCCGGAACGGCCGCCGCGCAGATCGGATCTGGCGGCGGCGGCATGCAGATCAGCAATACGCTCACGTTAACCCTCTATGGCGTTATTGCAGCGTTAAAGCTCTCGGTTCAGCCTGCCAGCGCCAAGCGTGGCGACGCTACGCGGGCCGATGTGAGCCTGACCGCATTCGACGCGACGGGCGCGCAGATCGTCGGCCCCAGTGATTACTCGTCGCCGATTGCGCTCGCGATCCAAGGCGACGGCGTACATGCCTTCCTCTTACAAAATGGTCGCAGGTCGGGCGGCTCGCTTTCGATTCCAAAGCCGTCGGCGCACATCACGCTGCGGTACGACGGCAAGAAACAGGCCTCTTCGATCACGCTCGCCGCAAATGTCGATGGTCCGGGCTCGATCGGCGCCGGCGCGCAATTCAACGTCCGTGGCCGACAGCCGCCTCCGCCGGTCGGTACTATTTACGTTCTGAATGCCGGCTCGAATAACGGACAGGGTGCGACCGTCACCGAGTACGACGGCAAAGCTCGTGGTAACGTCGCGCCGCAACGGACGCTATCATTGAGCTCTAAACTCTTTGCGCGAAGCATCGCCGTCGACGGCAGCGGCAACTTGTACGTCGGCTACTTCGACAATCAATACGGCTTCTCGCCGTCAAGCGGTACGCCGGACGCCGGCAACCAGATCGCGGTCTACGCACCAGGCGCAAACGGAAACGATCAGCCGAGCGCGGTGCTGAAGGCCGACAAGCAATCTCAGACGACGATCTTTCCGCTCTTCATGAGCATCGGGAGCGCCGGAACGCTCGTCACCTACGGCGCGACCGGTATTGATGGAATCGGCGGAAACGATGCCGTGCTGACCTATTCGTCCGCCGCGAGCGGCCCGACTGTGCCGTCGTCGGCGTGGGCATATGCGTCACCGACGATTTATTATGCCGGCCCGACGGGTCTAGCGTTGGATTCGGCGGGGAACTTCTATCTCAACGGCGCCTTGCACTCGGTGCTCGGCTCGACGTACGGCGTCTTCGTAACGTCCGCATCCGACAACGGCAACCCTTCGGTTTCACCGTCTCGTACGATCCCGTGGGATGCGACGACGAAACTGACGCCGGGACTTACGACGAATCTTGGGCTGAGCAGCAACGGTGAAATCTTCGTGGCGGGTACAACGTTATCCGGAAGCGGCAGCTCGACGTCGTGTCAGGGGAAAGTCGACGTCTACGCCGCCGGTGCCAGCGGGGGCATAACCGACGTTCCGCCGCTGCGCGCATTGACGCTTGCCGGTGTCTATACGCAGAACTCTCAATGTGCGTCGCCGCGAATTCTGCTCTCGCAGTTCTTCCCGTCACTAACTATTTACGGATCTCGAATCTTCGCAGTCGATGATTTTAACAACGCCATCGACGCGTTCGCCGCAGGCGGCCGCGGGACCGTGAAGCCGAGCCTACAGATTTCCGGTTCATCGACCGGATTAAACGCTCCAATTGCAATCGTGGTCACGTCGAATCACTGATACACTCCACGCTCCATAAGGAAAAGGAAATGAAGAATCCCCTCGCTACATTGGCCTTGGCAGCCGTTCCCGCACTCCTGATAGCAGGGTGTAACGGAAGCGGCGTCGCCGGCGGTTCGGGCGTCGCAGCGCTTCCGAATACGCCGGCAGCTTCGCAACACCGCATGCGGCATCTCGACGGCGGTTCGCAGGATCTGCATGCCGGCGGATCCGACACGGCGGGTTACGCTTATAACCTCGGCGTGCAGCCCGTCGGGTACTATTACAACACGCAGCCGGGTCCCGGAGCCGGCTCTTTGTTCTTCGCGGCCCCAACGACGGGCACGATCTATTACTGCATAACCGGCAGCACCGACGGTCGCAAAGCGTTCGAGGGGGAAGGCGACTCAGGCTTTCCGCCAACCGGACCGTGCGCGCCTCTCGGTCAGGCCGTTACCGGTTTCGGCGGGCGGGAAGATCCACTCGACTTTGTCTCGAGCGCTGTCGCGCTCGCATCGACCGAGTGCTGCGCGTCGGGCACGCCGTATTACAATGGTCGGCTTAGCGGTTCGATCACATGGGGCCAGCCGTTTGAGTTTCCGCAGATCGGGGCGAACATCGTCTTCGGTTACCGGCCTAACGACTTCAGCGTGAGCAACATAAAGCTCTCGACCTGGACGTACTGCGCGATCGCCAACGCGACGGTCACGGATTGGAACGACCCGGCGATCACTGCAGATAACGGCGGAACGTCCGTCACCGGCGGATCATCGCAGACGATCACGTTCTTCTTCCGAAGTGAAGGCGGCGCGACGACCTACAATCTGCAGAACCATCTCAATACGGCGTGTAACGTCTCCTGGAAGGCGCCGTACAACCAGTATCCATACCAAGGCTCGGGCCGCAGCGCCGCATGGACGTTCGGTGTGAGCAGCACGTGGTCGGGTCCAGGGTCTTCGGGCGATCCGAATCCGAATTTCGTGGGCGAGATCGGCGATCCAGGAATCATCGCCGCAATTCAGAGTACCGCGTATTCCACCGGATACGTAACGGGCGGTTACGTAAAGTCCGCCAGTCCGAAAGTGAGCCAGGCATGGCTGCAAAACGGATTTGCGAACAAACACGCCATTTTCATCAATCCCGCCAACCGAACGACGCTCGTGAAGGCCTTCTCGAAAATTACCGCATCGTCGATTCAGTACGGCATGGGCAATGACGGCAATCCGCTCGGTTCCAGCACGCCGTGGTGCCAGCTGTTTATTCCCACGAGCGATTACGTTACGCCGCCGGCGAAATCGTATCCGATCGTCGGCGTCAACTACCTGATGTTCTACGGTCAGAACAACGGCGTTCATTTATCGGATAAGCAAAAACTAATATCGTTCCTCGAGTCGAATAAGGCAAATAAGATCATCGACAAGCTCGAGTACATCCCACTCTCTAAGTCGATTAGAACGGCCGTCCTTAGCGCATTCAACGGGAACTCCAGTCAAGCAGCCTGCTTGCAGTAGCACCGAGAGAAAAGCTTGCGCGCGCCGGTGTCCGATCGGCGCGCGCAAGGCCAAATACCAACCGATTCGTTGATAGGTACCGATGAACGTATATTACCAGCGTATTTTTCTTACGCTCGTCGCGTTGCTCGCTGCCGGTTGCGGCGGTTCGAGTTCGTCCTCGAGCACGATGCCGGCACAAAACGCAACGGCGCGCGTACGCTTCGTTGACGGCGCCCCGCATCTCGAGACGCTGATCAACGGATATCCGCAAGATATCGGCAGCAACGCATATTTACAAGTCGATTCGCAGACGGTCGTCACGACCTTCAGCTACGGCACGTTCACGTCGTTCATGAGCATGAGCGCGGGCGCTCATTCGCTGGTGGCACGCGATCCGCTGGGCTATGCCGTCGGCCCGCTCAAAACCACCAATCTCACCGGAGGTAAGACGTACACGCTCGTGGTCGTCGGCAGTTATCCAAAGTATCAAGTTTTGACTTTTGAAGAACCGGCGAGCTCCGGCGCGGCGCTGTCGATGTATAACGCATCGCCCTCGACGCGGCAAGTCAACTTCGGCACCTTTCGCGCATCCACACATTCCGACTTTCGGCAGCGCGGCAGCGCGCGTTTCGGTAACGTGACGACGGTCTCGCTGGGCAAGAGCGTTACCGACGTCGGCGGCTACGCCGGAAGCG
>JAMXLK010000107.1 GCA_024281075.1 Vulcanimicrobiia bacterium
AGATTTTCGAGTCCGTGTTTTCGCTTGAGTTCTTCCTCAAAAGCGATGCTGGCCTCGCTGAAGTCGATGCCGACGACGCGCGCGTTGGGCCAGCGCACCGCGTAGTGAGCAGCCTGCCTGGTGCCGCACCCCGCGACCAGGATGCTGCGGTCGTCGCGGAAACGTTCGCCGGGCCAAAAGAGATGCGACTCAACACGGCGTCGCTTTTCATCCCAGGTTCGCCGGTATGCATCGATGTCGTCTACCGGCGGTGGATAGGGATGGGATTCGTAAAAGGTGCCCACCTTGGCAGCGATGGCGGCTTGCGCCGCCATCGCATCGTCGTGTTTCACAGCAGCAAGGCTTTAGCCGTGTGCCGTTTTCGCCTGTTCTAACACGGCATCGAGATTGAACGACGCTGGTTTCTGTCGTGGCGGGAACTTCGCGAAGTCCTCGATTTGCTGGGCCACAACCGCTTGCATCAGGTACATCTGCGGCACGTGGTCGACGACCCAATCCCAATAGACGTTCGAATTCCAATCGGCCCGTTCGAACGGGTCACGCCGTAAATTTACGATGTGGGGCAAGCGCAGCTTTACGAAAGGCTCAGCCCATGCGTTCGTGGAGACCGCCCTTTGTACGGCGAGCTCGAATTTATAATCTCCGACTCTCACGGCCATGATATCGCCGTCGTCGCTAAAATAGACGAGCGATTCTCTCGGGCTCTCCTTCGCTTGACCGCTGAAATACGGCCCCATGTCGTATCCGTCGAGGTGCACGTGGAACTTCTTATCTCCGATTGTGCAGCCGTTAAGAAGCTGTTGCGTGATGTCCGGATTGCCCGCCGCGGCCAACAGCGTCGGAAACATATCGATGTGCGAAACGATTCCGTTGTAAATCGATCCCGGCTTGATGGTTCCGGGCCAACGGATGAAGCACGGCACGCGCCAGCCGCCTTCATAGTTCGTGTCCTTCATCATGCGGAACGGTGTGTTGGCTCCGTCGGGCCACGTATCGTTTTGCGGCCCGTTATCGGTGGAGTACATTACGATTGTATTGTCGGCGATGCCCAGCTCGTCGAGCTTGTCGAGCATCATCCCGATCTGTTCGTCATGCACGACCATTCGATCGCTGTAATCGTCCTGTCCGCTCTTGCCGCGATTTTTCTCGGCTAAGTGAGTTCGGAAGTGCATTGCTGTGGAGTTGTACCAAAGGAAGAACGGCTGATCAGCCTTGGCTTGTTTCTCCATCCAGTCCAGGGCTGCCGCGGTAATCTCCTCATCGATCGTCTCCATACGTTTTTTCGTAAGCGGGCCCGTATCGGTCACCTTTTGTTTGCCGACTTTACCCCAGCGCGGGTCGACGGTCGTGTCGTCCGTGTCAGTGGCCCAGGAATGTAGAACGCCGCGTGGACCAAACTGTTCCTTGAACCACGGCATCTTGGGGTAATCAGGCAGTTCCGGTTCCTCTTCGGCGTTGAGGTGGTATAGATTGCCGAAGAATTCGTCGAAGCCGTGAACCGTTGGTAAAAACTCGTTACGGTCGCCGAGGTGGTTCTTGCCGAACTGCCCGCAGGCGTAGCCCAGCGGCTTCAAACACTCGGCTATGGTTGGATCCTCCGGCTGAAGGCCGACGTTGGCACCCGGCATTCCGACCTTCGTCAAGCCGGTCCGGATTGGGTTCTGGCCGGCGATGAAACAGGCACGGCCAGCGGTACAGCTTTGCTGTGAATAGTAATCGGTAAAAAGGCCGCCTTCATTGGCGACCCTATCGATATTGGGTGTCGTATAACCCATCATACCGTGGCTGAACCGGCTGATGTTCCAAATGCCGATGTCGTCGCCCCACAGTATGAGAATATTGGGCTTCTTGGCTGCCATCGTTGGTGAACTCACTTTCCTAGGAGAGTTTTTGTCACTCGATTATAGAATCGCCGGAGCGAAAGGCGATATCCTAGAAATGCAAAAGGCGAGCGGTTAAGAAGCCTTAATGATGAGCTGGTTATCAAATCTTTCAGTTTTCGTCGCCCTGCCGCTCTTCGCAGGGATCTTTGCGGCCGTAGCGATTGTCGCGCATACCCTGCTCCGTCCGATTTTGCCGCCGGCGGAGCGTCTAAGCGAGCATCATGAGGTCCCGGGCTTCCTCATGGGCGTCGTCGGGGTTCTTTACTCCGTCGTCCTTGGGTTTCTCGTCGGTACGGTCTGGACGAGCTTCGCGTCGGCTCAGCAGACTACGGATCTAGAAGCGGGATACATAGCCGACGCCTTCAACTTCGCGGGCCAACTTCAGCCGGCGCAAGGCCGGGAGTTGCAGCAAATCATTGCGCGCTACGCGCTTGCCGTTCGCGATCAGAACTGGTCCGAACCGCGGACGCGCAACGATCCGACGGCGGAATTGCTCTTCCAAGCCGTGCGCGTAGCCGTGCAGGTGCCCCCTCAAGACAAGAATACCAGTTCTGCTCAAGTTCTCGAGAACAATTCGCTGCGAAGCATGTTCATGGAGACGTTGCGGCAACTCGGGGACGCGAGGCGGTTGCGCGTCGTTCAATCGCAAACTTGGCTGCCGCCCGGTTTGATCGAAGCGCTCCTCTTGGGAGCCGCGTTTGTGATCGCGTTTACGTTTCTTTTCGGCGTGCGGAGCTATGCAAAGCAGATGTTTATGACGGGCCTTCTAGCCGGCTCCATTGGGCTTTTCTTTGGTCTGGTTCTCGAGTTAAGCACGCCGTACTCAGGATCCATTCACGTCTCGCGCGATTCGCTAACGTTCGTTATCGATTCGAACCATTTGGCCGATTTCGCGAAGTAGCGCCGGAGTATCCGTTAGGTAGGGCCGGCCTAGGTAGGGCCTAGCCTCCGCGTGAGAAAATCGGCCGGTAATCCAAACGACTCGAGCATCCGGATTTTCGTGCATTCCGCGCAGCAGTTGTCGCGCAAGGCGATCAGCCATTCGTCATCGGCGACGAAGGGCCATCTGCAGCGTGCGCACATGTACAGATCGGCCATGCAGGTTCCTTTCCAACACGACGGCGCGCCTTAAACTTTATTATCCGAATTATAACGAATGACGTAACAATTCGTGCGGAAATGCACCAAATTGCGTATCTCGGATAGACATACCGCGCAGGCAAGCCCTACAATCCGCTGGAAGGGAGCCCTAGCCATATTATGCGTTCGTTCAACCTTTTTGCCGCGCTCGTGATAGCCGCGCCGGCATTCGTTTCCGGCGGCGCGATCGCGCTCGCCCAGGAGTCACCGGCTTCGCCGTCGCCAAGCGAAACGACAAACCCTACGTTCATGGATCGGCAGTACGACGGCAAAGTTCACGCGATGGTTGCGCCGTACATCTGGGGACCGTCGGTGAAGTTGGACACGCAATTTACGATTCCGGTCCTTCGGCACGGGCACGGTCACGGCGGCGGAGTAGTGCAGAGCACGTTTCAAGTCGGCCCGAGCGACTATTTGCCCAAGCTCAATTCAGCCGGTATGCTCGCATTCGACGTGCGCCAGGGGAACATTGACGTTTTCGGTGATGCGATTTATCTCAACGCATCGAGCACTTCGACGATTGCCGGGACGATTACCGGACCGCTCGGCAGAAGACAATTCCCGGTGACGATCGATGCCAACGCACACTTGAGCACCGCGATCTGGGAAGCCGCGGCCGGCTTTACGCTTGCGCATAGTCACAACGCCGACGTAAGCATGTTCCTCGGCGTGCGCAATTTCCCACTTAATCTCAACATCGATTACAATGCTACGATCGGCAAGCGCGGCCTACTGGCCCCAAGCGGCAGCATTAGCACTTCAGACTACACGAGCGACGTGATCTGGGGAATCCGCGGCCGAGTCTTCTTCAACGGCGACCATCTCTACGTGCCGTATTATTTCGACTATGGAACGGGCACCAATAACACGTCGTGGCAGGCCTACGGCGGCGCAGGCTACGCGTTCAATCACGGGCAAACGATTGTGGCGCTATGGCGCGCATTGAATTACGGCAGCTTTCCTCCGACGGCTCACGTTCAGAAACTCAACCTGGCCGGGCCGCTGCTAGGATATACGATCCCAATTTGATGAGTCCGCGCCCGTAGATGAAACCGCCCGAGCTGACGGCCCTTGACTTCCTGACGCGGCTCGGCGTCGCGGCCGTGTTGGGCATTGCCATCGGATTCGAGCGTCAGTGGCGTCAGCGCGCGGCGGGGCTGCATACGAGCAGCCTCGTTGCGGTGGGCGCCGCATTGTTCGCACTGCTCGACGGGATCATCAATGCCGGTGATGCGACCCGCATCGTTGCCGGAGTCGTAACGGGCGTCGGCTTCATCGCGGGCGGCGTCATCCTGCGGTCGGGATTGAACGTGACGGGCCTCAACACCGCTGCAACGATCTGGGCGACCGCGGCGGTCGGCGCGCTCGCAGGCTTCGGTTTATGGCCCCAGGCCACGGCCGGAGCCGCCGCAATCATCGTCCTGAATCTGTTTCTTTCACCGATCGCCGATGCAATCAACACGCGCGCTCGTCAGCGGCAAGACGGCGAGGTAGTGTACAAAGTTACGGTGCTCTGCGAGGCACAAAGCCAAGCCGCGGTCAGCGCCGCAATCCTGAAAGCGATCAGTGGCTCCTCGTTGAGCCTGCAGTCGCTCACGCGTCACTACGCCGAAGGCAAATATATCGAAGTGAACGCCGATATCTTTTCGCCCAACCACCAAGACGCGAAAGTTGAGGAGCTCGCGACCGCGCTGCTGGCGCTGACCGGCGTCGTGCGCGCCGACTGGCAGAGCACCAGCCCGTAGTAGAACGCTCACACCGTAAAGAGCGACGCAATGAAGCCGAACGACGAGAGCGCGACGACCGTAGTTACGGTCCAGCCGGCTCCGGCCAGGAGGCGGCTAATGGGCCGCCCCTGCATCGTCGCCGAATTTTGCGCGACAAGCATCGTGAGCGCCAGCGTTATTGGTGTGGCTATGCCGGCTGCAACCGAAACCCAATAGAGAAGCGAAATCGTCGGGATCGGCAGCATTGCGAGTGCTGCACCCAGCGCCAACGTCGCAAATATAACGCCATAGAAGAGCGGCGCCTCGCGCGGCGTCGACGTCAGGCCGCTGCGTGCGCCTAAGGTTTGCGCCACGACGTAGCCGTTCGTTGCGGCGATCACGGGGATGGCAATTGCTGCCGACGCAAGCAAACCGATTGCGAAGAGCGTCTGATCCCAGACACCTGCGAGCGGACGCAGCGCGGCGGCGGCCTCGGCTGCCGTTTGAACGGGCAGGTGTTGGCGTCCGAGCGTTGCCGCGGTGGCGACCAGAATGAACAGGAAGCTCGACCCCGCTACGAGCATCCCGATCACCGCATCGGCTTGGATTGCGCGCGTCTGCGATCGCGCCGGACGGCGTTCGGCTACTTCGATCGACTCCCAAAAGTAAACGTAGCTCGTCAACGTCGTGCCGAGCAGCGCAACGGCGCCGGTCAGATAAACTCGCGAAAATTCAAAGTGCGGAACGACGATTGCGCGCAGGACTGCGTTCCAATCGGGCCGCGCGAAGACTGCACTCGCGACGTAGCAAAGAAAGATAAGCGTCAGCCAGGCCAGCAGCCGCTCGACCTTCAAGTACGATTTCGTGGCGAGCAGCCAGCCGATGGCCAGAACGACCGGCACGACGAAATAATAGAACGGCACGCCGCTCAGCAGCGTCAGCGCTTCAGCGCCGGCTTGAACGTCAGCGCCGAGCGTGAGCAAACTGATGACGACGATCGCGACGCCGGCGATAATCGCCGGAGCGCGCCCGTAGCTCCGCGCGATGGCTTGCTGGAGGCTGAGCTGCGAAACTGCGGCAACCGAAGCCGCAATCGCCTGCACGACGGCAAGCATCGGCAGTAACAGGATGACGAGCCACGCCATGCCGTAGCCCGTCGTGGCGCCAACAACGGCTAACGACCCAACGGTGGTTGGGTCGTTAGCGGATGCGCCCGATACTAAGCCAGGTCCGAAGGTTTTGCGAACTTACGCGCCCTCGTCACCGTAGATCAGCGCGGTCTTGGTCGTCCCGGCGAAGAGGTAGTCGTGCAACGGCGCTTGCAGCGCTTTAAAGAACTCGTCGGCGGCCTGTTGCCCTTTCTCTTCTTTTTCATCCTTGCCGAGCACGTGCGTCGAGAACCCGAACTCTGCGACGAGCGGCTCGAAGCGATCTGGGATGGGCCGTGCCCAAACCGCGATCGTCGCCCGAGCCGTGACGCCGTGGCCGAATGACAAGGTCCCGAGATCCGACTGCAGCTCGAAGACCTTTGCGCCGGCAACGATCGACATCGTCTCGTTGAGGTCGAGCCCGAGCGTCGCCAAATGCGGCAGCGCAGCCGCCAACCGCGCAAGCGGCGCCTCGAGCGGAACCTCCGGATATTCGACGATAACGTTGTTCGAAAAGATGCTCACCATCGTACCCGGCGCCTCGCCGCGGATGAGCTCCTCCTTGAACTTCTTCTTTTGCAGTTTTGTCATTGTCGTGTCGGTGTTGAAGGCCGCGGCTTTGCCGTAGTCGGGCGCACGACACTTGAACGTCAGCTCCCAGCTCTCCCCGGGCCAGCCCCCCTCGCGAATCTGACGAATGCGAAAGATGAGCTTGTTTTTTCGCAGCGTCTCATCTTTTGTGTCGTAGAATTGCACGATCCGAAGCTGCGATCCAAGCGACTCGACCGGATCGTAATGGACGCCCAGCTTCTCGGCCGCCTTGTGAAGCAGCTCGTTGAACTCAAGCACCGCCCTGCGCGAAGTGAACTTCTCAGGCTTGAGCAGCAGTTTGAACTCGCGGTGCGTAACCAGCGGTGTGGCTGACGTAGTCCCTTTTCCGTCTTTGCTCATCTGTCGATTCCTTATTGTCGTGCTACGATCATGTTGAGAACTTGTTCGCGTGAAAGCAGATGATCTTGGCTTTCACCGCTCGTTTCGATGACGACCGCCTTGACTTCACCGTTGAATCGGCTCTTCTCCGGCTGCATCTCCGGCGTCATCGGGGATCCGCGCTTGACCCCGACATCCGTCGTTTCATCCGCAGAAAAGACCAGCGGAACGGTCTGATCGAGCCGTCCGCTCCCCACAGCCTTTCCATCGATGAAGAGCGTTACCGTCGCGCCTTTCGCGAGGCCGCCGCCGTCATACGCAAACTCCATTCGGACCTGATGCGTTCCCGTCGTCAGCGGGTCCGTAGCGCGAATTACAAACTGGCGAAGCCCCAGGAAGTTATAGAAGTACGTCAGCGTCCCGTCCTTGGCATAGAGCATCCAGCCGCCGCCGATGCCGCCCTGTGATATAATTGCCCCGTTTGCGGGAGTGCCGTCGGCAACGTCGAGTTGTGCCGTAACCGAATGGCTCTTATTCTTGACGTTCACGATCCCGTTTTCGTTCAGGCCGCCCATGCCGGCGGCGAGCACTTGCGAATCGCCGCGAATCAGGAGTGGGCGCCCAGCGATATCGGGGTTGAAACGCTCGGCCGTACGGTCGTCCATCGGCAGAACGTTGTTCCGCGTGGCCTCAATGAGCCACAAGCGCTGCAGCTCGTGCAGCTTCTCCGGCATCTCTTTCGAGAGATCGTGCGCCTGCGACCAGTCTTTGTTGGTGTCGTAGAGCTCCCACACGTCGTCGTCAAACGGCGGGCGGTCGGCGGTCATAATCCATGGTGTGCTGTGACGCGTTACCGCCGTCCAACCTTTGTGGTAGATGCCGCGGTTACCGAACATCTCGAAGTATTGCGTTTCTCGGCGTTCGGCTGCCTTGGGGTTTTCGAAACTATAGGCCATGCTCACCCCTTGCATCGGCACCTGTCCAACGCCGTTGACCATGACCGGTTCCGCCAAGTGTGCGAGCTCGAGGATCGTCGTCGCGACGTCAATGACGTGATGGAACTGATTTCGGAGTGCGCCCTTGGCTTTGATGCCGTTCGGCCAATGGACGATCGTTCCGTTGCGCGTGCCGCCCCAGTGCGAGGCAACCTGCTTGGTCCACTGGTACGGCGTGTCCATAGCGTGGGCCCATCCGACGGCGTAGTGATTGTACGACTCCGGACCACCAAGCTTATCGATGCGGTCGGTGAGAAACTCCGCCGTCTCCAATTCGAACATCCCGTTGAAGGGAATGCACTCATTGAACGTGCCCTTGGGCGTGCCCTCGGCCGACGCACCGTTGTCGCCGATGATGTAATAGATTAACGTATTATCGAGCGCTTTAATTTCATCTAAAGCGTCGATGAGACGGCCGATGTGATGGTCGGCGTACTCGAAGAACCCTGCGTAGACTTCCATCTCTCGGGCCAGCACCCGTTTGAATTCCGGTGTCTGCGAATCCCAGGCGGGAATCTCCGCCGGCCGCTGTGTGAGTTCGCAATCCTGCGGAATCACGCCGAGCTGCTTCTGGCGCGCAAACGTCTCTTCGCGCAGTTTATCCCAGCCTCGGTCGAACTTGCCCTTATATTTATCCGCCCATTCCTTCGGCACGTGATGCGGTGCATGCGTGGCGCCGGGTGCAAAGTACATAAAGAACGGTTTATCGCCGGCCAGCAGCCGCTGCTGACGCACCCACGCGATAGCGCGATCGGTCATGTCCTCCATGAAGTGATAGCCTTCTTCGGGCGTCTTGGGCGG
This sequence comes from Vulcanimicrobiia bacterium, assembly GCA_024281075.1. Classification (GTDB taxonomy): domain Bacteria; phylum Vulcanimicrobiota; class Vulcanimicrobiia; order Vulcanimicrobiales; family Vulcanimicrobiaceae; genus Cybelea. The sequence goes on from JAMXLK010000107.1 coordinate 8,604, forward strand.
TTCGACCACTTTGGTGCCTTCGTGAATTGCCGGATACCACTGATTCGTCTCGCCTGCAACGAAGCCGTAAAAATACTCGAAGCCCGAACCGGTCGGCCAACGATCGAACGGACCGACCGGGCTTGCCTCCCAGACCGGTACTTCGTGGCACTTTCCGAACTGCGCAGTGGAATAGCCGTTGAGTCTGAGAATTTCGGGAAGCGGCGCCATCGTGTTCGGCCGCGCCGAATTGTAACCCGGTGCGGACGTCGCGATTTCGGTGATCCCGCCCATGCCGACCATGTGATGATTTCTGCCGCTCAGCAGCGCCGCACGCGTCGGGGAGCAGAGCGCAGTCGTATGAAACCGCGTGAAGCGCAGGCCGTTCTTTGCCAGCCGATCGGCAGTCGGCGAAGCACATGGGCCGCCGAACGCGCCGGACGCTCCGAAACCGGCATCGTCGATGAGAACGATGAGCACGTTCGGCGCATTTTCGGGTGGCCGCAGCGGTTCGATCGGCGGAAACTGCGAATCGGGATCCTTCGCGTCGTAGGCGACGAAGCCGGCATACGCCTTATCTGGAATCGGTAAAATCTCGCGTTGTTTTTCTTGCACCTTAATCCTTTACACAGCGGAATCCGAGATGCGACATGCCCGTGTCGATCATTTGCGGCGAACGCGCCGCAGGGCGAAAACGCAGACAGTACTCCGGCGAGCAGAGAAACGATCCGCCTTTGACAACTTTTCGTGGGATCCGCACGTTGGGTTGGCACGGATCGTAACTCTGCTCGCGCATGTCACCGGCGCAACACGGCGAAGTAGCAGCGCGATCCGCGACGTACCAATCCGTCGTCCACTCCCAAACGTTGCCTGCCATATCGAATAGACCGTAGCCGTTGGGCGCAAACGATCCAACCGGCATCGTGCCGGGGCCGTTACGCCATGTGTTTTGCCATGGAAATGAGCCCTTCCAAGTGTTGGCTCTATATTTGCCTTCCGGATATGGCTCATCACCCCAAACGAAATCTTTGCCGTCGAGGCCGCCGCGAGCGGCGAACTCCCATTCGGTTTCGGTGGGCAAACGTTTACCTGCCCAATCGGCATAGGCTTGCGCATCCCCAAAAGCGACGTGCACGACCGGATGGTCGGGCCGCGAGTCGATCGAGCTGCCCGGTCCGTATGGATGTTTCCATGACGCGCCGGGCGTCCACGACCACCAATTCCGGTAATCTCGCAGATCGACGGGGCTCGGCGTCATGTGAAAAACGAGCGCGCCGGGCACGAGGTTCTCCGGTAGTGCTCCCGGATAGTCAGCCGCATTGAGTTCGCGCTCGGCAACCGTTACGTATCCGGTCTTGCGAACGAATTTCGAAAACTCCGCATTTGTCACGGTATGCGCGTCGATCAAAAAGCCCTCGACCACCACTTCCCGTACGGGAGCTTCCTCGGGATAGAAACGATCGGAACCCATGCGGAAGGTTCCGCCCTCTATCTTGATCATATCGGTGGCTGCGGAATTCATAGAGACAACCATCTTAGCCAGTGCAAGCGTCTAATTGTTACGGTCGAACTCCGCGTGCAAACCCTCGCCCAGCGTCTTCCGCTGCTTTTCGCCGCCGGTAACCTCCGCGGGTTCCCACGGCTCCCACTCCTCCCAACCTAAGTACTGCGAGAGCAGCCGGAAGCCAAATCCGACGAAGAACGCGATGATCGTCGAGGCGATCACCGGAAGGCCCACTTGATCGCAAATAACGTACGCGATGCCCGTCAATGCCGCCGCCGCCACGAAGAATTCGCCGCGCACGAGCTGTTTTGGTACGACGTTACAGGCAACGTCGATGATCCAGCGGCCCGCTGTGGTAGCAATGATTCCGATCACAACCGCTGCCGCGTAACCGAGATGCACGCCGAGCGCCGCCTGGGCTCCTACGATCGCGTACCACGGCAACGTGAACGCCGTCATAAACTGGAATAGGCCGTCTTTAAATCGCGCCTCGCTCGCATAGTCAATGTATAGCGCCAATGCGGCCGCGAGCAGGCATAAGATAATGTACCACGGGTTTTGCAGCGGCGAGGGGATTCTGTTAACCAGCACGTCACGAATGACGCCGCCGCCGATGCCGCCCGCATACGCCAGAATGATGACCCCGATAATCGTAAAGTGCTTGTAGTGGTCGGGCCGGCGCGCTAAAAGCGCGCCGTTGAAAGCATTCGTAGTCGCCGCGAATAGGCAGATGTAATCGAGAATCGTCAGCTTGAAAAATCCGAACTCTCCAAAGATCAACGGCGTCATGGCAATGAGTGGTGTCATGCCGTAGCCTCCTTTGCCCGGCGAGTGAAGAACGCGCCGAAGAGCGTTGCCACGATAAACTGGATCAGCAGATAGGTTAACACCGCGGCCGCGATTTCAGAGCTGCGTAGGGTCGTCGTCGCAATGAGCGAGGCAAGTCCGATGTTACGAAGCATCGTTCCAATTCCTAAAATGCGGCGATCTCGAACGTCTGGTCCTCCCAAGAGCCAACCCGTGGCCATCGAGAGCAGCGTCAGTGTAAGCATAGCCAGCATGCCGCGAGACCCGTATACCGATTCGATGCCGTGCAGAATAGCTTTACCGAGAAGTCCGAAGAGCGCAATTGCGGCGACAAAGAAGATGATATTGCACGGGCCTGCCAGACGCGCTGCAGCCTTCGGAAACCGTTCTCCGACGGCCATTCCAAGCACCAGCGGAAGCAGTTGAAAGAGCACGAGCGTCACGGCGAACTGTCCCAACGGAAGCTCGGCTTTTATTTGGTCGGGAAGCACCAACGCGGCCGTCAGGGGCACCGTAACGATCGAAAGCAATGGTAAAATGAAGGCAAGTTCGACCGCCAGCGAAAGGCTGCCGCCGCGCTTTCGCACCTGCGCCAGCACGAGCGGCACTCCTGGCGCGATCGCCATCAAGAGTACGCCCGTCGCTATCGGGAGTGGCAGCCGGAAGAGTTTGACGATCGCAATGCCTAGGATCGGGACGATGACGAAGTTCGCGAGAAGCGCGCGCCCCAGAAGGCCGAACCGTTTGAGAATGGCCTTTAAATTGTCGCGGTCGACTTGCAAGCCGGCGCCAAAAGTGAGCGACACTAACAAGATGGTTGCCAGAACCTTAACCGCTATCACGTCATCGCCCTAACTTTTCTTCACAACAACTAACCTCAAAACGCTGCCGGGGCATCCTGCCCCGGCTGCAATGCGATTTGTCTTCGTTAACCGCCCAACGAGCGTTGGCCGACGACGCGACCAACGGGCGGGGTCGTGTCCTTGCCGTTGCCCCAGATGCCGTTGAAGCTATTGTTGTCGTCGTTGAACCAGAACGAGAACCACCCCGAGCCCGTCGGACCGCTCCAGGTCGCACGGACTTTGTCCTTCGCGCGGAATTTGCCATTGAGAATAATCGGTCCGGCATGGCACACGACGGTTGGCCCCGATTCCGTGCACTTCATCGCTCCGACGAACGCGGTCGGGCCGCCGGCGCCCTTGACGTTCCACGTTCCGGCTGCGGTAATCGGCGATGGCGGCAGAACCTTATTGCCCACGAACGATCCGTTTGCGGCCCGGCCATTGTAGCCCCAAGTTCCATTAAAGCTATGGCCGTTCGGGGAGACGTAGACCGTCAACCAGCCCGCGCCGCCAGGGCCGTGCCACTTGCCGTTGATCTGCGTGTCGTTGACGAAGGTACCCGTAAAGCCGTTGCCGTTTGCTGCATTGCTGCCGACGATACCGCTGCCGGACTGACTGAGCGTAATCGTAGATGTCGAGGTGCCGTTAGCACCCGTCTGCTGCACGGACCACGTGCCGGTGATGCTCGGCGGCGCCGCCCATCCCGCGACCGTCGACACCGCCAGCAGTGCGGCGCCCGAAAAAACTGAAATAGCAAGACGTTTCATTAATGCCCTCCTTCGGCTTCTAGCTTATCATGTGGGGCGTGCGGGCCACTATCCGAAAACGGCATCTTGAGCGCCACTCTGCGATTTTCGGATAGGCAAATTGCCGCTCTTAACGTAGACTTACAGAGTCAGTGAGTACGGCACAAACCGCGGCGGCACCGCCGCCCGCAGCGTCGAAAACGGCGGTCTCTCCGCTCGAGATCTTCGTCACGTTCTTAATCATCGGCGCGACGAGCTTCGGCGGCGGCGTCGTCGCTTATCTGCGTGACGCCCTCGTAGCGAAAAAGAAGTGGTTCGACGATGTGGAGTTTCTCGAGATGACGTCGATCAGCAACACGCTACCGGGCCTGAATGCGACGAATATGGCTATTCTCGCAGGCGATCGTTTAGCGGGATGGCTCGGTGCGACCGGCGCGATGATCGGCATGTGTTTGCCGGCGTTTATCTTCATGACTGCGGCCGGCATGCTGTACTCCGAGCACCATGCACGTCCGCTCGCCAGCGCAGCCTTGCGCGGCGTCGCCGCCGCGGCCGTCGGACTTATCGCCGCGACGTGGTTCAAGATCGGTAAGAAATCGCTGCGCGGATTCTATGATGCCTTTTTCGTGATGGCGGCGATCTTGGGGATAAACTACTTCAAGTGGGGCGTGCCGATTACGTTGCTCGCCGTTGGCGGGCTTGCGATTTTCACCTATCGGCCGCACACGGTCCCCGAAAATCCCGCGCAGGAGGACGAGGATTGGATCAACTCCCTGCATTAGCGCGCGTCTTTGCCTATCTTTCGCTGCTGACCATCGGCGGCGGCATGGCGGCGTTCCCGGAAATGAAAGTGCTGATCGTGG
>JAMXLK010000108.1 GCA_024281075.1 Vulcanimicrobiia bacterium
AGCGATTTCATAAGGGTAAACTCGTACGCCAGCGGTATCTCGACCGCGACCGCGACGAGATCCGCGAGTACGAAGGGCGCGTGCGGCTCTGTCCGTACTATTTCGTTACCGGCGAGGATAGCGTGCAGCTCGGAGGCGTGCTGGCCACGATCGCGCCGGCCGATAAGCGGCTCATACACGGGATGAGCGACGCCGTCATGACCTCGTCGATTCGCGCAGCGTAGGAAGAGTCATTAGCCTCGTCCTCTGCCGCCACGGTGCGACGGTTGAAAATCTCTCAAAGCGTTTTCTCTCGCATACCGACGCGCCGCTGGGCGAGCGCGGTCGCGAGCAGTGCGAACGCCTGCGCGCAGCGCTGAGCGCGTTTGCGTTCGAGCGCTGCATCGTCAGCCCGATGCGTCGCGCACAGCAAACGCGCGAGCTGGTCGCGCCCGATGTGCCGTTTACCGTCGAGTCGTTGCTGCGCGAAGTCCACTTCGGAGAATGGGAAGGTAAGACGCAGGAATGGGTTGAGGAGAACGAACCAGAGCTCTTCGAGCGGCGCCGGCTCGATCCGGTGCGATTCCGCTTCCCCGGCGGCGAAAGCATTGAGGAGGCCGCCGTGCGAATTCGCCCTATCGCGCGTGATCTAGCCGGCGCTCGTGCGACGCTCGTAATCGGTCATCGCGTAACGCTTGGCGCGCTCGAGCGTCTGTTACGCGGGTTGCCGCTCGATTCGCAACTCGTCGAAGGACTGCAGCCGGCGGAGTTTAGGGTCGTTCGCGCCTAAGCGTCGCGTTCTGCGACGGGACGATGACTTCGTCGGGAACGAGCGTTGTCGGATCGTACCAAATCGTGACGGCTATAGGCCGTTCGATGGAGAGTAGTGCGTCGCTCGCGGGCACTCCGCGCGGACGCGGCATCGAAGCGTTCGGATTGCTCGTCAACAGTTGCGCCTGAGCGCTCGTCGGCGTGAGCCACGTCACCGCGCTCTCCTTCCACGCATTCAGCTGCGCGGGCAGAACGAAGAGGCCCGCCAGTAATCCGGGTTCCACCACGACGAAGTGTTGCGTGTTCGGCAGCAGTCCGACGCGTTGCGGTGCGTTCATCAACGTCCCGCTCACCGTCGCGCTTCCACCGGTTACCGTGACGGTAACGGTCGGGTTCTGCCCCGGCGTGCGATAGCTTCCCTCATACCGGAGCGGGCCGAGATCCGCGCCTAATACGAGCGATGCGGTCGCCGCGAGCTGCATTCCGGCAAACATCGCCGACGAATTTTCATCGACCTCGTTTTGACCCGAACGGTTTTGCACCGTCGCCGTCCATTCGCCGATCGGCTGCCCGCCGAGCGTCGCGGCGTATCGGTACGTTGCCGGTGCGGGAAACGTCGGATTTGCGGCAACTGCGGCAAGAAGCAATGCGGGCAATAGCATCACGAGACCGCCACCGGCCTTCGCACGACGTCGTTGAGCGTTTCCAACAAAATATCGATCTCCGAATCGCTGTTATACCCGTGCGGCGAGACGCGGATCGTGCCGCTGCGATAGGTCGTTATGATCCCTGCCTCCTCCAGCGCCCGTCCGAGCGCCATATTGTCGCGCCCGGGCACCTCAAAAGTAACGATTCCCGACGAAATTCCGTCGCCTCGGGGCGACCGCACTTCCGCGCCCAGCTGCTGCAAACCCTCGCAGAGGCGGTCGGTCAGCGCAAGAACGTGCTCGGCAATCTGCTCCTTGCCTGCGCGCTCGAACAGCTCGATGGCCGAGACGAGCGACAGCGTGCCGATCAGATTCGGCGTTCCCGATTCGAAGCGCATCGCATCGCGCGAGAATCCTTGCGAGTGATTGTGAAAGTCCCACATATTCTCGACCGAGCGCCATCCCGGATTCACGAGCGAAACGTGCGCGTCGAGCGCCTCGCCAATGTAGAGCAACGCGACGCCGTGCAGCCCGAGGAGCCATTTTGCTGCGCCGGCGTAGACGGCGTCCACACCCATCTGCGCTGCATCGAGCGGAAAGGCTCCCAGCGCCTGCATCGCATCGACGCATAAGAACGCGCCCGCCTCGTGCGCGACTTGCGCAAGCCCGGCCAAGTCGTGACGATATCCGTCGGCATACGAAACCCAAGAAACCGCGACGAGCCGCGTGCGCGGCGAGACGGAGTGCCGTAAAACGTCGGGCGTGAGCCGCTCGCTCTGCGTGTGGAGCAGCCGTACGTTGACGCCGCGCGCGCGCAGCGCGACCCACGGCACGGCGTTTGCCGGAAACTCATTGTCGCACAACAGCGCCTCGTCGCCGGGTTTCCAATCGAATCCCGACGCCACGATGCTCGCGGCCGCGCTCGTGTTGGGCGCGATCGCGATCCGCGTTCCGTCGACGCCGATGAACCGTCCGATACGCGCGCGATACCGCGGCATCGCACAGTCGTGCGGAAAGGTTCCGCGCACCGCTTCTTCCGCGTGAGCGCGAAGGAACTCTTCGATGGCTGCCTTCGACGAGAGCGGCAGCGGGCCGGCGGAAGCGTGATTGAGGTAAACGTACCGTTGAGCTACGGCAAATTCGGAGCGCGGGAGCGGCGTGCTCACTCGGCGCCGATCATATCCTTCGTATGCCAGGCGATGTTGCCGGCACGGTCGCCGACGCGCTCGAGCGACGCCAGCACGAAGAGATACCGCGTTCCCGAGCGGATGATCTCGGGATCGTTTCGCATCTCCTCTTGAAGCAGCTTGATGCTGCGTTTGTAGAGTTTATCGACTTCGTCGTCGCGATCGATCACGTCGCTCGCCAGCCGGGCGTCGCGTTCGGTGTACGCGCGCATCGCATCGAGCAGCATGGCGTGCCCCACACTGGCGATACGGTCGATCTCGACGCGCTGCGGACGCATCGGCTGATCGGAGAGCTTGATCGCGTTTTTTGAGATATCCACGGCATAATCGCCGACGCGTTCCAAGTCGGTTGCAATTTCGAGCATCGCCGCGATTTCACGCAGCTCGCCCGCAACGGGCTGTTGGCGCCAGATGAGCTCGATGCAGTGCGCGTCGATACGCCGCCGCAAATCGTCGACGACGTCGTCGCCGGCAAGAACGCGCGCGCCCGCCGACG
>JAMXLK010000109.1 GCA_024281075.1 Vulcanimicrobiia bacterium
CCTCCATCTCGTTCGGTGACGGGCCGCCGCGGCCGCTGATGAATTGAACGATCGCGGGCTCGCGAGAGGCGTTCTCAGCTCGCAGCACGATCCGCCGATTCGGCTGACCCGGCGGATTGTAATGGAAGTAGAGAAAGCGCGACGGCGCTTCGTGACGGAGATCGGCGGTAAAGAGCGTTCCGTTTTCGGTTAAGCGCTCGGGATAATCGCTGACCATCAGTGAATCGGGAGAAATGCGCGGTACGGCGACGTTTTGCACGTCCACGTGCGTCGAACCGTCCACCTCGAGAAGCCCGGTCCCCTGGATCAGCACCGGAACGTCGAACGACGCGACGTCGTCCTGCGCGATCATATGGTGTACCGGCACGTCGTCGGTGGTGACGACCACCTGCGCGCCCGGGCGCGCCTGCGCGCCGGCGATGACCGCTTGCGAGACTTGCTCGCGAACGAATTCCGCAGAGGCGGGATCGCCGGTGATGGCGAGCGCGACGTGGTCCGCGATCGATCCCGCGTAGTATGCAACGCGCACGGGTACGTCGCGCCGCAGTCCGCGCGAGTCGGAGATCGTCACGGTCGTCGTGCCGGGAACCTTTCCACTCACGGTGACTCGCTGCGCGGATTGATCGATATAGATTACGGCAATGGATGGGTCGGCGATCGTGGCGGTAAGCGGTGTAATGGCCGAGCCAATCGTTAGATCGACCGAATGTCCCACCGGTACCAGCGCCGAGGCGGGTGTTACGGCGATTGGCGGCGGTGTTGGGGTTGGCCCAACATTGACGCCCGGTGAGGGCGCAGCGCTCGGAGCGGGCGATACAGCGGGTGAAGGCGATGGCGATGGAGGCGGAGTTTGCGCCGATACGGCGAGGTAGAGCGCGGCCAAAACCGCGACGGGCGGTGCCGGACTCCTACGCAATTTGCGCTTCGGCGTGTCGAACGGCCGAGGCCAGCAGCGTCTTGTATCCAACGCTTGGAAAGAGCACGGTCACGAGGTCGCGTTCCGCGCGCTCGACCGTCCCGACGCCGAACTTGGTGTGGCGCACGACGTCGGCGATTTTGAAACCGCCGGTGGCGGCTTGCGCTTCGACGCCGCGCCGTAACGCGCGCAGACAGCTGTCGCACGCGCCGCAGTTCAAAACGTCGAAGTCCTCTCCGAAGTAGTTCAGGATAAAGCGCCGCCGGCACGAGGTCGTTTCGGCGTATTGCAGCATCATCGCAAGCTTACTCTGATCGTAAGACTTCTTCGTTTCGTAATTCGCCAAGTTCAACATCAAATCGCGATGTTTACGTACCGCCTCGGTCAGTCCGTACGCCGATTTCCCCACGTGTTCGATGTAGCCGGATTTTTTGAGCAGCGCCAAAATCACTTTCAACTTCGTCAGCGGAAGCTGTAAGATCTTGCGGAGATCGATCATGGAGACGCCGCTCGTCTGATCGCCAAAGACTTCGATCGTTCCAAAAACGCGCTGAACCTCTTCGACGTCGGGATACTTCCCGGTAAGGAAGTAGTTTTGCACGCGCGTATCGCTCATGCGGTAGATCAAGATGCATCGGGACGGCAAGCCGTCGCGCCCGGCCCGGCCCGCTTCCTGCGTATACGCCTCGAGCGAACCCGGCAGATCGTAGTGCACGACGAACCGTATGTTGGGTTTGTCGATTCCCAAGCCGAACGCGTTGGTCGCCACGACGGCTCGGATCGCTTCGTCCATGAACAAATTGTGAACGGAGGTGCGGTCTTCTTTGTGAAGCTTCGAGTGATAGACCGCGGCCGGTATGCCCAACTCGTGGGTGAGGAACCGCTGCACTTCCAGCGCGTTCTTGATCGTAGCGGTGTAGATAATACCGGTGCCGTCGAGCGGCTCGTCTCCCGCAAAGAGTGAGGTAAGGATCTTGAGCTTGTCGGCTTCTTTGTCGGCTTTGCGCGCTTCGTAAATCAAGTTGGGACGGTCGAAGCCGCGAACGATCGGCTTGACCTGTTCGATACCGAGTTGGTGCAGGATGTCTTCACGGACGGACGGCGTCGCGGTTGCCGTCAATGCCAGAACCGTCGGATGCCCGAGTTTCCCGATGACTCCGCCGAGCGCGAGGTAGGCGGGCCGAAAGTCGTGTCCCCATTGGCTAATGCAATGGGCTTCGTCGACGACGAAAAGCGGCACGCGAATCGACTGGAGCAACTGCAAAAACGCGTCGTCCTCCAGTTTTTCGGGAGTCGTGTAGACGATCCGTATCTTCCCCGTGCGAATGCGCTCGCGAGCGCGCATCTCTTGATCTTCGGAGAGGGTCGAGTTCAGCGCCACAACGTCCGTTATGCCGCGCTCGCGCAGCATATCGAGCTGATCTTTCATGAGCGCGATCAGCGGGCTAACGACGACCGTAGTGCCGTCGAGCAAAAGCGCGGGAAGCTGGTAGGTCAAGCTTTTCCCCGCACCGGTTGCGAGAATCGCCAACGTGTCTTGCCCTTGCAAAACACGCGAAACGACCTCTTCTTGGCCCGGGTAGAAACCAGCAAAGCCAAACTTCTCTTGAAGCGCTGAACGCAAATCCACGGGTATCTTTCTATCCCACAAATAACCAGGCGCCGCCGCCTGGGAAGCAATTCATATAACCGCTCAGCCGGGTGCCTCGTTGCAACCATACCCTCCGGCAGGCGACGTGAAACGGCCTGCTAAAGGTAAGGGACCTCTGAAAAAGTCCATGTACCGATCGTTTGGGCAGAAAAGCCGTGAGATGCTAGAAAAAGGCGAGGCAGCATACTCAGTTGAGTCTGTGACCGAGCCTTTGACAACGCAGCTGGCGGCTTTTCTGCCAAACCCTTTGGGCGGTGGCAGTTTCGGCGCAGCTTTTTGTTGCACCCTCGGTCACATAACGTTATATTATCCTCCCTCGGGCGCGCCTCAATCTGCGCCGAAACGGCTCGCCGCGATCGGTGCAGCGACTTCTTCAGAGGCCCCTTAGATCCGTGTCCCTCTACCGCACCTGGCGCCCCCTGACGTTCTCCGACCTGGTTGGCCAAGATGCGGTCGTGCAAACGCTGACGGCGGCTATCGAAAGCGGAAAAATCGCCCACGCATACTTATTCTCCGGTCCGCGCGGCTCTGGAAAGACCTCGGCTGCAAAGATTCTAGCACGCTGCATCAACTGTGCAAACGGCCCGACGCCCAGGCCGGACAACACCTGCGAGAATTGTCGGGCCATGCTTGCGGGGACGGCGCTCGACGTTCTGGAGATCGACGCTGCGAGCAATCGCGGTATCGACGAGATCCGGGCGTTGCGCGAGGCGGTAAAGTTTGCGCCCGCGTCGATGCGGATGAAGATCTACATCATCGATGAGGCGCACATGCTGACGAAAGAGGGCGCCAACGCGTTTCTCAAGACGCTCGAAGAGCCCCCGCCCCACGCGGTGTTTATCCTTGCGACCACCGAACCGGAACGGCTTCCGGTAACGATTTTGTCGCGATGCCAGCGGTACACGTTTCGGCGCATCGCAGTTCCGGTGATGATCGAGAAGATGAAGGAGATCGCCCGGGCCGAAAAGATCGCCGTCGACGACGAAGCGCTGACCGCGATCGCGTACCGTGCCGACGGCGGTCTGCGCGACGCACTCACGATGCTCGAGCAGCTCGCAGCCTATGCGGGCGACGGTCGTGCGACGGCAGCGACCCTCGATCTGGCCTTCGGTTCGACGGGACGGCAGTTCGCCGAGGCGCTCGTCGAAGCAGCCGCAGCGCGCGATGCCACCGCCGCGCTGCGCATCGTCGAAGAGGCCGGCGACGCGGGAACCGATCTATCGGTGCTGATGCGGTCGCTCATCGCCGCCTTCCGAAACCTGTTGGTTGCGCGGATCGATCCGCAGCTGCTCGCGCGCGACCTCGCGCCCGAAGACTCCGCGCGCGTCGCGCGGCAGGCGGAGTTGTTTTCACAACCCGCGATCCTACGGGCGTTACGAACGTTTAGCGAAGCTTCCGCGCTCGTGCGTTCGGGCGGCAACGCGCGGTTGGAGCTCGAGACGGCGCTCTTGCGCTTCATCATGACGTCCGAGGATCCGGCACTCGATGCACTCTCGACGCGCATTGCCGTGCTGGAGGAACGGCTGGGCTCGACCACCGTTGCGCCCGCTGTGCCGCCACCCGCGCCGCAGGCGGCCGCGGCGTCCCGGTCCGTTACGACGGAACCTGCGCCTGCCGATCCCCCCAAACGGCGCGGCGACGTTTCGCTGCAAAAAGTGCGCGCCGCGTGGCAAACCATTCGCGGCAAAGTCGAGGGCGAGCGGCAATCACTGAGCGCACCGCTCTCTCGGGCGGCCATCGACTCGGTCGAGAGCAATGCCGTCGTCCTCAAACTTCCAAACGCTTGGAGCGCCGAAACCCTGCGCGATCATGCGGCGCTCATCGAAAAAGCAATCGCCGACGTGCTGGGCGTCCCGCTCAAGCTGCGTATGAAGGTAGACGGCAGTTCGGCGCGCGCGGCGCCCCCGCAAGAAGAGAGCACCGATGCCCTCTTTGATTATGCTAACGAACGGATACGGTAACGAACGGATCGATGATGAATCAAGCTCAGTTGCTCGCACAGTTCAAAAAAATGCAGGCCGAGATGCAGAAGGCGCAAGAGGAGTTGGCCAACACGGTCGTCAGCGGAACCGCGGCGGGCGGCGCCGTGACGGTCGAGGCAACGTGTGACCAGCGCGTCAAGCGCGTGCACATCGGAAGAGATGCCGTCGACCCCGACGACGTCGAAACCCTCGAGGACCTCGTTACCGTCGCGGTCAACGACGCGCTCGGTAAGGCGAGTGAGACGTCGCAGAAACGGATGGCCTCGGTCACGGGAGGGATGAAGCTTCCCGGAATGATGTGACGCAGCTGCGCCAAGCTCCCAGCCCAATCGCCGCGCTGATCAACGAGTTCAGCAAGCTGCCGACGATCGGCCCAAAGACCGCGGCACGGTTGGTCTTTTACCTGCTGAACCGGCCACGCCACGAAGCGCAGAGCCTTGCAGAAGCAATTATTGCGGTTAAGGATAACGTCAGTTTTTGTTCGATCTGCTATTGCCTTGCAGAGAGCGACCCGTGCGAGTTTTGCAGCGACGAGCGACGTGACGCGTCAACAATCTGCGTGGTCGCCGAGGCAAAAGACGTGTACGCGATCGAGCGCACCGCCGCGTTCAAAGGACGGTACCACGTTCTCGGCGGTCTGATCTCGCCGATGGACGGCATCGGGCCGGCGCAGCTGCACGTCAAGGAGCTCGTCGAACGCATTGGGCGCCAGGATCCGCGCGAGATCATTCTCGCAACCAACCCGAACGCCGAAGGCGAAGCGACCGCACTCTATCTCTCGCGCCTGATACTTCCACTCGGCGTCGTCGTGACGCGTTTAGCCTACGGACTGCCAATCGGCGGCGATCTCGACTATGCCGATGAGGTTACCATCGCCAAGGCGCTCGAGGGGCGGCGGGCGCTTTAAGGCGCTTTCCTCTTGGAGCTTCCAACCGGTAGTGCCGATCGGTCTAATGCAGTTGCATTAGGGCGTGACGCCGCGGCGCGCGGTATCCTCGATCGTGCCGGGTGTGGGGAGAGAGGCGTCGCTAGGGGTGCAGCGGCGCCTCTTGTCCTTCGACGTAGCTCAGGACTGCGCTCGCTTCGCTCGCTTGACGGTAAGGAAGTTGAAACGAGCGACGTTCGGAGAGACTCGATGGCGCAGTTACCACGTAATGACGACTTGGCCGTTGCCGGCAGCGTTCTTCCAAGCTCTCCAGCTTCGAAACTTTTGCGCACCCGGCTCGACGTACGACGAACCGCCGCCTCCGCCGCCGCCGGTACCTTCCCAAGTATAGGACAGGTCCCAGGTGCCCCCACCGCCGCCACCGCCGCCGTAGTAACCGCCGCCTCCTCCGCCGCCGCCACCGCCGGTTCCGTAACCTCCGGCGCCGCCGTTGCCAAGCGCGCCAGTTGCGCCGTCTTTCCCTTCACAACCGCCCCGGCCGGACCGACCGCCGTTTTGCTGCGACGCGCCCCCACCGCCGCGTCCAGCCGACTTACAGTGCCGCCCTTTGTTACCACTACCATTCTCGCCGTTGCCTGCGATGCGATCGCCGCCACCACCACCGCCGCTGTAATTCCCATAATTGAAGACACCCACGCCGCCGAGTCCGCCGCCGCCGCCCGCGACGAGGACGCGATCCTTCAACGTGTCGCCGCCTTCACGGATATCGGTCGCGCCGCCGCCGCCGAAGCTCGATCCATAAGAGTAAAAATATTGTCCCGCGCCGCCGCCGTTGTAGCCGCCGCTCAAGCCGTCTGCGGTTCCACCGACGAAAATGCGAAGACGTTCTCCCGGAATTACCGGAAGCTCGGCAAACACGCGACCACCGCGCCCGCCTCCGTGGCCGTACGAAGGATGCCCGCCCCCGCCGGCTCCGCGAGCAACGACGGCGATGAGATTGACGCCGGCGGGAATCTTGAACGTTTGCTCGGCGCCGGTGTAATGGAACGTAACGTGGTGCGAAAAAACTTCTCTTACACGATTTGCAGCAGAAGTGCTTACGAACGCCGGCGGCCCACCGCAACCCGCGAGCAACGCCGCACCAGCGCCTATGCCGAGAGCGTAGCCACTAAAGGTTTTCCTCATCTTTGCCTCCGCGCACGTTCGAATCTCGTATTAATGCGACGCTGCTGACCCGATCGCCAACGGAGGTGTGGCCTGGCTCTATAACGTCGCAGTAGATGCCCATGCACGCGTCGCGCCGTTGTGCGATGAAGCGCAGAATCTCCGGATCGCTCGGCTCCCCCCGCGGATGATAGGTGATTGCGACGCAACGTTCAATCGGCGTGCGGACGCGCAAGCGAACCTGGCCCATTTGTAGGTCCGCGCCTTGCAACTCCCATTCAGTCTGCGTAAACTCGGCGGCCGATCCAACGAAGAAGTTGGGACGGAAGCGTTCCCATTCGACCGCGTAACCGAGATGCGCGCTCAGCTCGTCGAGCCAGCGATCGACGATGATCGAGACTGGAGCATCGTCGAAAAAACGTTCGCCTTTACGCACTTCAACGTCTACGCCGTGCGAGCCGGCAGAGGCGCGCGCCGCGTCTTCATCGGCGATCAGATGAAGGCGATCGTTTTCTTTTCCGCGATACGTCTTGCCGACCCGAACGTGTCCGGAAGCGACGAAAAGGGCGCTCGTGCGGTCGCCTTCAAGTCCGGACGGCGTTACCTGCGCGCACTCCAGGGATTCGGCGCGCAAGCTCTTGACCGGATATCGCCGTATTGCATCAAGCGTTCCGACCACCATCGCGTAACGCTTTCATCGGGGGTGTTTAGATTGCCTGGCCCGAAGGCGCGCGCGGTGGAGCTGCGGCCGTTGGACCTCGGAAAAATTTTCGAACGGGCAGTCGCGCTGTACTGCGCCAATTTTCTCGTGCTGGTTGCGATCGCGGCCGCGAGCGTCGTGCCGGTTTCGCTGGTTCAGTATCTCGTTCTCTTGCGCGAGCGGCCCGTTATCGATGCGACGCTGAACGTCCTACAGCATCCCGGACACGTGCAGACCGAGCATGCAACGACACTCTTCAACTCACCGACGATACTCGCGGTGGTGCTCGCATCGGCAGTCTTCGGCTATTACATGCTCGCATTTGCCGTCGGGGCGTTCGCTGCCGGCGTGGGTCGTCTCTATAGCGGCGGGACGATTCGGTTCGCTGACGCGTACGACGCCGTGCTGCGGCGTTGGCCCGCAGTCGTCGCGATCGTGGGATTTGCAATCCTCGCTTTGGTCGCAGCGTACACGTGTGCCGTTTTGCTGCTCGCGATTCCAATCGTGGGAGCGGCCGCCCTAGCGACGCAATGGTTCTCGGCAGTAGTTGCTTTCGCAGCGACCACTATGGTTTTTGCGATCGCGTTCGCGCTGCTCTGCATTCTGGCAATCGGCGCATGCGCTTTGTGTACCGCCGTGGTGGAGAGCACGCCGGCGACGTGGGCCATCCGCCTGACCGCAGCGCGAATTCTCAACCGCGGCGAGTTCGGACGGGCGATGCTCTGCGCGTTCGGCGTCGCGGCGATCGGTCTGCTTGCATCGACGGTCGTCGACGCGGCGGCATTTATCGGCCTTGCGCGTTGGCAGGGAGCCTATGCGACGCTCGATGCGGCGCAGCGCATTCTGGTCGTGCCGTTTCTTTCGCTCGTCTTGGTCGTCTACTACTTCGACGTGCGCCTTCGTTATGAAGGCTTCGATTTGGACGCCGGCCGCGCGCTCGCGCCGGCGCAGGACGAGCCGCTTTACGCGCCGACGGCCTACCTCTCAGGCGAGGAACGCGCGGTGATCAAGCGTTTTCTGGAGCGGCGCGACGCACTCACGCCGTCACGCCGGCGTGAAATCGCGGCACGGCTGGCGACGCCGGTGCGGACCCGCGTGCCTTCGGAATTGCAAACGCTCGACGACGAGCCTCTGCTCGAAAGACTTTAGGGGCGCCGAAAAACTTTTGCGATGAAGTCGCGCGCGAAGCGGAGCGCGTCGTTTCGGGCGTTCTCGTAGAGTGCGGCGGCTTCACCTTTCGTCATGTGCGCGCCGTGTTCGTGGAAAAAGGTCACGCCCTCGCCGACGACGATGGTGCCGGCGTACGCAATTGCCCCTTTGATCGCAATGCCCGCGAGCGGAACGAAACCGGCGAGCTCGCGTGCCAGTGCGCGCCACCCAAAACCGCCCCCGATGATCGGTAAGAGTTGCCAGCTGCGCCCCATATCCGGGTCGCGGCCGTACGCAGCCTCGATATTCAGCATCAGCATCACTTGAATGCCGGTGATCGCCACCATATCTCCCGCCGACGCGAAGGCGCCGAGAACGATGCCAACGAGCGGGATGTGGTCGACCACGGCGCTGGCCAGCGCCACTTTGAGCGCGTTGTTCGCGGCGTCGCGGGTGAGTTTGGCCGCTACCGTCTCCCGAAGCACGGGCAGATTTCGGGCGACCGCGACTTCGACGCCGCGCGCGCACTCGACGAGATGCGGAAAGAAGCGTACGCGCAACGGGTCGCGGGCGATATCGCTCACGACGTATTCGCTCCACGTACCGGGCTCGGGCGGAGCGACCGGACCGGAACCGCTCGATTGCGGATCGACGGTCAGGGCCAGCGTCGGAACGCGCAAGATGCTCAGCGACTGGAAATCTGCGCCGGCGGCGTCGCCGGGGTGACCGAGAAAGACGATCGCGCGCACTTCGTTCGGATTCGTTACGATCGGCGCGTCCGGACGAATCGTCTCCAAACACGCGGCCGCTTCGACTGGAACCGTGCCGTCGTGGCCCGAGAGCAACAGCGCACGGAGCTCCGCGATCAGCGCCGGATCACCGCAGAGCAAGAAGCGGAACGGCTTGCGAATGTGCACGTGCACGGCCCGCAAGTCGATGCCTTTGCGAACCAGCGCAAAAAGATTACGAGCGTCGGAGGCGGCTGCCATGGCGCCGTTACAGTCCGAGCTTGTTGAGATCGACGGCCATGGTCCCGTCGGCTTTACGCAGTTCCTTTACCGGATCGTCGGTATAGTCGAGGTAGACTAGCCCCATGAAGATCTCGAGCGGCCACGCGTGCATCTTATGAGCGTTGGCGACGTCGATGATGGATCCACCCGAGCTCTTGGCTTCGGCGATGACGCTCTCCGGCGTGCTCTTGATGTCGGCTGCGACGATTGTTGCGGCCGTTACGTCGCCGGGGGTCAAGCCGTCGTGCAGCATCGTACGGTAATCGATGCCTTTGCTTCCGAAGCGGTGTTGCAGCGCGAACTGCAGCGTCGAATAGAGTTGCGGCGACGTTCCTAAACCCAGGAGCGTGATTCGGGCCGAGAGCTGTCGAGAGCGAGCCAAGTTGAAAAGTTGCGCCCCTTCAGAGGCGGAGGTCGCGGCGGCGTTGAGCTCCTCGACGCACTTCTTCATGATCAGCGTCAGTCCGGTGTACTCACTCGCACTGATGTCGCCGCTGAAGCCGACCGATGCGTGGTCGAGATTTTTGAGAAACTCGTCGACGTCGCCGAGGGTCTGGTCCAACTGCGTGAGCGAGGCGCGTGCGGCATCGACCGAACGCAGCATTTCGCTGTCTGCGCGGGAGAGATCGCCAATCATTTGCGGATACGACGGGAAGATCGCGACCGATTCCGTCGGAACCGGCTTCATGGCGAACGGCGCGAGCATCTCCTTGTAGAGATCGGCGCTCTCTTTGAGCGCGCCGGTCTCTTTATTTTTCTCGAGCGAGCCGACGCCGCCGATCGGACCCGAGTTTCCGCCGGCATCCTGCAATGCGCTGTTGAGCGAACGCGCCATCGAGGTGAGATTCTTCGCGATCGCTTCGACGCGGGAGCCGCGTTTAATGTTGATCCGGCTGAGATCCGGTACTTCGTATTGCAGCGTGTTGATCCGGCTCTCGACGGCTTTGAGCTGATTCTTGCCCTCGGATTCTCGCGCGCCGATCTCGACCGCGTTCTCGGCGTGCGTCGCTTGCGCCGCCTCGACCGAACCTTGAAGGTTGGGCGGATCGATGTGCGTCAACGCGATCTCTTGCGCGGTCATCTTACGCAGCGCCGCGATCCGCTGATTCGCCGCCGCGCGCGTCTGCGCAGAGCCGAGTTGTGCCGCTTCGGCTAAGGTTTGCTGGCTCTTATTGGGCAGACCCAAAGCGAGCTCCGATTGACCGAGCTCGAGGAGCGCCTCGGAGCTTTGGGGATCTTGCTTGAGCACTTGATCGAGTCGAATCCGCGCGAAGGAATAGCGTGCGCGGTCTTCGTCGCTGGAAGCTTGGACGAGCTCCTGCGTCGGCGTCACGTCTTTGGGATTGAGCTCGGGATAGC
>JAMXLK010000110.1 GCA_024281075.1 Vulcanimicrobiia bacterium
CACTGCCAGCTCCGGCATCCGGCGCGCCCGCGCAACCGCATCGTCGGCCGACGCCGCGCCGACCATCAGACTCGCGGCGCGCAAAACGCCGTCGCGATGTCCGCGCTCGACCGCCTCGTTGAGCTCAGGCGCGGCCCCAAAATCATCCGCATTGAGAATCAGCCGCTTCACTCAAGACCGTTTTTGCGCGCCGCCTTCGTAGAGCCCTTGCGTTCAATGAGCAACGCGGCGGCAGCGAGAATCGGCTAAGCATGCCTGCCATAGCCGTTGCGGTCCTCTATGTATTGCTGGCCGGCATTTACTTCTATATCGAAACCTGGCGGTACGATATCTTTCGAGCCGGCGTCGACGACGCAGTGTTCACACAGATCGTCAACGGCACATTTAGCGGGTTCTCAACCACCCTGGAAGGCTCGGTCAATCACTTCCTCATCCACTTTTCGCCGATACTCTACGTCGCGTTCCCCTTCGTCAAGTTATTCGACGGCACGCGCGGTCTGATCGTGTTGCAATGCCTCCTCACGGCTGCGATAATTTTCCCGATTTGGGGAATGGCGGTGACGCGCTTCCCGAAGTGGCTCGCGTTCGCGGTCACGGTTATTGCGGCCGCCTATCCCATTCTCGGCGCGGAAGCCGTCGGCGACTTTCACGAGCTCGCGTTCGCGCCGCCGATTGCGGCGACGCTGGTCTGGGCGATCGACCGAAAACTGCGGCGGGTCGCGATCACGGCGGCAGTGGGGCTGGCGCTCGTCAAAGAGGATCAGTTCATCGCGCTCGCATTTATCGGCCTCGCCGTCGCGATAATGAACCGAAACGATCGACGAATGCAGTCGTGCGGCTTATGGATTGGCGCCGTAGGCATCGTGGCGGCAGTCTTTTATTTCGCCATTCTTCGCCCGCTCATCGATCCGCATTTTCATTACTTCTCGCTGCATTACTACGAGTGGTGGCGGCAGCCATCGACGCCCGCCGGATTCGTGACGCCGTTCTCACCCATCCGGCTGCAATATCTGTTTGCGATCCTCGTGCCCCTCGCGTTTGCGCCGCTGGCGTCGCGCTATGTGCTCTTCGCGTTGCCCGGCCTAGCGGAAGTTCTGCTTTCCCATGAAGCGATCACGATGGTGCTCGGCACGCACTACACGGCAACGTGGAGCGCCTACCTGCTCTGCGCATTTGTTGACGGTACCGGAGTCGTCTATCGCCGTTGGCAGGCTGCGGGCGTTGCCATGCTCGTCGCGGCGCTGGCAGCGTCAATCTGGACGTCGCGATACGATAGTCCGATCAATCCCGGATTCGCGCTCTACCGGCGTCCCGTGGCCGCCGACCGGATTCGGGAGACGGAGCTAAACCGCTTACCGCGCACCGCGCGCATCGGGACCGGCTCCTGGGTGATCGGCCATCTCGGCATGTATCCAAATGCAACCATCGCGATGTTCGACGGCGCGCCCTATTTGGTTTTCGATGCCTTTACCGATCCCGCGTATTGGAACTCGACCGACAGAGCCAACGTCGCACGATTTGTCCGAAGCGGCGGCTACCGTGAGATCTACAACGGCGCCGGGATCGTCGTGCTCGCTAAGCGGGATGAATCATTCCCGCAGCCATCTCGTCGACCAGCCAAATGAGCCGGCCCGATGACGGCTGCACGATCTGTGCGGGGTATTTCACGGGGTCGAACGGGCCTTGATAGACTTCCGCCAGAATTTGCGCCTTGTCCGGCCCATCAACCGCGAACGCGACGGTGCGGCCGAGATTGAAAACCTTCGGCGTCATCGTAACGCGCCACATGATCTGAGACTCCGAGTAGACCGCGCGCACCAGCGCGTCGTCATCGGTGTCGGGCCGGGTTCCGGGGAACAACGACGCCGTGTGTCCGTCGGGTCCCAGCCCGAGCAATATTAAGTCAAGGCGCGGCGCGTTGCCGAAGACGGTTCGCAGCAGTGACGCGTATTCGTTGGCGGCCTGTCCGGGGTCGGCTTCACCGGCGATGCGATGCACGTTGGCGCGCGGGATGCCGACGGCGTCCAAGAAGGCGTGCTTGGCCATCAAATAATTCGATTGCTCGTCGTCGGGCGGCACGCAGCGCTCGTCGCCGAAGTAAATGAAGACGTCGCTCCAGGAGAGCTCCTCGCGCCACGGTTCCAATGCAAGCAGCTCGTACGCCTCGCGGGGCGTGTTGCCGCCCGAGAGCGCGACGTGAAACGACCCACGGTCGGCCATTGCCATTCGCCCGATCGATACAAAGAGGTCGGCCAGCGCGTGCGCCAGTGCCGTGGGGTCGCGAACGATCTGTAGTTCACGCGTGCTCGCCATGGCGCTTTAACCTTCCTTTTGCTCGATGATACGGCCGGCGGCTGCGAGCGCTTCATAAAAAACGCGGTCGTTATGCCCCCACAGGATCGCCCGTTCGACGAGCGCTGCAATGCCGGGATGTTTCACCGCTTCGTGGCGCGTCCGTTCCCGCGCGCCGGTAACGCTGAGCAGAATGGATTCGCCGGCGGCATCGAGTTGGGCAACGAAGTTGCTCCGCGCCGAGTGCAGCGCGATGCTCGCGATGCGGCGCGGCTCACCTTCGCGGCGAATCTCGAAGCGAATGGTTTTGCCTTTTGCGTCTACCAGCGCGTCGGCGCTGGACGGCGCCCATTGCAATCGGCTCGCAAGCCATCCAAGCAGATAGAACGCCTCGGGATCGGACCCGCATGCAATTTCAACGCGCTCGAGCTCGCGTAACTCCGCCGATGCGCTCCCATCGAAGAACGTGGCGACGCACTCTTGCCACGGGCCCAGCCGCAAATAGGCGATATCGGCCAACGCGAGCGCGGGATGTTCCGCAGCATAATCGACGAGCTCGCGTAATGCCTCGTGCCCCGTATCGAGCAGCGAGCTGTTGTAAACGATCGTGGATGCGTCTTCGCAGAGCGCCGAAAAGCGATCGTCGCTGCCGATGCCGCGCGCGATCCAGAGCAAGATGACGGGTGCATCGGCGAGGCGCAGCGTGCTCAACGCCGAACTCAGCAGCTCGGGAGCGCTCTCCTTGACGCCGAGCTCGATCCAGTCGCAGCTCTGCACCCGATAATCGTTCTGCGCTCGCGTCGCATCCAGCATGATGACGCGCGACGGATGCTTCGAGGCGAGCTTGCCGATGCGCTCGTGCGCAAGTTCCCCGATTGCTTCGTTCTCGAAGAAGACGGCGAGCGTCATCGTCGCGACGCTCGCGTCGCAGCCGCGTTCGCGAAACGACCGTGCGAGCTCGTCGAGAACCGATTCCAGCTGCGCCGTCATCGCTACACGTGACGCCAATCAGGGAAGAGTTTTTTCGCCCCATCCGGGCCCTGGCTTCCGGCCGCATAGTTCGGGAACGAGAAGTCCTTCGTGTTCTGCCATACTTCCAAAATCGGCGTGACGATCTCCCACGCGCGTTCCACGGCGTCCCAGCGCGTGAAGAGCGTTTGATCGCCGAGCATTGCGTCGCCGATGAGACGTTCGTATGCTGGCGGCGACACGACGCCGAACCCGCTGCCATAGCTGAAGTCCATGAAGACGCTGCGAATGTGCTCGGCCGGCCCAGGCACCTTCGCCTCAAATCGCATCGAGATGCCTTCGTCCGGCTCGATTTTGATGACGAGCACGTTCGGCTCGATCTGGTCGGTCGATTCGCCGTAGAAGCGGTGAGGAATCGGCTTGAAAGTCACGGCGATTTCGGCCAGCTTGCGCGGCAATCGTTTGCCGGAACGCAGAAAGAACGGAACGCCGGCCCAACGCCAGTTTTCCACATACAGCCGCAGCGCCGCGAAGGTCTCGGTGTTGGAATCGGGCGCGACGTCTTGCTCTTGACGATACCCTTTGACGGGCCGTCCATCGATCATGCCGGGACCGTATTGCCCCCGCGCCGACATTGAAAAAACGTCGGCGTGCGTCGGCGGCTGGATCGCCGAGAGCACTTTATATTTTTCGCCGCGGATGTCGTCCGCGTCGGAGCTGATCGGCGCCTCCATCGCAACCAGTGCGAGCAGATTGATCACGTGGTTCTGAATCATGTCGCGCAAGGCGCCGGCGTGGTCGTAGTAGCCGCCGCGCTCTTCGACGCCGAGGGATTCAGCCGACGTGATCTGAACGTTCTGCACGTAGTTGCGGTTCCAAATCGGCTCGAAAATCGTGTTGGCGAAGCGCAACGCAATGATATCCTGCACCGGCTCTTTGCCGAGGTAATGGTCGATGCGGTAGATCTCGTTCTCGGGAAAGACCGCCTCGATCGCTTGCTGCAGCTTCCGCGCCGAGGCCAAGTCGGTGCCGAAGGGTTTCTCGACGACGATGCGCGTCCACCCCTGCTCGCTCTTCTCCAAGCCGGCGTTCTTGAGGTGCTTGATGATCTCCGGAAAGACGGACGGCGGCGTCGAGAGATAAAAGAGGTGATTGCCGCCGGTACCAAAGTCACGGTCGTTTTGCTCCAAGCGGTCTTTTAACGCGACGAAATGCCTCGTGTCGTTAAAGTCCGCTGTGATGTAGCTGATGCGTCGCGCGAAGTCGTCCCATACCGGGCCTTGCGGCTTCGAGTCGTCAGGCATAAACTGCTCGAGTTGCTTGCGGCAGTAGTCGCGAAATTGGTCGTCGCTATAGGCCGTCCGCGCAAAGCCGACGAGCGCAAAATCAGCCGGCAGCCTGCCGCCCAAGTGCATCGAGTAGATCGCCGGAAGCAGCATGCGCTTGAACAAATCCCCGCTCGCGCCGAAGAAGACGATGCTGCACGGCGTCGTGATGCGATCCTCCGGTAATCCCGCACGCAGCGGATTTGCGGCCGCGCCGTCTCCGCTGGCCGGTGCCTGCGCCGTCGCGGTATCGTCAGGCATGCGTTTCCGCTTTAACGGCGTGGCCGCCGAACTGATTGCGCAACGCCGCGGCCACCTTCGCGCTGAACGACTCGTTTTGCCGCGAGGCCATGCGGGCGAGCAGCGAGAGCGTGATCACCGGAGCGGGGACGTTCTCGTCGATCGCGGCCTCGACGGTCCACCGTCCCTCGCCGGTGTCTTCAACGTAGCCGCGGATGTCTTTCAATCCCGGATCTTCGCGGAACGCCAGCACGAGCAGTTCGAGGAGCCACGAGCGCACGACGCTCGCGTGCGTCCACAGTTCGGCGATCTGGCCAAGGTCGTAGTCATACTGCGAGTTCTTGAGAATCTCGAAGCCCTCACCGTACGCCTGCATCAAGCCGTACTCGATGCCGTTGTGTACCATCTTTGAGAAATGTCCCGCGCCGGGCGGCCCGACGTGCGCGTAGCCCTTCGGCGGCGCGAGCGCCAAGAAGATCGGCTCGCAGTGACGAACTTGCTCGTCGTCGCCACCGACCATCAGACAGTACCCCTCTTGCAAACCCCAGACGCCGCCGCTCGTCCCGGCATCGATCAGCGAGACGCCCTTTGCCTTGCAATCCGCGTAGAGCCGCAATCCATCTTTATAGTTGGTGTTTCCCCCGTCGATGATGATGCCGCCCGCGCCCATCGCGGCAGCGAGCTCGTGCACGGTGTCGTCCGTCGGCGCGCCGGCAGGGACCATGACCCATGCGACCTTGGGCGACTCGTTCAGTTTGGCAACCATATCTTCGAGGCTCGACGCACCGGTCGCGCCGTCGGCAACCGTTCGCTGCACCGCTTGCGGGTCGCGATCGTACGCAACGACGTGGTGCCCGGCTTTGATGAGCCGCTGCGTCATATAGTTGCCCATTTTTCCGAGGCCGACCATCCCGATTTGCATAAAGCGATGCCCTTTCGATCAAAACTGCAAGGGCATCGGTTTTTACGCAGCTTGTAGTAGGCTCCTGTGCGTTACGGTACGGCGGCCGGAACTACCGCGACGCCTTCGATCAAGTCGCCGCCGCTCGGCGGGCTTATCTGAGCTTCGGCGTAGCCGCCGTTCGGATACCCGTACGCGAGCGAGTAATGCGGTTCGGCCGTGTAGAGCGTGCTGCCGTCCTGAGTGAGCGCGAAGCTCACGATGGTGCCGGAATCCAAGAGCGGCTGCGCCGACAGCTCCTTGAGCTTGCGCGAGCTCGGAACGGCCTGAAAAATATCGATCGTCGGAGCGCCGGAATTGCCGAAGCCGTTGATAATGGCAATGTTGTTATTCGTATCGACTTGAATCCCGGCGGCCCAGACGATTTGCACGTTCGGCTTGAGCACGATCACCGACCTCGCGTTGCATTCGCCCCCGATTCTTGCGATAACGACGCTGGTATAGTTCAGCGACGCAGCGAAATAGAGGTTGCCGCTTGCGTCGAACGCGTCCCAGAGGATCTTCATGCCGGACTTGCCCGTCACCGTTGCGCATTGCTTATGCGACTTCTTGTTTGCGTAAAATGCTATGCTGCCCGGTCCGATGCATTGCGAACCCGATGGTTGACAGATATTGGCTAACGCAACCGTCCCATCTTTGGCCACGGCGACGTCGACCGGCCACTCTCCAGCGTCGGAAAGCACCGACGCCGGCCGGTTGCGATAGGGTGGCGCAAATACTACCGCTCTCGCATTAATCGTGTCGGCGACGTAGAGATTGCCGGCGGCGTCGCTGGTAAGCCCCTGTGGCTCCTGAAAGCCGCTCAACTGTCGTGTCGTTCCATCGCGATTGAAAATCGTAACGATGTTGAAAACGGCGTCCGAAAGAAAAACGTGTTTTGCACCGCCGGCGATGGTCAGCGGCAAATGCCGGACCGAGGCCGGCGCACCGTGCGGAAGCGTGCCCGGCACGCCGGACGAGAGCGAGCCGCCGCATGCGGCGAGTATCGAAGAGCAAAGCGAGAGCGCGACGACCGAAGGTCGAGCAAAAAGCGCCATATCCGTCACCTCGAAAGCAGCAAAGCTTCCGCGGCTGGGGCCCGCGGTTGTTGTGAACTATACCCGCGCTTGCTAGGCCTTAACCGTCAAAGCTTCCTCAACGGCCGCCACGAGTGCGCGGAGTGCCGGCTCGATCGCGCCCTTGAGATGTACGCGTACGCCGCGGCGGCCGCGCTTATCGAGCGACATCCAATCGCCGAGCGCCTGCGCGGCGAGCAGCGTGCGAAAACCGACGTTCATGCCCGGGATCATCGGATCGTCCGGATCGTCCGCGGTGATTTGCAAAACGACGCAGGAGTCGGGGCCGCCCTTATGCAGCTGGCCCGTCGAGTGCAGGAACCGCGGCCCGAATCCAACGGTCGTTGCCACGCGGTGGGCGTCGCGAATCTTGAGCCGAAGCTCTTGCAGCAGCGACGCATGCGTCTCGTTTCGCGCGATGTAGGCAGTGATGGCGTTATAATCGCCGGGGCGCAGCTGCGCGAAGAGTCCGGAAAGCGCCTGCGCCGGGCCGTTCGCCGAAATCGACCGACTCCCGGACAAGTAGGTAACGTTCAGCGATGGGCCGTCAACGCTAGCCTTCGGTTCGTCGAAGCTGCCGTTACGCGCGTATTGATCGAGCAGCGCGACGGTATTATCCTTTGACTCTTGCACGTTGGGCTGATCGAAGGCGTTGATGCCGAGAATAACACCCGCGGCCGCGACGGCGATCTCCCAAAGATAAAACTGCTCGCCGAGATCGAAGGCATCGTTCATATCCATGCGGATCACGGGATGCCCCGCCGCTTCGAGTGCTCGCAGCTTCTCGTCGGTGCCCGGTTCGGGATTCGGCAAGTTGGCGCCGACGTAGACGAACGTACGGTCGTCGGAGTAATTCTCCGGCGTGCCGAGCGGCTCGCCTTCAATCGGAACGATACCCTTGCCGAGTTTGCCGGTCGACTCCGCGATGAGCTGTTCAGCCCATGCCCCGAAGGCTTTAACGACGGGATGCGAGATGATCGTCAGCTTGTCGCGGCCGTTGATCGCCAATCCGCCAATTGCAGCGCCGAACCGAACTCCGGGCGCCTTACGCGGTTCGACGGTGCGGTCGTTCGCGTGCATCGCGCCCAGGGCGCGGTCGAGCAGCAGGTTGATGTCGTAGCCGGCAATTGCCGACGGCGCGATCCCGACGAACGACAGTGCCGAATACCGGCCCCCGATGTTCGGGTCGTTCTCAAAGTCGGCGCGGAACTCCATCTCTTGCGCCTCTTTATCGAGCTTCGTACCCGGGTCGGTAATGGCAGCGAAGTTACGGCCTGCCGATGCGGAGCCGACCTCCTTCGAAACCTTTTCGTAGAAGTAGGCGTAGAACGCGTTCGGCTCGGTCGTCGTGCCGCTCTTACTGGAGATCAGGAACAGCGTCGTCGGGATGTCGATATTCGCTTCGAGTTCTTTGATCTGTTGCGGCGACGTGGAATCCAGAACGAGAAGCTGTGGATACTCCGAGCACGCTCCATAGGTGTCGGCAATAATGTCGGGCGCGAGCGAGCTGCCGCCCATGCCGCAAACGACGGCCGCGTCGAAGACGTCGCTGATCTCGTCGGCAAACGAGCGAAGCGCGGAGACTTCTTCGAGCATGTGCTGCTGGATGTCGAGCCAACCCAGCGACTTCTTAATGATCGCAATTGCGTCGGCGTCGTTCGACCAGAGCGTTGCATCGTGCGCCCAGAGTCGCTTGAGAAAATCGGCGTTGGCGAGCTTGTCGAGCGCGGCGCCGTAATGCGCCTGCGCCTTCCCCAGCACCAGATGCACCCGCTCGGCGCCGCCCGACGAGAGCAGCTTCTGCTTGTAAACGATGGCGCCGAGCAGTGCGGCGAACGAATCTGAAAAGAGCTGCACGCCGTCGACCTGAAGCTGATGTGTTACTTCGAAGAGGGAGATCTTGGCGTCTTGTAAGCCGCGCATCACCTCGTTGACGCTGCCCAAGTCGGTCTCGACGGTGTCCGGTACGACGGTGCCGTGTTCGAGCAGCGCATCGAGCGTCTGCGGCGGCATCGTATTGATCGTATCGGGGCCGACCACGGTCTCGACGTACATCAGCTCCGGATAATGCGGATTCTTCGTCGAGGTGGAAGCCCACAACGGGCGCTGCACCGCGGCGCCTTTTTTGCGCAGCGCCGCAAACTCGTCGCCGAAGAAAATCTCTTTGAACTTTTGGTAGGTCTGCTTCAGGCCCGCAATCCCCGTCTTGCCTAGCAGATGTTCCAGCTTTTCGCCTTTGGCGATGCGATCTTGCAACAGCTTGTCGACCGCGGTGTCGATACGGCTGACGAAGACCGAGTTCACCGAACGGATCTTATCGATCGGCTTGCCCTCCGCGACGCGCCGCTGCAGGCCTTTGACGTAGGCCAGCGCCGCGCGCTCGTACATCTCGGTCGAGAAAATCAGCGTTACGTTGATGTTGTAACCGCGATAGATCGACTCTTCGATTGCCGGAAGGCCAGCCTTGGTGCCGGGGATCTTGATCATCACGTTCCGGCGATTGACCCGCTTCCAAAGATCTTCGACCATTCCGATCGTACCGTCGGTATCGTTGGCCAACAGCGGCGAGACTTCGAGGCTGACGAAGCCGTCGTTACCGCCCGACGACTCAAAGACGCCGGCGAACTCGTCGCAGGCGCTTTGAATATCTTGAATAGCGAGGTCCCAAAAAAGTGCGTCGGCGTTTTTCTCCGAACCAATGAGCGTCGAGAGCTGCTCGTCGTAGTCGGTGCCCGCGCCGATCGCTTTTTCGAAGATCGTCGGATTGCTCGTCATGCCGCGAAGGCCGAGGTCGATCAATCGCTTCAGCTCGCCGGAGGCAAACATACTGCGGCGCAAATTGTCGAGCCAGACGCTCTGCCCGGCTTCGAGCAGCTGCTGCACTTGATTCTTCATGATGTCTCCCTAACGAGCGACGAGTGCGAATTTCTGGAGCGCGACGTCGGCGATATTTTCCGGCGTGAAGCCATACGCTTTGGCGATCGCCGCATACGGCGCCGACGCTCCAAACTTGTCGATTCCGAACGCAAAACCCCGATCCCCGACGTACTTTGCCCATCCCAGCGTCGCGCCGGCCTCGATCGACATCCGTGCGCCGATTGCCGGCGGCAAGACTTCGTCGCGATACGCTTGCGGCTGTGCGTCGAAGAGCTCCCAGCACGGCATCGAGACGACGCGGGTGCGCACGCTCTTGCCGTCGAGAATTTTCTTTGCGTCTACGGCGAGCGAGACTTCGGAGCCGGTCGCAATTAAGATCAAATCGGGCGGTCCGCCGTCGGCATCGGCGAGGACGTACGCACCTTTGGCTACGGCAGCGTTGCGCGCGCCGAGAAACGGAACCTTTTGCCGCGTCAGCACGAGGACGTACGGCGCCTCTGTCGCGGCGACCGCGAGCTTCCACGCTTCCAACGTTTCGAGCGAATCGGCGGGGCGGATAACGTAACAGTTCGGCGTCGCGCGCAGCGTCGCCAGTTGCTCGATGGGTTCGTGCGTCGGGCCGTCTTCGCCGAGGAAGACCGAATCGTGGGTGAAGACGTAGATCGAATGAACGCCGCTCAAACATCCCAGGCGGAGCGCCGGCTTCAGGTAGTCGAGGAAGTTGAAGAACGTCGCTGCGAAGGGCAGGAGCCCGCCGTGCAGCGCGATGCCGTTGGTGCATGCCGCCATGGCATGCTCCCGCACGCCGTAGTGAATGTTGCGGCCGGCATAGTTGCCCGGCTCGAAATCGCCGCAGTTTTTGAGATAGGTCTTGGTCGAGGGATCGAGATCGGCCGAGCCGCCGACCAACTCCGGTAGCGACGTTGCAATGGCGTTCATCACCGTGCCGCCTGCGTCGCGCGTGGCGACGCTGCCGTTTTCAGCAGTGAACTGCGGCCACGGAAGATTCGGCGGAAGCTCGCGTCGCAACGCGCGCTCCAGTTGTGCCCCGAGCTCGGTGTTCGCGCGTTTCCACGAGTCGAACGTCGCCTGCCACTGCTTTTCCAGCTCGCCGCCCTTCGCGCCGGTCTCGCGGTAAAACGCGAGCACGTCATCGGGCACGTAGAAGTCGGGCTCGAGCGGCCAGCCGAGTTCTTCTTTGGATTTCTTGACGTTCTCCGGGCCGAGTGCCTCGCCGTGCGCGAGATAGTTATCCTGGCGCGGCGAGCCATAACCAATGTGAGTGCGCACTGCGATGAACGACGGACGGTCCGTGACGTTCTGTGCGACGGTGATCGCCTGATCGATCGTTGCGACGTCGTTGCCGTGATCGACGTCAACATACTGCGTGTGCCAGCCGCTCGCGTCGAAACGCGCCACCGGATCGTCGGTCAACGTGACGTCCGTGGGACCGGCGAGCGATACGCGATTGTCGTCGTACATGACGATCAGCTTGCCGAGCTTGAGATGACCGGCGAGCGAGAGGGCCTCTTGGCTGATGCCTTCCATTAAGTCGCCGTCGCCGCAGATGCAATAGGTGAAGTGATCGACGATCGCGGCATCGTCGCGGTTGTACACCGCGCCAAGGTGCGCCTCGGCGATCGCCATGCCGACCGCATTGCCGATACCTTGTCCGAGCGGTCCGGTGGTCGCTTCAACACCGGGCGTGCGCTCGGCTTCCGGATGGCCCGGAGTTTTGCTGCCGAGTTGCCGGAAGTTTTTGATGTCGTCGATCGTGAGGTCGTAGCCGGTTAGATAGAGCAGCGCGTAGAGCAGCATCGAGCCGTGTCCCGCAGAGAGCACGAAGCGGTCGCGGTTGAGCCAGTGCGGGTCTTTGGGATTGAAGCGAAGATGCCGCGTCCAGAGCGTGTACGCCATTGCCGCCGCGCCCATCGGCATCCCGGGGTGGCCGGAGTTGGCCTTTTGAACGGCGTCGACGGCCAAAAAACGGATCGCATTGATGCGTTGCTCGTCGGCGGGCGAGTTGGGCACGGAGGCTCCTTTCATAGCGGGCCGTTGACTGCGCGGGGGGGTGGGCTTATCTGACGCCGTAGCTTCCGCGCGTGACGGTGGAACAACTGCAATTACAAATAACCGCGTTGACGGCTGAAAAGGTTGACGTGCACGGCCGTGACGGTCGGGCGGTCGACCGCGTCATCGCCATGCTCGACACCGGCGAGTTACGCGTCGCGGAGCCGCGCGACGGCGATTGGACCACGAATGCGTGGGTTAAAGAGGCAATTCTGCTCTACTTCGCGCGGCGCAACCGTCGCCTTCCACCGAAGCGATACTATCGCAAGGTCGGTGTGCGATGCGTTAAGCCCGGCATCGCGCGATACGGAAGTTTTCTTGCGCCGGGCGTCGTGCTCATGCCGGCCTTCGTCAACATCGGCGCGTACGTCGGCGAAAATACGATGATCGATACGTGGGCAACCGTCGGTTCGTGCGCGCAGATCGGCAAAGGCGTTCACCTTTCCGGCGGCGTCGGAATCGGCGGCGTTCTGGAACCCCCGCAAGCGACGCCCGTAATCGTCGAAGACGGCGCCTTTATCGGTTCCCGCTGCATCGTGGTCGAAGGCGTGCGCGTCGAGCGGGAAGCGGTTATCGGGGCCGGCGTCATTCTCACCGCAAGCACGCCCATTCTCGACGTACGCGGCGGAGAAGCAGTGATACTGAAAGGGCGCGTTCCGGCGCGCGCCGTCGTGATCCCCGGAACGCAGAACAAACGCTTTGCGGCCGGCGAGTTCGGCACGCCGTGTGCGCTCATCGTTGGGACGCGCGACGCCTCGACGGATCTCAAGACGTCGCTGAACGCGGCGCTGCGAGAGCACGAGGTCGCGGTATGAACCCGCGCGTCGCCGCGATCTCGGCTTCGCTCATACGCGAGGTTTCGTCGAAGAAGAAGAGCAGCTCGATCGACCTCGGCCTGGGGGAGCCTTCCTTGCTGCCGAACCGCGAGCATTTCGATGCCGCCATGCGGTACGTCGCGCAGCATGGCGTCAAGTATACGCCGAATGCCGGCGATCACGCGTTGCGTGCCGCGATCGCGCGGCACTATGCCTACCCCAATATGGCAACGGCCGAGAACGTCTGCGTTACAGTCGGATCGCAAGAGGCAATGTACGTGGCGATCAAGACGCTGCTCGACCCCTCGCGCGACGAGCTGCTCATTGTCGAACCGGCGTTTCCGTCGTATCAAAAGATGGCGGCGCTCGAGGGCATTACCGCACGCGGCGTCGTGATGCGCGAGGACGCCGATTTTGGGTTTGATGCGGAGCGTATAGCGGCCGCGGTCGGCGAGCGTACGCGCGCCGTCGTGATCTGCTCGCCGTGCAACCCGACGGCGCGCGTACTCTCGCTAGGCGAGGGCAAAAAGCTCGCGCACGCGCTCGAGCGCCGCGGCGGCGAGCCGGTCTGGCTGATCCACGACGAAATCTACCGCGAGCAGATTTTCACCGGCGACGTGGCGGAGCTGGCGCGGATCTATCCGCATACGATCGTCACGAACTCGTTGAGCAAGAGCAACGCTCTCACGGGTCTGCGCTTGGGGTGGATCCTCGCACCGCATGCCTTCATCACGCAGGCAATCAAAGTGCACGCGTGGCTTGCGTCCTGTGCCGACACGTTCGCCCAGCGCGTGGCACTGCACGTCTTCGAAACGGAGGGCGCGCTGCAAGAACACGCGCCGTGGTATCGCGAACATCGTGCCACGCTCATCGATGCCTTGGAACGCACGGGGCTGCATTACATCGCTCCGGAGGGGACGTTCTATGCGTGCATTCGCTTGTCGGACGGCCTCGCGTCGCACGATGCGGCGCACGAGCTGATCGAGCGGTACGACGTTGTGGCCATTCCCGGGATCGCCTTCGGCGAAGCTATGGAAGGGTGGCTGCGGCTGAGCTGGGTCTCGTCGCCCGACCGCATCGCGACCGGGCTCGAGCGCATTTCAGAGTTTCTTCATGCTCCCGCGCGAGCATCGGAGAAAGGTAAGCTGCTCTCGGGAGGTTAGGCTATGAACGTGCAACTGCCCGCAGCCGGAATGCTCGTCGGGTTCGCGCTCGCCGGTTGCGCGCAGAGCAGCGGCCCGGTGCCGAACGGCGCGACGGCGCCGCTTGCGCGCGTTGCGAACGTGGGTCTTCCGAATCAAGCGCCGCTGGTCAAGCTTTTTAATACGCCGACCGGCGCCTCGTGGCCGGACTACATCGTTTCCGGGCCGGACCGGTCGATGTGGTTCTCGGAGTTCTACACCGACAAGATCGGCAAGGTTCGAATGAACGGCCAAATGACCGAATTCAGCCTGCCCGACAACACCGACATCGAAGGTATCACGATCGGCGCCGACGGCAACATTTGGTTTACCGCGCCGGGCGCGAATCAGATCGGCCGCATGACGCCTCAGGGAAGCGTGACGACGTTTGCGATTCCGGCGTCGGATCCCAATCCGCGCGGCATTACTCGCGGTCCGGACGGTAACGTCTGGTACGTCGAGTTTTACGACGGTTATATCGGCCGCGTCACGCCGGATGGAACGATCACGCGCTTTGCGCTTCCCGAGGGAACGCAGAGTTCGCCCTGGGCCATCGTGACCGGACCCGACGGTAAGCTGTGGATCACGGAATCGTTTGCCGACAAAATCGCGCGCTTCGATCCGAACTCGCAAACCTTTGAATCGTCACTCACGGTTCCGACGCAGAACGCCACGCCGTGGGGCATCATCACCGCTCCGGACAAACGCGTATGGTTCACCGAGCGCAACGGCAATAACATCGCTGAAGCGACGCCGAAGGGTAAGATAAAAGAGTTCTCGATCGCACAGCCGGGCAGCTATCCCGAAACGCTCGCGCCGGGAAGAGACGGCAATCTTTGGTTTACCGAGATGCAAGCCGGTAACGTTGGGTCAATCGATCCCAAGACCGGCAAGTTCGGCGCCGTCATTACGTTATCGAGCGGCAGCATTCCGATCGGGATCGCGCAGGGACCGAACAAAAACGATTGGTTCTGCATCTCGTTCTACAATCAACCGATGCAAATCGGCGAACTAGCCTTCTAGCCGATCCACACCGTCTGAATATTTACAAACTCGTGGATTCCGAAGGCTGAGAGCTCCCGGCCGTAGCCGCTTTTCTTGACGCCGCCGAAGGGCAGGCGCGGATCGCTCGCAACCATGCCGTTGATGAAGACGGCGCCCGCTTCAACGTTGGCAGCGAACCGTTCCGCCGCGGTGACGTCGCGCGTCCATACGCTGGAGCCTAATCCGAACGACGACGCATTCGCCAGCGTTAGCGCGTGCTCGCGATCGTCGGCGCGTATAACGGCCGCCGCGGGCCCAAAGACCTCCTCGTCGAACATGCGCATTCCGGGAAGGACGCCGGCGACGACCGTCGGCTCGTAAAAGTAGCCCGCGCGCTCGAGCGGCTTTCCGCCGCAAATAAGCGTGGCGCCTTGCTTGAGCGTGTCGCGCACTTGCTCGTCCACGGTCTCGCGCAAATCCTCGCGCGCGCATGGGCCGAGCTGGACGCGATCTTCCATCGGATCGCCCACGACTTGCGCGCCGGCAAGCTCCCCGAAGCGCTGCACGAACTCATCGTACACGCCGGCCTCGACGATGAAACGTTTGGCCGCGATGCAGCTCTCGCCGTTGTTCTGAAACCGCGCGGTTACCGCAGTTTTCGCCGCCGCATCGAGATCGGCGTCGGAAAAGACGACGAACGGATCCGAACCGCCTAGTTCCAGCACGCATTTTTTCAGCGCTTCACCCGCGACGCGCGCAACGGACGCACCGGCCCGCTCGCTGCCCGTCAGCGTGACCCCGGCAATGCGCGGATCGCGCACGACGCCGTCCATGCTTTCACCGCGGGCAACGATCGTCCCGAAAAGACCTTCCGGCGCGCCGGCTTCCCCGAAGATTCGCTCGAGTTCGAGCGCACAGCGCGTGGTATTCGCCGCGTGTTTCAGGAGAATCGCGTTACCGGCCATCAGTGCAGGCGCGGCCGCCCGCAGGACCTGCCAATAGGGAAAGTTCCATGGCATGATCGCCAAGATAACGCCGAGCGGCCGAAAGGCGACGTAGCTGCGAGTTGCCGACGACGCGGCCGATTGCGGCTCCAACATCGCGGCGCCATGCTGCGCAAAGTACTCCAACGCCCACGCGCATTTCTCGAGTTCCGCTCGAGCCTGCACGATGGGCTTGCCCATCTCGCGCACCGCAATCTCGGCGAGCCCATCGCGTTGTGCGCGAAGTACTTGCGCAACGGCAGACAGGACGCTTGCGCGCTCGTCGAACGAGGCGGTTCGCCAGCGCACCGCGCAGTGCGCGGCTGCATGGAGCTTGTCGTCGATTTCCGATGCGTCCGTGAGCGCGATGCGCTCGAGAACCTTGCCGGTCGTGGGATTGATCGTCTCGATCATATTGATTGCTGCGCCCACGGCCCCGACGGCCCTGCGTAAACTTCCACCAGCCGCTCGGGGCGCAGATACGCGCGCGCCACCCGTTGCACGTCCGCCGGCGTGATCTGCGCGAACCGCTCGTTGAGCGTGCGGTAATAATCCAGGGGCAGACTATTGGCACCAATATCCATTAATTGCTTGGCCTGACCGGCCGATGACGCTTCTTCGAGCAGCGCATTGCTCACCAGCCGTACTTTGGCTTCTTGCAGCTCGGTCGCCGAGACCGGCTCGCGCTGGAGGCGCTGGAGCTCGCGCCGCACGAACTGCACCGCTTCTACGACGCGCTGCGGCGAAGCGTTGAGCTCGACGCGAAAATCGCCGCGATCGGCGTCGGCTTCGAGCGTGCTGTTGACATTATAGACGAGCCCTCGTTTTTGGCGCAGCTCTTGCCAGAGACGCGATTCAAACGCACCGCTGCCGCCGAGAATCTGATTGAGTACGAGAAACGTGTCGTAGTCCGGGCTCGATCGCGAGATCGCCGGCTGTCCGAGCCGAATGTAGACTTGGTTCGCTGCCGTGCCGATGTAATCGTGGCCGCTCGTCGCGGGCGGCATCGGCATCAAGTGCGGATCGGGCTTCGAGCCGTCGTTCCGCCAGCCGCCGAACGACGATTCCAGTGCGGCGCGCACCTGTTGCGGCGAGACGTTCCCGACGACCGTAATAGTGGTGAGATCCGGCCGCCAATAGCGCTGCGTGTAGGCCAGCAGATCCTCGCGTGAGACCGCAGAAACGCTTCGTGCGTTCGGCTGGCGGAGCGTCGGATCGTCGCCTGACAGCAGCAGCCGGTCGTACGCGCGATCGATCATCACGCCTGAAATGTTCGACTCGGATTGGAGGCTGTTCGCGAGCTGCGAGCGTTCGATCCCGAGCCACGGGTCGGCGAAGGTCGGATGCTCCTCGCCGTCGGCGACGATCGCAACGATGCTATTGAAGTCGTTGATCGTACCTTGCGCGAAAAACGCATCGCCGGTCGTGACGAAGGCGCCCATCTCGTCCGTCGCCTTGCGCCGCTGCGCAAACGGGTACGCCGCGCTGCCATAATCCGCCACCGCGGACGCCAAACGCGCGATGCCTTCTTTGCCGGCCGGTTGGAAGCCGGGCGAAGACGCAATTTTTCCGCGCAGTACAAACGTGGGGCGATCGCGTTTGGTTTGCACGATCACGCGCAGACCGTTCGGAAGCGTGAACGAGACCGGAGCGAGCACGCTGCGGGCGGTCGTCGGCGTGCGCACCGCTCGCGCGATCCAAGACGGCACGACGATCGGGCCGTTGGGGATCCGCTTCGAGAAATCGTCGCTCGCCGATGCGTTACTCTTCTGCGAGTTGCCGCGCGGCGGACTCTCGTTCGGAGTCAGATGTCCGACGACCGTCGGCCGGCTCAAATAGGTGCGAGCGGCAGAGATTAAATCGGACTCGGTCAAAGCATCGAGCCGGGCATCTTCATCGGAGAGCTTCTCGCCGATGATGCCGTAGGTATATCCGGCCAGTCCGCCGATTCCGTCGATACTGTCGGCGGCATACAAACGTTCGGCAATCGTCATGCGTTTGGCCGCCACCACTAAATCGGGATTCAAACCGTTGGCCAGCATGGAGTTCATCGTTGCTTGAAAGACCGCTTGGGCCTCGCCGGCGGTGCGGCCGGGATTGAGCACGATAAAGACGTGCAGCAGACCCCCGCGCAGCTGCGTGTCGGCGTTGGCTTCAATCGCAAGCGCGATATTGCTCTCGACGAGCGCGCGGTAGAAGGGCGAACGCTGATTCTCCAATAGCGTGCTGATCGTGCTGATCGCCGGTTCGCCATGCTGCGTATCACCCGGAACCGAGTATGCCAGATCGAGAATTTCAAATGGGAATGGAAACTGGGCTTCGACGGTCTGTCCGTTCGACGGCTGCGGGTTCAGCTTTACCTTCGGCGGCAGCCGCTTCGCAGGGATCGAGCCGAAATAACGCTCTGCCTTTGCAAAAACCGTCGCATGATTGACGTCGCCGGATACAACGAGCGTGGCATTATTGGGCGCGTACCATTCCTCGTAGTAGCGGCGGATATCGGCGACCGTCGCGCGCACGACGTCCTCGCGAGAGCCCAGCGGTGTGCGCCCGGCCGGCTGGTTCAGAAAGGCTGCAGCGCGAACGCGCGAGAGAAGATTGTAGAATGGCGAGCTGGCATCGCCGTCAATCTCGTTGAGCACCGCGTTGCGTTCGATCGCCCAATCCGAGGCGCGCAGCGCGGCATGCTGCATCCGGTCGGCGTCGGTGTAGAGCGCGACGTCGAGTTTATCGGCCGGCATGAGGAAGTAAAACTGCGTGTAGTCATAGCTCGTCTCCGCGTTCATCTGCGCACCGAGCCGTGCGGTGACGTCGTCCAGGCCGCCCGACGAGATCTCCGGCGTGCCGCGAAACATCATGTGCTCGAGCGCGTGCGCGAGGCCCGTTTTACCGGGTGTCTCTTGCAGCGATCCGAAGCCGTACCAAACCGAACTCTGAACGACTGGTGCCGCGTGGTCCTCGACGACGATCACGCGTAAACCATTCTGCAACGTCGTCGTGTAAATGCCGCCGTCGCCCGGCCCACCCTGCGCCGCCGCCGCAACGGGCAGCGCGAGCAGACCTGCGAGCAAAAGAAGAAAGCGTGTCAAAGTTTGGTAACTCCTAAATAATACGCGGCGGCGGATTCGACCGCCGCCCAAGGAAGGCAACCGACCAGCTCGGAGCCATAGACTTCTACTCCGCGTTCGGCGGCGAGTTGCGCGATGAGCTCGACGATGCGATAGAGCGGCGTTGCAAGATAATCCGTGACGTTCAGTGAGACCTGCACGCGGTCGTCGCCGCGCGGAAACGCAAGCGCCCGAAGCGAGCGCAAGCCGCCGTTGCGCTCCCGGATGGCAAGCGCGATGTCCCGCGCCGCCGCCAAATCGTTCGTCGCAAGCTCGACGTTGAACGCAATCAAAACGTCACGCGCCCCGATCGCAATCGCCCCCGCGCTGGCGTGCCGCTGCACGTCCCCTTCGTCAGGCGACCATTCCGCATTACGCCGAATATCGGGCAGCAGAAGCCGTTCGGGTTGCCGTGCAGCGGCCCCGTAATAAAAGGAAGGGATGCCGAATCGGTTCCAAATCGCGGCGCCCGCGCGATATGCTAGTTCGACGGCATCTTCGAGCGTCGCGTTTTCGAGCGGCACGAATGGCAACACGTCGAGCGATCCGATGCGCGGATGAACGCCGCGATGACCGCGCAGATCGATGCGCTCGAGCGCCACGCCGGCAAGTGCAACCGCCGCAGCGAGCACCGCATCGCCGCCGCCGACAATCGTCAAGACGCTGCGATGATGGACGGCGTCGCTGCTCCAGTCGAGCAATCGCGCACCCGCAGCTTCGACGGCCGCGCGCGCTGCCGCAACCGTCGCCGCATCGCGTCCTTCCGAAATATTGGGAACGATCTCGAAGAGTTTAGCCAAGCACGGCCCGTATCGCGGCCGTAACGTCGCGCGCGTTACCGGGCGAAATCACGTCGGTATAACCAAGCTTCTTTGCTTCGGCCGCGCGGCGCTCGGCGGCATTCACGCCGCGTATCTCTCCCGACAATCCCAGCTCGCCGAAGACGGCGACCTGTGGCGCTATCGCAACGTTGCGAAAAGAGGAGGCGATCGCAAGCGCAATGCCAAGATCCGCTGCCGGTTCGACGATGCGCAGACCGCCGGCAACCGACGCGTACACGTCGTGCGTGCCAAGTGCAAAGCCGGCGCGGCGCTCCAGTACTGCGATGATCATTGCGAGGCGCTGCTGATCGAGATTGTTGGCGAGCCGGCGCGGCGTGCCGTATGCGGCTTCGCCGACGAGCGCTTGAACCTCGACGAGCACCGGGCGCGATCCGACGATGGATGCCACGACGCACGAACCGCTGGCGCGTTCGCTGCGTGCCCCTAAAAAGAGCTGCGATGGATTGGCGACTTCCCGCAAACCCGTATCGTGCATCGTAAAGACGCAGATTTCGTCGATCGAACCGAAGCGGTTCTTATACGCCCGCAAGATGCGGTGCTCGCCGCTGGTCTCGCCTTCGAAATAGAGCACGGTATCGACGAGATGCTCCAGGAGTCGTGGGCCCGCGATGGCGCCGTCTTTGGTCACGTGCCCGACGATAAAGCACGCGCACCCGGTACGCTTCGCGTATTCCATAAGTGCCTGCGTGCAGTCGCGGATCTGCGTCACGCTGCCGGCATACGCTTCAGACTCCGGCAGCCAAACCGTCTGAATGGAATCGACCACAATGGCAACCGGCGCCCGCCGGTCGAGCGTCTCGAGCACCGTTCGCAAATTGGTTTCGGGATACACAAATAACTTGTCACCCTGAGCGGAGGCGCGAAGCGCCGGAGTCGAAGGGTTGTCGAAGGACGACACTTCTAAGATCCGTGAGGCGCGCAGCTTCACTTGCGCGGCCGACTCTTCGCCGCAAACGTAGACGACTTCGCCCTGCTCGGCGAGCCGCGCGGCGATCTGCAGCAGCAGCGTCGATTTTCCGGCGCCGGGCGGACCGCCCACGAGCGTCAGGCTGCCGGGTACGATTCCCCCGCCGAGCGCGGCGTCGAACTCGGGCATGCCGATGCAGATGCGATTGACGCCGGCGGAGCCGATTTCGTGCAGTGGAATCGGACCGGCGTTCTGCGCGCGAAGCGTCGCAGCGGGACGACTGCTCTTTGCGGCAACCGTGAATGGGCGTTCGTCGAACGAGTTCCACGCGTCGCACTGGGGACATCGTCCGAGCCAGCGCGGCGATTCAAAGCCGCAGCCCGAACATGAGTAAACCGATCTCGATTTTGCCAAGCCGGAGTGCCTTCTGCTGCGCCGCAGGCTTCGCCTAGCCCTAGGCGAATCGCGTGGCGCTTGACTTATCCGGCGCATCTACAAATCGCCATCGACGGTCCGGCGGCTGCCGGCAAGACGACGGTAGCCCGCGCGACCGCCGAGCGGTTGGGAATCCTCTACCTCGACACGGGCGCGATGTATCGCGCGCTCGCGTGCATGGCGTTGCGTACCGGCACCGACGCCGATAACGGTGC
This sequence comes from Vulcanimicrobiia bacterium, assembly GCA_024281075.1. Classification (GTDB taxonomy): domain Bacteria; phylum Vulcanimicrobiota; class Vulcanimicrobiia; order Vulcanimicrobiales; family Vulcanimicrobiaceae; genus Cybelea. The sequence continues at coordinate 21,259 of JAMXLK010000110.1, forward strand.
GGCGCTCGCGCGCTTAATGCAATCGTCGCCGATCGAAGTCGAACTCGACGATTCCGCGCAGCTGGGCTTCCGAATCAAAGCCGGCGGCGACGAATTCGATGAGGCGACGCTGCTGAGCAACGAGGTTACGGCGATCGTCTCGACCATCGCCGCTCACGCCGAAGTCAGGGCGGAGATGGTAAACGCCCAGCGGCGAATTGCCGAACGCGGCCCGGTCGTGATGGCCGGCCGCGATATCGGCACCGTGGTGCTGCCGGAGGCGCCCGTCAAGATCTATCTGACTGCCTCGGTTGCCGCGCGCATCGAGCGGCGCCGCCTCCAGCTGCAGCAGGCCGGCGTCGACGTCGACGCGCATCGGCTCGCCGAAGAGATCGATGAACGCGACCGACTCGATCAGACCCGCGCGATCTCGCCGCTCGAGCCCGCTCCGGACGCGCACATGATCGACTCGAGCGACATCAATGCGCAAGGCGTGGTCGACGAGATCTGCGCGATCGTTGGCCGCCTTTAGTGAATACCGGGTTCTACGATTTCGCGAAACTCTTCGTGCGCGGTGTGGCAGGCACGATCTGGCGCGCCCACGTTTACGGGACGCAAAACGTCCCGGCAACCGGCCCGCTCATCGTTGCCTGCAATCACATCTCGTATTTCGATCCGCCGTTCATGGGTTGTTTCTGCCCTCGGCGGATCAGCTACATGGCGAAAAAGGAACTCTTCGCGATTCCGGTGCTCGGCCCGATGATTCGGGGGCTGGGGGCCTATGCCGTGGACCGGCGCGGCAGCGCAACTGCCGCGATCAAGCGGTCGCTGCACGTCTTGGAAGACGGTGGCGCGATCGGGATCTTCCCCGAGGGCACCCGCAATCTGGACGGAACCGTCGCCCCTCAGACCGGAGTCGCACTGCTCGCCGCATTGTCGCAAGCACCCGTCGTCCCGGCTTGCATCCACGGCACCGACCGGGCGCTCCGGTTGGCTCGGGTGGACGTCGCATTTGGACCGGCACTTTTACCGCCCGCAGCGGGTAGGAAAGCAACGCGTGAAGAGTTGGCGAAGTTTACGGCCGAGATTATGAAAGCGATTGAAGAACTGACGGAGAGCATCGGTGGAAATTCGTAAGGCGTCGGTCCAAGGGTTCTGCTTCGGCGTCGCCATTACCGTAAAAAAGGCGGAAGAAGCGATTGCCTCGCGAGGCGATGTGACCACGCTCGGGCACGTCGTTCACAATCCGCAGATGGTCGAGTCCCTTGCGTCGCGCGGTCTCAAGAACGCCCACAGCGTGGACGACGTGGATTCGGGCGCCCTGTTCGTGCGCGCCCACGGACTGCCCGTCGAAGTCTACGACAAGGCAAAAGAGAAGAAGCTGGAGATCATCGACGCAACCTGCCCCATGGTCACGAAAATTCACGTGCAAGCCGAGAAGCTTAAGGGCGACGGTTATAAAATTGTCGTCATCGGTGACCCGAACCACCCCGAAGTGAAGGGCACGCTGAGCCACGTGCCGGGCGCGTGGTGCATTCAAAGTCCCCAAGACGTCGATCGGTTGCCGCGCTCGAGCCGCGTCGGCGTCGTGGTTCAATCCACGTGGTCGGGCGAGGGCTTTACCGAAATCGTCCGCGCGCTGTCCGCGAAGTATTACGAAGTGCGTGCGGTCAATACCATTTGCACCGATACGCACAATCGCCAAAACGAAGCGCTGCGGCTTGCCAAGGACGTCGAAGTGATGGTCGTCGTCGGTGGAAAGACGTCGGCCAATACCAAACATCTCGCCGATCTTTCCGAATCGCACGGTGCGCGCGCTTATCATATCGAGGGGCCCGACGAACTGCAGTCCGGCTGGTTCAAGGGTGTCGAAGTCGCGGGGTTAATGTCGGGCGCGTCGACGCCGGGCTGGCTCGTCGATAAAGTCCAAGCGCGGATGGAAGAGCTCGCCGCTTCTGCTTAACGTGGCGACGCTCGCCGAGCGTTTCGAGAGCGCCCTCGAGGAACGGATTACCGGCTATCGGGGATCTCAAGAGATCTCCGATAGTCTTTTGCGCCACTTTGGTTACGCGCCATACGGCCCGTCGCGGCGCGGAAAACGCCTGCGGCCTCAGATGGTGTTGCACGTCGCAGCCAGCGAGGGCGCGCCGATCGAAAATGCGCTCGACGCTGCGGTTGCGGTTGAAATCTTCCATAATTATTCGCTGGTACACGACGATATCGAAGATCGGGACGAGCTGCGTCACGGGCGTCCGACGCTCTGGAGCGCGTACGGCGTGGCACGCGCGATCAACGCCGGTGATGCGATGTGCGCGCTCAGCTTTCTGAGCCTCGAGCACGCTGCAGCATATCTCGAGGCACGCCGAGTATTGCAAATGCTTGCGCTTCTGCACGAAGCTCATGCGGTGATGTGTGAAGGTCAATCGCTCGACCTGTTCTTTGAGTCCGAGCGGTCCGTCGACTTGCCCGACTACTACCGGATGATTGAATGCAAGACCGCGCAGCTCTTCGATGCATCCTGCCGGCTCGGCGCGCATGCGGCGGGCTGCGATGAAACGAAGATTGCATCGTACGGCGCCGTCGGACGGGCGTACGGAATGGCATTTCAAATTCGGGACGACGTCTCGGGCATCTGGTCGTCGGTTGACGAGACCGGAAAAACGGTCGCGAGCGACATCGCGCGGCGCAAGTGGACGTTCCCGGTGGTGTGGGCGATCGCGCAGCCGGCCTCGGCGGCGCGCACCGTCGTGGCGGATGCCTACGCGCGCGGCGAGGCGCTCGATGCGCCAGCCGTCGAACGCATCGTCGACGCCCTCGACTCGCTGGGCGCTCGCGAGGCGGCAACCGCGGCGGCTGCCGAACATTTGTCCATCGTTGAAAATCATCCCAACGCCGAGCTTCGGGAGTTTCTTTCGGCGACGCTCGGTCTGACCGCCGTTCGTTAAATGAACGTCAATAGCACCGTGCGTTCTGCGGCGCGGCAGGGCTCTGCTGCGTGGGCTTTACCGGCACTGCTGTTGGTGGGCCTGATCGTACGCCTCTTTTTCATTAATAATGAAGGCTTCAAGACCGATATCAGCACGTACGATGCATGGGCAATCGCGCTGGCGCGCCACGGCTTCGGCTCGTTCTACTCGACCATCGGCTTTGCCGATTATCCGCCCGGCTATTTTTATATTCTCGCGGCGATCGGCCACGTTTGGCAGGTACTCTTCGCCGCGCACGATCCCGGCTATGCGGTCTTGCGCGACCTCGTCAAGCTTCCGGCGATTCTCGCCGATCTCGGCGTGGGCGCACTGCTCTACGCCATCGTGCGCCGCTTCGCGGGAACCGCCTATGCGCTGGGCGCTGCGGCCCTTTACCTGCTCAACCCCGCGACGATTTATATCTCGGCGCTTTGGGGCCAGGTCGACTCGGTCGCCGGCGGGTTCGCCCTGCTCGCCATCTACTGTTTGCTCCGCAGCGGGGACTCTCACGCAGCGCAAACGCGGTGGATCGTCGGCGCCTGGGTTGCCTTCGCCTATTCGCTGCTGATCAAACCCCAAGCGGCGGTGTTGCTGCCGTTGATCGTTGCCTTTGCTTTCGTGGATCCGCAGCGCCGCCGCGCGCGATTAACGGCGACCGGGATCGGCATCGTCGCCTCGCTGGTCCTTGCGCTGCTCCTCAGCGAGCCGTTCCACCGCAGCAATCCGGTTGCCGCCATGGCGTGGCTCTTCAATCTCTATCAATACGGTTCGAGCGTTTATCCGTACAATAGCGTCAACGCGTTTAACCTCTGGGCGCTTCGCGGCACGCTCTGGATGCCGGACAGTCAGAGCATCGTGCTGCTGCCGCAGTACGTCTGGGGCATCTTGCTCGTCGTAGCCGCGCTCGCGCTCGTCGTTTGGCGCTATCTGCAAGACCGCACCCCACAAGCCTTACTGGAAGGTTGCGCGATTGCGACGCTGGCCTTTTTCGCCCTGGCGACCCGCATGCACGAACGCTATCTCTTCAACGGGCTGGTCTTCACGATCGCCTGCATTCCATTTGCACGGCGTTATCTCTGGGGAGCCGTCGCGCTGAGCGCCGTGCTCTTTGCGAACCTCATCTACGGCTTGCAATACCTGCATGTGATGACGAGCGGCGGCGCCGGCGTGAACGCGCAAAATTTGTGGGGCATCTGGACGACGCTCTTCTCACTGGTCGCGGTGGGAACGTTCTTCGTGCTCGGGTATCTCTTTCTCGGCACGGGCGACGCTGCGGCAGCGCGCGCTGCACCCGTGCCGTATCGTCCCGACCGCAGCGCGGAGGCTGCAGAGCCGAAGCAGGGAGTGCGCCACTGGTTCGATCCCCGTGAAGGTTTGGAGGCGATGCGGGCGCCGCTCGATTACGTTATCATGGCGGCTCTTGGCGTCGGCAATTTCGTCCTGTCGTTCGTCGGCTATTGGTGGCCGCCCGATAAGGTCTTCGACGAAATTTACTTCGCTCGCGCCGGCGAAGAGTATCTGCAGAATTTGCGGATTTACGAAAACACCCATCCGCCGCTGAGCAAGCTCCTGATCACGTTATCGATCATGCTCTTCGGCGGCATGCCGAAAGGGCACGGACTCGGCGGTTGGACGTTCCTCAACGGGCTCGTCGGGCACCTCAGCAGCGGTGACAACTCGTACGGCTGGCGCTTTCTGGACGTCGTCTTCGGCGCGCTCGTCGTGATGCTGCTTTACGTGTTCGCCAAGCGGGTCACCGGTTCGACGATCTTTGCGACGCTCACGGCGCTCTTGCTCACTTTCGACGGCATGCATTTCGTGCAATCGCGAATTGCCACGCCGGAAGGTTTCGTCGTCTTCTTCGCTACGCTGGCAGTTTACGCGTTCTACCGGTTCTGGATCAGCTCGCAAGTCGCCGAACGTGACTACGTCGCCGTGCCGGCGTGGGGATTTGCGGCGGCCGCCGGTGCGGCGTTCGCGCTGGGCTTAATTTTCGGGCAGCTTTGTCGCTTGGCCTGGGCCTACGATGCGGCGTCAACGGTTATCGTTACGCTCTACGTCGCGTGCCTCTGCTACTTGCTGTTGCGTTATCTCGTATTTCCGCGCGTCTTTGGCGACGGCCGCCGCGAGCTTACCTATGCGGAAGGCTCGCATGCGCTGCGCGGCGCGACCGGCGCGGAGCTGTTAGCCGCGGATGGCGGCACGATCGACGCGCGTGGCAAGATCACGCGCGGCGCCATCTCTCAGGCAAAGGGCGGAGCGCTGATTTATGACGACGATCCGCTGCGGATTCAATACAACCGCGACGCGAGCGTCAACTACGAAACGCCCGCCGGCGATGCGACCTACGCACAAGACGAGATTCGTGCCGGCGGTATGCTTGAAAAAGGCCGCTCTTCGAAGCTGTGGCTCGTACTTTTCACCGTGGCGCTCGGATTGCTGGTCAGCAGCAAGTGGTACGGCGTCATGGGCTTCGGCGTGAGCTTTACCGTGCTCATCGGCGTCGCCGTAACCGGTCTCTACTATCGCGAGAAGCGGCGCCCGGCGCTGTGGGGGAATGCGCGCGGCTTCCGGCTCGATGCGGCATTGGCGACGATCGTTCTCGTAAGCGCAACGGTGTACGCGCTCGTGTGGGTGCCCGATTTGGCACGCCGATCGAGCGACCCCAACGAAGTGCACAATATGAACGACGTCGTTTACCGCCAGTATTCGATGTACGAGTATCACCACAATCTGGTCGCCACGCACCCCTACTCCTCGAAGTTCTTCGAATGGCCGACGGACTGGGTGCCGATTGCGTACTTCTATCAAGACCATAGAAAAGATCCGACGAATCCGCAGGGATGCTGCGTCTACGAGATCACGTCGCTGCCGAATCCCGTCATCATGTGGTTCGGCTTGCTGTGCGTCCCATGGGTTGCCTTCTTGGCCTGGCGCGAGCGTAATAAGGCATACGCGCTGCTCATCATTACCTATCTCTTCCAGTGGCTGCCATGGGCAGGCTCCCCTCGCCTAACGTTTGCCTATCACTTTTACGTCAATATTCCGCTCATATGTCTTTGCAACGTCATCTTGCTCCAGCGCTTCTACCACTGGGCGCGGGCCCGCGAAAACCTGCGCTGGCTCGGGACGGCGGGAGTCGGCGCGTATCTCGCCGCAACGGCGCTGAGCTTCGTCTTCTTTTATCCGATTCTGGCGGCACATCCAATCTCGTGGGCCGCGTGGCACGCGCGTATGTGGTTCCCAACCTGGATTATTGGGCCCGGCTAGCGAACCGGATCGTGTCATCCTGAGCCCCATCGAAGGATATACCAATATGTCGGGACATTCTAAGTGGCACAACATCAAGCTGAAAAAGGGTAAAGTCGACGCGCAACGCGGCGCCCTCTTTACCAAACTGAGCAAGGAGATCATCCTTGCCGCAAAGTCCGGCTCTCCGGACCCCGAGGCAAATTACCGCTTGAAGATGGCGGTCGAAAAGGCCCGCGAATTCAACATGCCGCAGGAGAATATCAAACGCGCGATCGGCCGAGCCTCCGGTGGAAGCGACGAGCGCGAGATCGAGGAGATCCGCTACGAAGGCTACGGACCGCACGGACTCGCCGTCGTCGCGGACGTCGCAACCGACAATCGAAATCGCACGGCGGGCGAGTTACGCTTTCTCTTCAGCCGGCACGAAGGCAATTTGGGCGAAAGCGGCAGCGTCGCATGGATGTTCGACTCCGTCGGCATCCTCGACGTCGATCCGGCCGGAAAGTCGGAAGACGCCTTTATGGAAGAATCGCTTCTCGACGGCGTCGAGGATATTGAATACGAGCCGGATCTCGCCGTAATTTACACCGAGCCGGCGCGTTTGGCCGGCGTTCGCGACGATCTGCGCGGGCGCAACGCCAAAATTTCCGATGCCTACCTCGGTATGCGCCCGAAGACCAAGGTCGAGCTGCAGGGAGCGCAGCTTTCCGCCGCGCTCGCCTTTCTCGACGCGCTCGACGAACACGAGGACGTGCAGCGCGTCTTCAGCAATCTCGATTTTAGCCGCATTCCGGCGGAGTCGCTGGCCTGAGATCTTCACTGCAGGCGTATCTGCCGCGCGATTGGGTCTTTCCGATCGTGCTTGTTATCTTCGTTACGATCGTCGTCTGGTACGGCCGTCAAATTCACGACTTCCTCTCGCCTTCCGCCGCGACCGTTACCGTTCCGTCGTTTATCGGACAGACGCTCAACGACGCCAATGCCGAGATCGCGCGCCTGCATCTCACCTCCGCGGTGGTCGATCATCAGCTCAGCGACCGGTATCCCAAAGACGTCATCATCATGCAGCGTCCGCAATCCGGCGTCGCAGTACGCCAGGGAAGGCAGATCTCGTTCGTCATCAGCGACGGTATCATCGCGCGGTTAATGCCCGATCTGCGTTACCAATCGATGCGGGAGGTACAGCTCGACCTGTCGCGCGCGCATCTGCAGCAAGGTAAAGTGACGTACGTGCGCAGCGACGTCGTGCCCGAAGATCACGTGATTTCTCAAAGTCCGGCGCCGCTGATGAGCGTGCACGAAGGCGACACCGTTTCGCTGGTCGTCAGCCGGGGGGGCCGTACGAACATCGCCGTGCCCGATTTCGTCGGCTTGACGATCGATCAGGCACGCGAACTTGCGACAAGATCCGGCATCAAGCTCGGTCAGATCGTTTGGACACCGCTCGGCAAGTCGGGACCCCCGCACGGCATGGTAGCGCGGCAGAATCCGTCGCCGAAGACAAAGATCGCCTCGTACGATCCGGTCGCGTTGCAGGTCAGCTCGGGGCCGAACGAGTCCGGGTATATCTTGCGCCAGGTGCGCATTCTTGTTTCGGTTCCCAGTTCCGATGAGACCGGCACCGGACAACAGCAGCTCGACGTGCGTCTCTCGCTGACGGACGCGACCGGCCGCTACGATTTCTATCACGGCTTCGCGGCGCCCGGACAGAAGCTCGACTTCACCGTCACCGCAGTCGGTACGTCGCTGCTCGATATGTACGTCAACGATAAGCTCGTTGGAGAAGAGCGCCTGGGGACCGAACCGCCCAAAGTCTATAGCAGCTCGCATCCGTCGCCCACGCCGTCATGACGATTTTTGCGCCATCGCTGCTCAGCGCCGATTTCGCTCGGATCGCCGAACAAATCGCGAGCGTAGAAGCTGCCGGAGCGGAGTACCTTCATCTCGACGTGATGGATGGGCGCTTCGTGCCGAACATCACGTGGGGGCCGAAGATCATCGGCGATTTGCGAAAGCTCTCGCCGCTCGTTTTCGATGCGCATCTCATGATCGTAGAGCCGGAGCGCTATGTCGACGACTTTCGCGAGGCGGGTTGCGATCGCATCACGTTCCATATCGAAGCGACGCCCCACGCGCAGCGCCTGCTGACCCACCTGCGCGATATTGGAGCGAAAGCCGGCTTGGCGATCTGCCCGCAGACTCCCGTCGAGATGCTTCAAGACGTGATCGAGGATTGCGACACGGTGTTGGTGATGAGCGTCAATCCCGGATTCGGTGGACAGAGATTCATTCCGCACGCGCTCGATAAAGTGCGCGAAGCGCGCGCGCTCATCGACCGGCGCAATCCGGAATGCCTGATCGAAGTTGACGGCGGTGCGGGCGAAGAGAACGCGCGCGACCTCGTGGATGCGGGCGCCGACGTGCTCGTCATGGGCTCGGCGCTCTTCGGCACGCCGGATCCCGGAGCGGAGCTGCGCCGCATCCGCGCGTTGCTCGCGTGACCGAAGACGAACTCATTGCAGCGATCGCGCCGTTAACGACAGGCATCGGAGACGATGCGGCGGTTTGGCAGCCATCGCGTTCGCATCGCAGCGTGATCTCCACCGACATGCTGGTCGAAGGCGTGGATTTTACGCGCGAGCTCATGT
>JAMXLK010000111.1 GCA_024281075.1 Vulcanimicrobiia bacterium
CGCCCGGCGAACGCGCTGACCAGCATCAGGAGGGTCGACCGGGGCAAGTGGAAGTTCGTAATCATTGCGTCCACGATTCGAAAGCGGAAGCCCGGCGTGATGAAGATCGCGGTAACGTGATCGCCCGGTTCGATGCGACCGAAAGAAGCGTAGTTACCTTCGAGCGCGCGAACCACCGTCGTTCCCGCCGCGACGATCCGGGCGCCGCGACGGCGCGCGCGCTCAATGGCGGCCGCCGTTTCCGGCTCGATGGCATACGCTTCTTCGTGCATCACGTGCTCGTCAATCGATTCCACGGTGACCGGCCGAAAGGTGCCCAGTCCGATATCGAGCGTCAGGCGCGCGATCTCGACTCCCGATCTTTCAAGTGCGGCGAGCAACTCGGGCGTGAAGTGTAACGACGCCGTCGGCGCCGCGACGCTGCCCGGCAGACGCGCGAACACCGTTTGATAGCGATCTTGTGCCTCGGTGGAATCGTTGTGAATGTAGGGCGGAAGCGGCATTTTCCCGGCGCGTTCCAAAAATGTCTCGAAAGGCAGCGTCAGCCGGAACTCGATCTCGCGCATGCCTTCGTCGAGCTCCTCGCGCACGATTGCGTCGCCGAACGGCTCGAAGAGCACGCGCGCATCGCGGCGTAAGCGCCGCGCGGGACGAGTCAGCGCGATCCAGCGCACCGCGTTGCAATCGTACCGCGTCGATCCGGCCGGATGCAGCAAGAGCAGCTCGCAATTCCCGCCGCCCGGCGCGCGCATGCCAAAGAGTCGCGCAGCAATAACGCGGGTCTCGTTGAGCACGAGCAAGTCGCCCGGCCGCAGCAAGGCCGGCAGATCGCGGAAGCGGCGATGTGCGATGGAATCACCGTCGAGCACCATCAACCGGCTTTCGTCGCGCCGTGGAGCGGGATGTTGCGCGATGAGTTCGGGCGGCAGCGAGTAATCGAAATCGCGCGCGTTACGTGAGATGCTGAAGGTCCGTGCCCGGAAAATAAAAACTGAGGATCTCTGCTGCGGAACGTCCCGCAAGCGCCATGCCCCGGGCGCCCCACTGGCAGAGTCCGACGCCGTGGCCCAAGCCGTTACCGTCGATCGCCACGGCGGCTGCGTCCGGCGTCCGCGCGACGCTCCCGATCAACAGACTCGGTACCACTCGCGCGCCGACTGACCGCCGGAAGAGGCTGCCCGGCACGTTGGCGTCGCCAAGATCGGTCACGACGTCGACCGCACGCGCGCGCCCGCTGGCGTCGCGAGCCTCGATGCGAAGGTCTTGCACTCTCGAGGCCGGCGGCAGCGCGCGAGTCAGGCGTTGCGTCAGCGTATCGAACGCAAGGCTTCGCTGCCAACGGTAGTTCGGGGAATCGATGCACCAAGGACAGGGCACGCCGCCGAGATATGGGAGCGCCGCGTTACCCCATGCGTCCGCCGAAGATTCGGTGTGGCCGCCGCAGCACGAAGAATACGCGACGGAGGCGAACGCATGCGCGAAGGCCAGCGCCTCGCCCGACGTCGCATCGACTGCACTCGTCGCACCGGCCGTTTCGGCGGTGACGCCGCCGTAGACTTGATCGAGTTCCGACGGAACGAGATCGTAATTGCGGCGGGGATCGCTCCGCTGCAACACGTAGGTTCGGGCGCAGATGGCCTGCACTTGCAGCGCCGCAGGCGGCCACCTCGCCGGCATCTCGGTCGAAACGACGCTGTAAAGATACTCTTCGAGATCGACGAGATTCACGATCGAGCCGTCGTCCTGTCGTTGAAACGTTCCGCGATAGAGTCTTCCGTCCAACGTGAACCGGTCGGCGGAGACGGCTGCCGCGTCGCCGTGTCCGAGCAGCACGCGCAGCGCTTGGCGTTGCGATGCCATCGCGGGATCGACGTCGTTCTGCGCGCGCGCCGTGCGCGGCGCGAGCAGCGGCGCGGCGGCAATTGCCAAAAACTTCGCGCGCCGCGTTAGAGGAGCCGCTCCTGCGCCGGTGCTTGCTGCGCGATGCCGAGATGGTCGTAGGCACGCGCGGTCGCGCGGCGTCCGCTCGCGGTGCGCGTGACGAAGCCTTCTTTGAGCAAATATGGCTCGACGACGTCCTCGAGCGTTTCCGCGTCTTCCGTGAGCGTTGCGGCGATTGCCCCCATGCCGACGGGACCGCCGCGATACTGCTGCAGGATCGTCTGCAAGAATGCGCGGTCGATGCGGTCGAGGCCAAGTGCGTCGACCCCTTCACGTTCCAACGCTTCGTCGGCGATCGGCGCCGTGATGTGTCCGTTTGCGCGCACTTCGGCGAAATCGCGCACGCGCCGCAACAGGCGATTGGCGACGCGCGGCGTGCCGCGGCTGCGCGACGCGATCGTCCGCGCCGCGTCGGCGTCAATCGGTACGCCTAGGACGCCGGCCGAGCGGCGCACGATCCGCTCGAGCTCCGCGACGGAGTAGTAATCGAGGTGATGCACGATGCCGAATCGCTCGCGCAGCGGCGCCGTGAGCATTCCGGCGCGCGTCGTCGCACCGACCAGCGTAAAACGCTTCAGCGGAAGTTTCAGCGTTTGGGCGTAGGCACCGCGATCGACGACGAAGTCGATCTGAAAATCCTCCATCGCCGGATACAGAAACTCTTCCACGACGCGCCCCAGCCGGTGAATCTCGTCGACGAAGAAAACGTCGCCGTCTTCAAGCGCGGTCAGAATGCCGACCAGGTCCTTCGGCTTTTCGAGCGTTGGTCCGCTGGTGGGCCGAAAGTTCGCGCCCAGCTCCCGCGCGATCAAACCGGCCAAGGTCGTTTTGCCCAGGCCCGGCGGTCCGTAAAAGAGGACGTGTTCGAGCGGCTCACCGCGGCGCTTCGCCGCATCGATTGCAATCCGGAGATTCTCGACGACGCGCTCCTGCCCGACGTAGTCGTCAAAGCATCGCGGACGCAGGCTTGCGCCGTAGAGTTCCTCGGCGAACGAATCTTTTGGATCGACGATGCGATCGGATTGCGGCGGCTCGTGTGACTCCGCCGCAACGTCTCCGGGACCGAGCAGACGCCGGCGCGCACTCATGATCGACGATCTTCCTTCGCCTTGTGCCGGTAAATTTCCGCGAGTAATAGTTCGGCGTCTCGAATCTCAGGGTCGGCCTCGATCGTCTGGCGGATCATCGTTTCGGCTTCGGCGCGTTTGTATCCGAGCTGCAAAAGCACTTCGAGCGCCGCGTCGGCAAAGTCCGGAATCGGCTTCGGAGCGGCGGCCGGGGCGTCGCGGATAAGCAGAAACTTCGCAACTTTACCCTGGAGCTTTGCGACGATGTCGCGCGCCTTTTGCTGACCGATCCCCGGCAGGCCCTTCAAAAATGCGTGATCTCCGCGATCGATCGCTGCAGCGATCGTCGACATCGGAGCGCTGAACGCGCGCGCCGCCGAGCGCGGACCGATGGACGCCACGGTCAGCAGCGCTTCGAAGAATTCGCGCTCGATGGCGTTCGTGAATCCGTAGTAGGTGAAGCGTCCGCTGTTTCCGTCGAGGTTTACCACGGCGTAGATTTCCAGTGCAACGCGGTCGCCGGGCGTTGCCGGCACCTTTTCGGCGATGCACGGAGGAAGAATCACTTCGTACCCTAGGCCGTTAGCCTCGATCACGGCCGCCTCGCCGCTTCGCTCGACGAGGGCGCCGGAGATTCTAGAGAACACGCGAGCGAAGCGGCCGTCGTTCTACGACGTTGAGGAACGCCAGGGCGAGCGCCAGCGCATCCGAGACGTCGTGCGGCTTCGGTGCGCGGTTCAATCCCAGCAGCCGCGTCACCATCGCGTTGACTTGTTCTTTGCGGGCGCTTCCCGAGCCGATGAGTGCACGCTTGACGCGAGCGTGGCCGAGCGTGTGAACTGCGACTCCGGCCTGCGCGCTGGCCAAGCAGAGCACGCCGCGCGCGTGACCCATGAGCAATGCCGTACGAGGATTCTTATACGTGGTGTAGAGCTCTTCGATCACAACGAGCTCGGGGTTCGTCTGCGCGATCACGTCGCAAATGCCGCCGTAGAGTTCGCGCAGGCGCTCTTCGAGCGTGCCGCGAGCCGTCGTAACGACCACGCCGGCCTCAATCAGCCGCACCCGTCCGTTCGAGCGTTCGATGGCTCCGTA
>JAMXLK010000112.1 GCA_024281075.1 Vulcanimicrobiia bacterium
CTCACCACGCTCGAGGTAACGTTCCCGCGCTTCGTCTTGGCGGAATTTAATACACACAGAGTTTTTTCAAGGTCGAGCGCATCGTCGCGCGCAGTTCCGAGCACAAGGTTGATCGAGCGCGTGGAAAACGATCCGGTCGTGCCGCTCGAGTGGGGCCGCAACAAAGCCGGCATGTCGGCGAATGAAACGCTGTCGGAAGACGAAGCCGGCGCAGCGCTGCAAGAATGGCTACGTGCCCGCCACGACGCCGTACGACATGCGAAGGCGTTGCTCGAGCTCAAAGTTCACAAACAAGAGCTCAACCGAATTTTGGAACCGTTTCTCTGGCACACCGTCATCGTGACCTCGACCGAGTGGCAGAACTTCTTCGAACTGCGCTGCGCGCCCAACGCGCAGCCGGAGATTCGTGAAGCGGCACTGCGCATGCGGACGGCGATGGACGCGAGCGAACCGCGCGCAATTGCTTCCGGCGATTGGCACACGCCGCTCGTGCAGGACGACGAATTGGACCTGGACGCCGAAACGCGTAAGCGAATATCCGCCGCACGGTGCGCGCGCGTTTCATACCTTACGCACGAAGGCAAGCGCGAGATTGCGAAGGATCTCGAGCTGTACGAGCGATTGCGAATCGACCGGCATCTCAGCCCGTTCGAACACGTCGCGACGCCGGCGGCCGACGACGAATTCCATGCCAACTTTCGCGGCTGGATTCAGATGCGCGCCGAAGTCGAGCGGCTGCGGCCGGTTATTGCCGGCTAGCTAGTCGTCGTCGACCGGCTTCCCCGACGGCGGCTGCTGCAGGAAATACTCTTTGGAGTAGCGCGTCGTAATCGGCTGAAACGGGCGCGCTTTCTGATTGAAGTCGAAGAAATCGGGCACGAAATCGGCCGCGCTTTGATCGCTCGTACCAAGGCGTCCCAGCTCCCAATTGTCTTCGATGAAGCGGAGGATGCTGCCGTACGAGTATTGCGCATGTGCGATATAACCGTCTTTCGCAAACGGTGAAACGACGATCAGCGGAACGCGGAAGCCCAAACCGCCGGCGCGGTGGCGCCCCGGCGGCGGAACGTGGTCGTACCACCCGCCCCAATCGTCCCAGAGTATAACGATTGCCGTCGTATCCCACGCCGGGCTCTGACCGATCGCGTTGACGACCTGCGCCACCCACGACGGCCCCGTGTCGCCGCTTCGTCCGGCGTGGTCGGAGTTATTGTAGTCGGGAATCACCCACGAGACTCCGGGAAGCGTGCCGCGTTGAACCTCGGTAAAGATTTTCTTTTCCGGCGAGACTTGATTCGTCGACCACTCAGGCCCGTAGCGGACCGCATGAATGGCGTCGAAGGCTGCCCAAACGGCGCCGCTCGGAAGCCGCACGTCGGGCGAATAATACCGCCACGATACCGAACCCGCATCGAGCAAATCGCGCAGCGTGCGATACGACAAGCACGGAAACGGGCCTTGGTTTACCTCGTAGCGGTTGTCGTTCGTAATGAGTGACGTCACCGTTCCGGGCGGTGCGTCGCACCCCCACGGCGTACTCGTTGGTAAATCGATGAGACTATGATTCGCGTCAATGTCGGTTGCGCCGCGGATGAGATCTTGGTGTGCGGTAAAGCTGCTGCTGCCCTGAGGCTGGAAGAAATGATCCGCTAAGACGTACTGCTGCGCCATCGTCCAGTATGGTTTGATTTGCGCCGGGTTCACGTATTCGTAGACGTAACTGCCCGGCGAATTGCCGACCGGAACCGTATCGAAGCCGTTCATTCGGCAGCGTCCGTTAGCCGCGGAATTACAATCGGTCTTCCAAAAGGCATAGCGATTTCGAGGGTTGAGCGGGCTATACAGATCGGCGATGCGCAACCGCCGGCTTCCGTTGTGCGTCTTGCCGACGCGCGTGCCGTCGGCACCGGGAAACGTAGCGAAAAGGTTGTCGAAGGTCCGATTCTCCTGAACGAGGATCACGATGTGATCGAAATACTTGCCCTTCGGTGAGGGCGGCAGCGGCAGAAACGGCGCCGAGCCCGACGAGCCACCGCCGCCGCAGCCGCTCGAAAGCATCAGGACCGCGCCGGCAAGGGCCAAAATGCGGGGGACCATGGTGCAAACTTATCGCAGCACCGGCGATTAGACCTTTGCGGCGCGCTTGCCCGTCCGAAAGGCGACAATGACGCCCGCAGCCAGCGCGGCCCACGAGGGCAGCTTGATCCCAAACCAGAGCAGGTCGTGCGTGCTTCGTCCTTCCGCGTACGCGCGCCATTCGTTCTGAACGAGTTCGTCGGGAGCGTAGACGCGCGGCAGACGCAAGGGCGCGGGCAGATGCGGGGGGTTGAGCTCGAAGAGATAGATTACCGCGGCAAACGCACAGAGCGCGGCCGCGGCGATGCGAAGGTCGACGCGCAGCCGCACCAGTATGACCGCGCAGACGAAGAGACTTGCGAGAAAGAGCTGTTTTTCGCCCCAAACCAAGATCCAGGGAATCGAGAGCGTGCAAAGGGCGAGCACCGCGATGATACGCAGCCTCGCCTGCAATACCGTCGCAAAGACGAGCAGTGCCGGCAACGCGAAGCAAAGTTCTTCCGCGTGCACGAACGTACCGCCGAAAACCGAGCAGAGCGCGGGCACGAAAACGAGAAGCTCGGGCCGGCGCAGCGCGCGGCTCGCTCGCGACGCCAAGATCAATCCGGCGACGGCGAGCGCGACGTATCCCAAAAAGCCGACGGCACGTGCAACGTCCGAATCGAGGCCGAAAA
This sequence comes from Vulcanimicrobiia bacterium, assembly GCA_024281075.1. GTDB lineage: Bacteria > Vulcanimicrobiota > Vulcanimicrobiia > Vulcanimicrobiales > Vulcanimicrobiaceae > Cybelea. Next base: position 2,751 of record JAMXLK010000112.1, read on the forward strand.
ACGCGGCCGCGTACGTAAGGCTATATTGATACGGGAAATGGAGCTCCGTCGCGGCGTGCGCCGGCAGCACCGACGTCACATACGACAGAATCCCGGCGGGCCCGACGAGCAGCATCGAACAGAGCAAAAGTGCCGAGAGCGTCGCCAAGACCGCAACGCGCGAGCGCGGTACGAAGAGTAGTAGCGCAGCGATGACCGGGACGCCTACGGTCGGCTCGATCGCGACGAGCGCAGCGAGACTCCCTGCAATTGCATCGCGTCTTCGTGCCAAAGCAAGGCCGCTGCAAATCAGCGCGAGCAATGCGAACGGAACGATCTGTCCCGTATTGAGCGATGCGTAGGCCGTCGAAAGCGCCAATGATGCCGCGGCGGCTTCCCACGGCAAACCCAGGGCGCCCAGTGCCGCGACGCACAGCACGACGGCGAACAAAATCGCGAGGGTGGCCACAATGCGCACCGCGCCGAACGGCAGCTTCGCGAGCGCCATAAACGCAAGAAAGTCGTACGGCGGCTGCGGGGCGGGAGCCGCAACGCCGGGATTGCTCTGGAAAAGCCGCGCGCGGAAGGTGTCGCCGGTGTTGGCACGGTGCTCGCACGTGCGCAAGGGCTCGTACGTGTACGGACTCTTGCCGGCGTCGAGCGCCGCGCCGGCGCAGTAGAAGTCCGCAAGATCGTCCATGCCGCGCCACGGCACGGCCTCACCGAGCCGGCTCAGATCGCGCAACGCTGCGACGCCGAGCAGCAACAGCACCAACGCGATCGCAAGACGCTGCGGATCGCGCTGCATCACGCTTGAGCGGTGCGGCGGGGCGTGCGCGAAGCGGCCCAGCACGCCGCAAGCAGTGACGCGAGCCCCAGCCACGTCGGCAGCTTCACGAGCAGCCATAATACCGTGCCGCTGCCCAACTGCTCGACGTAGGCGCTCCACGCGTGCTGGGCGAGATCGGTGGGCGCGAAACGTCCGATCGTCGTCGCCAGCAGCGGCGGCGGCGGAGTGAGCTCGAGCAAATAAATCGCGACGGCGATTCCTAGAAACAGAGCGGTTCCCGCGATCGCCCGCGAACGCAGCCGGACGAGCAGCGCGCCGACGACAAAGAGAGTTGCCAAGAAGAGTTTCTTCGTGATCCAAACCGGGATCCACGGCACCGTCAACAGACAGAGTGCGGCGATGGCCACCTCGCGGGCAGTACCGCGCAGCGAAACCGTTAACACGAGCGCCGCGGGAATGGCGAATGCGAGATCGACCATGTGCACGTACGGGCCGGCAACGATGCTGCACGCCGCGGGAATATAGGCAAGCAGCTCCGGCCGTCCGACGCGCTGTGCCGCGCGACTGCCCAGCACGATCCCGACGGTCAACATGACGACGTAGGAAAGCTCGCCCGAAAAGAGCGCCGGCCCCGTCGGAACGCCCGCCGTTCGCAAGAGATAGGCGAAGCTATATTGATAAACGTAGCCGGCTTCCGACGCAGCTTGCGCGGGAAGCACGCGCGTGACGAATTCCGCGAAGCCTGCGATGCCGACGAGCAACGCGCCGATGGTGATGAGCGCCGCGGCAGCTGCGAGCAGGCTCACGCGCGTGCGCGGTGCACAGATGAACAGCGCAAGACAGACCGGGATGCCGAGATGGGGTTCGACGGCGGTCAATGCGGCGAAGATTGCGGCCAAGCGCGGACGCCCGCGCGCAAGCGCGACGCCGCAGAAAATCAAGGCAACGAGCGCAAACGGTACGACCTGACCGGCATTGAGCAAGACGTATCCTGCGGGTAAGACGAGCGCCAGCGCTGCCACGTCGAGCGGCACCGCTACGAGCGCGAGACCGCATAGTGCGAGTAGCAGCGCAACGACGATCGCGGCGACATCGATCGCACGTGCCTGCGTGAACGGCAGCCGCGCAGCCAGCATGAACGGCGGAAAGTCGTAGGGGGGAAGCGGCGCGGGGACGACGCGTTGCGCGTCGCTGCGGAAGACGGGGTTCGTGCTAATGGCGTGCTCGCAGCGATGCAGCGGTTCGTAGCGATAAGGATCGGCGCCGCGATCGAGCGCGGCGCCGGCACAGTAGAAATCGCCGAAGTCGTAGAGTTGGCGCCACGGAAGCGCGTCACCCAGGCGTGCGAGATCGCGCAGTGCCGCGATGCCGAGCAGCGCGAGCGCGACGAACAGAACGCCGCGCGACGCTTTCATGGTGCGCAGAGTAAGCGTCACCTTTGGCAAAGTCCTGCAACCCTATTGCGCTTTGAAATCGGCTACGCTATAACGATTAGCAACGGAGGGTATGGGTGTGGCTCTTCGCTGCGGTGCAACGCGCCGGCGGTTAATTCCGCGCGAGCGTCTCGTTGCAAAATATTGGTATCTCTGTCGCCGGGCCGCCCGGCGCTTTAGGCGTTGCGGGCTCGAGCGAGGCGATCTGGAACAGGTCGGCGCGATCGGTCTCATCAAGGCCGCCGATCGCTATCGGTCGCCGAATGGACCGCCGTTCGAGGCGTTCGCGTCGCTGCTGGTTCGTGGCGAGCTGATGCATTACGTTCGGGACCGAGGCCGTGCGCGTCCGGCGACGTTACCGCTCGACTTTCTGAGCGGAAGCGAATGCGATAGTCAAACCGGCGGCATCGACGATTTGCTCGACCGATTGACGGTCGAAGCGATGCTGAGGCCACTGCCGCCGCTGGAGCGCCGCATCGTGATCGGCATTCATATTGAATGCCGCACCGTCGCGGAGGTGGCGGCCCGCTTGGGCTACTCACGCCGCCACGTGACGCGACTTCATCGTCTCGCGTTACAACGGCTGCGCACGCAGTGTGAAGTAGCGGCGCCGAGCGCCGCCGAACCACGCGGTAATGTTTCGCTATCTCACGGCCGGTGAATCGCACGGGCCGGCACTCGTCGGTATTCTCGACGGCATTCCGGCGCATTTGCGCCTTGACGTCTCGGCGATCGACGACACGCTGGCGCGGCGACAGGGCGGTTACGGCCGGGGCGCGCGCATGAAGATCGAACGGGACCGGATCGAGTTCCTTGCAGGCGTTCGCGGAAGCGAAACGCTCGGCTCGCCGATTGCCGCGATCGTCCGTAATCGCGACTACGAGACGCCAAAGAATCGGGCGTTGATGGATCCAATATCGGGTTCGGGCGAGCCGTTAACGAACCCGCGTCCGGGCCATGCCGACTATGCCGGCGCGCTGAAATACCGGCAGCGCGATCTGCGCAACGTGCTCGAGCGCGCAAGCGCCCGCGAAACGGCGATGCGGGTCGCGCTCGGGGCGATTTGCGCGCAGTTTTTAGCGGCGCTCGGAGTTCGAACGCGCAGCTACGTGAGTCAAATCGGCAACGTCGAAGCGCCGGAGCTCGACGAATGGGAGCAATCCGAGGTGGAGTCCAGCGACGTTCGGTGTCCGCACGCCGAGGCAGCGGCTGCGATGGTCGCCGCAATCGATGCGGCGAAAAGTGCCGGCGATACGCTGGGCGGCCGCTTCATCGTTCGCATCGACGGAATGCCGGCCGGCGTCGGGAGCAATCGACAGCCGGCCGAGCGTCTCGACGGCATGCTCGCCGGTGCGGTGATGGGAATGCAGACGGTTCGCGCAGTGGAGATCGGGCTTGGCGCGGATGTGGCCGCCACGCCGGGCTCTCAAGCACACGACGTTTTCGCGCTCGACGACGGGCGCGTCGTACGTAAGAGTAATCGCGCGGGCGGCATCGAGGGCGGGATGAGCAACGGCGAGCCGATCACGCTGCGCGTCTCGGTGAAACCGATTCCGACCTTGATGAAAGCGTTGCCGTCGGTCAATCTGCACCAGAGAACGGATGCGCCGGCGACGATCGTACGCAGCGACGTCTGCGTGGTGCCGGCCGCGGGTATCGTCGGCGAGGCGATGGTCCGCCTCGCCCTCATGACGCCGCTGCTGGAGAAATACGGCGGCGATTCGATGGAAGAGACGCTCGACAATTTACAGCGCAGCCGCGCCGCCGCGGTCGCGCTCTTCGAATGAAGCGCCACGTGGCGCTCGTTGGATTCATGGCCTCAGGCAAAACCACGATCGGCCGCAAGCTGGCGCGAAAACTGCGCTGGCCGTTCTGCGACACCGACGCGCTAATCGTTCAAAGTCACGGTCCGATTGCGGCGATCTTTGCAAGCGAGGGTGAAACGGCGTTCCGGCGATACGAGAGCGACGCGATTCAAGCGGCGCTCGCGCGTGATGCGGCGACCGTCATCGCACTCGGCGGCGGAGCATTGACCGTGCCGCGCAATCGGAACCTTATCGGCGAGCATGCCTATCGTATCTTTCTGAAGGTTCCCGCCGAGCAAATTTTGGCGCGCGTACGGCGCAGCCGCGAGCTTCGTCCGGTGCTTGGAGCGTCGCCGACGCTGGAAAGCGTCGGCGCGTTGTACGCAAGCCGCATTCCGGAGTACGAAAAAGCGGATCACGTAGTCGAGGCGGCGCGGCGCAGCGACGCAACGGTCGTCGCCGAAATCGTCGAGTGGCTGCGTGGAACCGTCGCTCAATAACGATCTCGGCTATCCAATCCTGATCGGCGACGATCTCGACGGCGAGTTGCGTGCGTTCGCACGCCGGCGCGGTCCCGTGAGCGCAATGCTCGCCGATGCGAACTCGAAACTCCGTCCAAGCATCGCGCGCCTTCGCGCGGCCTTGGCCGCTCGCACGCCGATCGTCGTCCCGCTCGGGGAGCGGCGAAAACGGCTCGCCACGGTCGAGCGCGTCGTCGACGCGCTGGTGGCCGCCGGCGTGGAGCGCGACGGCCTCGTCGTCGGAGCCGGCGGCGGCGTGGCGAGCGACGTCTTCGGGTTTGCATGCGCTATTTATATGCGCGGCGTCGCATACGCGCACGTCGCGACGTCGCTGGTCGCGATGGTCGATGCGGCCATCGGCGGTAAGACCGGCGTCGATTTGCGCGGAGGAAAGAACCTTGCGGGCACCTTTCGCGATCCCGTAGCGGTTTTTTGCGACGTGTCCGCATTGCGTACGCTGCCGCCGCGCGCGATGCGCGAAGGTTTGGCGGAGATCGTGAAGGCCGCAATCATCGAAGGCGGCGATTTTTTCGAATCGCTGGAAGAGCTCGCGCCGCACCCGTTCTCTCGGTGGCCCTGGGTGAGCGTGATCGACGCGGCAGTGAAGGTGAAGACGATGATGGTCGCCGACGATCGGCTCGAAGCCGGATCGCGGGCGGTGCTCAATCTCGGACATACGTTTGCGCACGCCATCGAGCGCGCGTCGAGCTATGCCGTACCGCACGGCGCAGCCGTGGCAGTTGGACTCCGAGCCGCGGGCCTGCTCGCGCTGCGCACCGGGCGATTCAGCGAGCGCGAGTACTTACGCGTGCTGGCGCTCTTGACGCTCTTGGGGCTGCCGTTACAAATCAGCCTCGAGCCGGATGCAATCTTCGCGGCGATGACCAGCGATAAAAAGAAACGAGCTGGCCGGCTGAGGTTCGTGCTGCCGCGCGCAATCGGCGACGTGGAGTACGGAATCGAGTGCGATCCTCGCAGAGTCCGAGCGGTCCTCGCAAAACTCTCGGAGCCGCCTGGGACGGTGGATGCGGGTCGTTGACGCGCTGCCCGCGATCCGATCGTCGCGCTTCGATTTACCGCTCACCTACGATGCCGGCCGCCTCAGCGTTGAGATCGGGGACGTGGTCCGCGTTCCGCTCGGCCGCCGCGAAATGCTTGCCTTCATCGTGTCGCCGGTGCGCGAGATCGAGCGCGCGCCGCAGACGCTCAAAAACATCGCCGAGCGTTTAAACGTACCACGCGCGTTTGACGAGGGCGGGTTGGAACTGGCGCGCTTTATGGCGCGGCAGTATCTCTGCACGTTGGGAGAAGCGCTTTCGGCCGTCGTGCTGGCCGATGCAATTCCGCGCGTGCGCGATTCGTTCGTGCGGGCCGGCCGGCCGGATCCGCGCAGACTGCGATCCGTCCCAAGCGCGTTGATTCGACTGATTTGGGACGATCTCGCCGACGGTTTCACCCTCGAACAACTGCTCCGTCATCCTGAAGCACGGCGTATCGCTGACCGTGCCGCTCTGCTTGGATCTGCGCGTGCTCTCGTGCGAGCCGGAGCGCTCGTGCGCGAGCGTCGCGTCGTCGACCCCCGAACGACCGAGTACCGCGTGAGCGTCCTCGAGCCGGGCGATCGTCCGATCCGTGGGAAGAAAGCGCAAGCACTGCTCGCCTTGGTGCGCGAGCGGCCCGGCATTCCGCGGGCGGACGCCGTGTTCGCCGGTTACAGCGCAGCGGTCATCGCGCGGGCCGTGCGAAGCGGCGCATTGTGCGAGCGGTACGTACGGCCGCAGGCGCAACGCCGTGCCGGCGAACCGGTTGTGCCCGCGCTGATTCCTACCGATGAACAGGCGAGCGCCCTCGCGTGGCTAGACGGGGCGCTGGCGGAAGGAGAGTTTAACGCTGCGCTGCTCTACGGCGTCACCGCGAGTGGCAAGACGCTGATTTACGTGCGTGCCATCGAGAACGTTCTGCGCAATGGCGGGCGCGCGATCGTACTGGTGCCCGAGATCTCGCTGACGCCCCAGACCGCGGGTCGATTTGAAACGGCCTTCGGCGATCGCGTTGCGGTGCTCCATTCGGCGCTCTCCGAGCGCGAACGATTCGAGGCTTGGCAAGCCTGTGCGCGCGGAGAGATTGACGTCGTCGTGGGTGCACGTAGCGCGGTCTTCGCTCCGTTGCGCGCCGTGCGGTTGCTCATCGTCGACGAATCGCACGATCCGTCGTACAAGCAAGAGGCCGTACCGCGCTATCAAACGGTCGCGGTGGCTCACGAACGAATGAAACGTGAGAACGGCGTCTTATTGCTCGGGAGCGCAACGCCGTCCGTTGAGAGTTACGCTGCTGCCAAAGCCGGCCGCATCGCGCTCTTGCAGCTGCGCGAACGCGCAACTGCTCAACCTCTGCCCGACGTTCGCGTCGTCGATCTTCGTACGGAATTTCAGAGCGGAAATCGTGGAATCTTGAGCGGCGCGCTCGTGCAGGCGCTTTCGGAGCGACTGCGGCTCGGCGAGAAGAGTCTGCTCTTCGTCAACCGGCGTGGCAGCGCAGGCGCGCTCATCTGCCGCAACTGCGGGCATTCGCCGCATTGCCCACGATGCAGCGTGGCACTCGCGGTTCATCGCAGCGAACGGCTGCTGCGCTGTCACTATTGCGACTACCGCGCGCAACTCCCGCAGCGGTGCCCGCAGTGCGGCATGGAGACCATTCGCGAGCTTGGTATCGGAACAGAGCGCGTCGCGGAAGAAGTACTGCGGCTTTTTCCGGACGCTCGTGTGCTGCGCATGGATTCGGACACGACGACGCGTATCGGCGACCACGCACGGATTCTGAGCGAGTTCGAAGCGGTGGGCGATGTCCTCGTCGGCACTCAAATGGTCGCGAAGGGCCTTGACTATCCCACCGTTACGCTCGCGGGCGTCGTCGCCGCGGATTTGGGACTCTCCGTTCCGGACTTTCGCGCCGCCGAGCGCACCTTCGATTTGGTCGCGCAGGTCTGCGGGCGTAGCGGGCGGAGCCGGCGCGGGGAAGCGATCGTGCAGACCTACGCGCCCGATCACCCGGCGATTCAATTTGCAGCCGCGCACGACTACGACGGCTTTGCGCGAGCGGAGCTGCGAGAGCGCACCGCCGCGGGATTCCCCCCGGCGCAGCGGCTCGTTTACTTAGGCGTGATCGGACGGGAACGCCGCCGCGTTGCTGAGACAGCGCTTGAATACGCGCGGCGGCTTCGTGAGGGCGGCACGGCGGAAGTCCTCGGGCCGGCGCCCTATCCCATCGCACGGGTCAACAACGAATGGCGGTATCGGATCGCGCTGCGCGGCCCGCGCGGGCCCGTGCTGCGGCGATTAGTTCGCGAACGAATTCTGGAGGCGGCGCGTGCGGATCATCAGACGCGGCTCGCCGTGAACGTCGATCCCTAGAGGGCGGGGTTACTTTTTGCGGCCGCGTCCCTTGGCCGTCTTCGGCGCCGCTGCGCCGCGCTGCACCGCCTTGGCCAGCCGAGATTTTTTGCGCGCGGCCTTATTGGGGTGAATGATCCCTCGTGCGGCTGCTTTATCGAAGGCACTTTCGACCCGTGAAGCCACTCCGGACTCACCGGCTTCGGCGGCGCCTTTATAGAGGGTTTTCAGGCGACTTTTGGCGCTCTTGTTGCGCTCGGCGCGCTTTTCGGATTGCAGGACCCATTTTTCCGCAGCTTTGATATTTGGCACGGCGAGTATCATAGCACGGGGCCGGGCCGGCTCCAAGCGCGGCCGCTACGTCGGCTCCAGAAGCATCTTACGGTAGCTTGCGTAGCGGCTCGGCGCGATCGTGCCCGCCTTGACGGCGGCCTGCACCGCGCAGTCGGGCTCCTGCAGGTGCGTGCAGTCGGTGAACCGGCACCTTGCTGCGACCTCCGGCATTTCGCGAAACGCCGGCGCCAGCGTCGCGGCGTCGATCGTGCCGAGTCCGAATTCGTTGATGCCGGGGCTATCGATCAGGAATCCGCTCTCGAGCCGGTAGAGGCGTCCCGCCGTGGTCGTCTGCCGGCCGAGACCATACCGTGAAACGTCACCGATCGTCGACTCGCCTCCGAGCGCGCGAAAGATCGTGCTCTTGCCGACGCCGGAGTTCCCGGCGAGCAGCGCGTGGTGCCCGTTGATGAGCTTCCGGAGCGCATCGATGTTTTCGCCCAATTTGGGATTGATGACGAGCGCTGGATATTCCAGGCCGCTATAGAGTCGCACCAGTCGATCCATCTCGTCGGGTTCGCCAAGATCGGGTTTGGTGAAGATGACCGCCGCTGCGATGTTTTCGATTTCGGCAAAAGCGATCAACTGATCGAGCGTCACCAAACGCGGCGGCGGATTTGCCAGCGCCGTCACCGTAACGAGTAAATCAACGTTTGCGGCCATCGTCTTTGCGCGACCGCCGGCGCTGCGCCGTTCCAGCGTGAATCCGCGGGGCTCGATGCGGTCCACGACTGCCTGTCCGTCTTCGAGCATGCGAACGGTGACGACGTCGCCGGGCACCGGCATGAAACGTTCCTTCGCCATCCGCCGCAGTTGTGCGATTCGCACGGCACTCTCACCGTCAACGGAAATTAACGCGGAATTCTTGCCAGTCGAAACGACGAGGGCCCGTTGCGTTTTCGTTACGCGCAAGATTGAATAACTAGAACGGCTAACGGAGAGAGCAGCGTGGTTTACTCGACCCTGAGCATCGACGGGATGCTCGATTCAAAACAGCGTGCCGAGATCGACGATGCCGTGCGGCGCGCAGGGGGAACGGCCGTTTGGCGCTCCAGTGAGAGGGCGAGCCGGACGTATGCGCTGCTCGAACTTCCCGACGGATACGACCATGCCGCGCTTCGTGCGGCGTGCACAGGAGTCGTATACGACAAAGCCGTCATCGCACTGGCACTTTTCCCCGCGGTCTCTGAAGCCTTGCCGCCGATGCTCGAAGCACTCGGCGGAGCGGGGCGGCCGGCAGGCATTTTGGCATGCCGGCCCTGCGCCGGAGGAGCCGTGGTCGAATGGGATCCCGACATCACCCGGGCCGCCGTGGTCCTCGGAACTGCGGACGTCGAGCTGCGGCGCTTCGCGAGTGCGCGGGTCGCAGAGCTGCTCTCGCCCTTACCGGCGGCGGTCGTCGCAAAATTGGCCGCAATCGGTTTGCAGGCACCTGAGATCGAGCCGCAGCGCATTCTCGAGTTGAGAATCGATCGTGCCTAGCGCGCTGGGATACGTCGGCATTACCGACGTCGTCGACATCATCGCGACGAGCATTCTGATCTATTACGTCTTCGTCTTGATTCGCGGGACGCGGGCGGTGCAGATCCTGATTGGAATCTTGGTGCTGGTCGCGCTGCTCGGTATCGCGACGCTGCTGCACCTGACGCTGCTCGGAACGATTCTGCGGCTCTTGCTCGTCGGCGCCGCCGTGACGATCCCGATCGTCTTTCAGCCGGAGCTGCGACGCGCGCTCGAGCAGATCGGCCGGGGCGGCTTTCTGCGTTGGGAACGCAACGGCAGCGAGGCAGGCCGCGGCGAGGATCGCACCATCGTGATTTTGGCGCACACGGCGTTTCTGCTGGTGCGCAACCATCGCGGCGGTCTGATCGTCATCGAGCAGCAAAGCGGCCTCAAAGATTACTGCGAGAGCGGCACCATGCTGCACGCCGACATTACGGAAGAACTGCTGCTGACGATCTTCGCGCCGGACTCGCCGCTGCACGACGGCGCGGTGGTGATCCGCGAGGGACGGATCGAAGCCGCCGCATGTTTTTTGCCGCTTTCGGAGCAGTCGCGCGTCACGAGCCGTCTCGGCTCGCGCCATCGCGCGGCGCTCGGCTTGAGCGAACAGACCGACGCCGTCGTGCTGGTCGTCTCCGAGCAGACCGGCGCGATTACGATAGCGCGCGCGGGCCTGCTGTCGCGGCCCGTCGACGAGGAACAACGGCTCGTGAAGATGCTGCTCGCGGTAACGCGGCCCCCACGTCAGCGCCGGCGACGAGGCGATCTCATCGCGCACTTGCGGTCGCGCCTGCGAACGCAGCGCGGCGAACCTGCCTCGCGAGTTTCGTAACCCGTGGAGATCGTTCGAAAGAACTTTGCGCTCAAGGTCCTCGCGGTGACCCTGGCGATCGTCGGCTGGGCCTACTTTCGGCTGGCCGGCAATCCAATCGTCGCAACGACGCAAGTGCAGCAGCTCTCGATTCCGATTACTGCCGTCAACTTGCCGCTCGGATACGTCGCGCGATTCGGCGATCACGAAGCGGTCGTGACGGTGCAGACAAAGCCGGGCCAGGTTCCGGTAAAGCCGGAGGAGATCAAAGCGGTGCTCAATCTCGCCGATAAGGCGGCCGGCGTTTATAATATCCCCGTCCAGCTCGTTGCGCCCGATGTGGCGGTGCAGAGCCTAAGCCCCGCTTCGGTCACACTCACGATTGAAAGCGTCGAAGCGAGGACCTTTCCGATTGCGGTTCACTACGTCGGTACGCAACCCACCGGCATCGTCGTGAGCTTTTCGTCGATCGGCCCCGACACTGCCGTCGTACGTGCGCCGACGTCGACCCTCACGCAGGTCGCAAGCGTCCGCGCCGATATTGCAATGCCGAACGAACCGAAGAGTATCGACGAGATGGTGCGGCCGGTTGCCGTTGACGCTTCCGGTGTGCCGTTGCCGGTTGTTGCGGTCTCGCCGAATCTCGTTCGGGTGCAGGCGCGGTTTGTCGCGGGGACGGCGCCGTCGCGATGAGCCGGCTCTTCGGAACCGATGGCGTTCGCGGCGTCGCGAACGAAGATCTTACGCCCGAGCTGACGCTGCAGATCGGACGGGCGGCGGCGAGCGTGCTGCCGGATGGTGACAACCGGCCCATCCTGGTCGGCCGCGACACCCGCATCTCCGGACCGATGCTCGAAGCGGCGCTGATCGCCGGAATCACATCCGTCGGGCGCGATGCGATCGCACTCGGAATCGTGCCGACCCCAGCGGTCGCATCCATCACGCGAGCGACCGGCGCCGCCGCCGGCGCCGTCATTAGCGCCTCGCACAATCCCATCGCCGACAACGGTATTAAGTTCTTCGGATCCGATGGGTTCAAAATTGCCGACTCCCTCGAGGACCGCATCGAAGCCGCATTAGGCGAACCGCTTGCACGCCCGACCGGCACGGGGATCGGCACGGCACGGCTGGCGCAGAATTGGGGTCGCCATTATTACGAAGAGCTGTATGCTGGCGGCGCGGATCTGTCGGGCTTGAAGGTCGTGGTGGATTGCGGTTTCGGCGCCGCGTATGCAATTGCGCCATATGCGATGCGCAAGCTTGGCGCCGAGGTGACCGAAATCAACTGCGAGGCAGACGGCGCCCGCATCAACGTGGAATGCGGCGCCACGGATCTGCGCGCTCTGCAAGCAGCGGTTCTCCGCCAGCGCGAGGCCGGCGCGAGCGCAGTCGTCGGAGTGGCGTTCGACGGCGATGCAGACCGGGTTTTGTTCGTTGACGAAACGGGCGCCGTCGTCACCGGCGATCACGTTCTCTACGCATTAGCGTGCTCGATGCAATCGCGCGGCGAACTGACCGGCGGCGCGGTGGTCGCGACGGTCATGAGCAACGTCGGTTTTGAACGCGCTCTGCGCGCGCGCGGCATCGACTTGGTTCGCGCCGCCGTGGGAGATCGTTACGTGCTGGAGCAGATGCGCGCGGGCGGCTACGCGCTCGGCGGAGAACAGTCGGGACACGTCATCGACTTTCGCCACAACACCACCGGCGACGGACCGAGAACGGCAATCACGCTACTTGGGCTCCTAGTCTCGCAGCGAAGCACGCTGCACGATTTGGTCGCCGCGGTTGTGTACGCGCCGCAACTCTTGGTGAACGTGCGCACCGAGCGCCGCGAAATCATGGAAGAGCATACGGTGCGCCGCGCGATTGCGCACGCGGAGGCTGCATTGGGCAATTCGGGTCGTCTGCTCGTGCGCCCGTCGGGTACCGAACCGCTGATCCGCGTGATGGCCGAGGGCGACGATCCGGAATTAGTAGAAGAAGTAGTGCGTCGTCTTGCTTCGCAGATCGAGCAGGAGGTCGAGCGGTTCGCTTCACCGTAGTTTAATGAATCGGAGGTTTAATATTGCGGGAGGGTGAGTCGGTATTGTGCCGAAGCGCCGCCCGACGAGACTCCCAGAGCAGCTAGCTCATCGGAGTTTCGGTATAGCCTACAGAGGTCACTGAGTCGGAACACAGGTTCCGAGCGGGGGACATACCGGTAGGGGTGAATGGGCCGGTCGGCCCTAGGGCGATCTTTCACGTCCGAACCCGTCAACTAACCCCGCAAGTGTCATGAAAGAGGAGCGGTTTCTTGCGTCATGCGTTACTTGTAGGGGCATTTGCTCTGATATTAGGCGGTTTTGGCAGTTTAGAACGAGCCGAAGCCGCAACGAGTTCGCCCCAACTCGATTTCACCAGCCCGTCGACGGCGAACGCCCAGGCCCTCAGCCCGGACGTCGCCGAGTGGACCACCCGTCTCCTGGTTACGCCGACCGTTCGCCATCATGGCGGCATCCAGCGGCTGACCGGCGGCATCCTCGCCCGGACCTCGAAGATCGCGCAGCGCCTTACCAGCGATGCGCTTCGGTTTTTGGGCGTCCCCTACGTTTTCGGAGGGACAAGCACATCCGGATTCGACTGCTCCGGATTCGTTCAGCACGTCTTTGCCATGATGGGCATCGATCTGCCACGGACGGCCGACGCGCAGTATGACTTCGGCCGGCCCGCACTCGGCGGTCCCCGTGCCGGCGATCTCGTCTTTTTCGATACTTACGGCGGCGTCTCGCACGTGGGCATCTATCTCGGGCAGGGCAGGTTCGTCCACGCCAGCTCGAGCCACGGCGTGATGGTCAGCCATCTCTCGGACTCGTATTGGGCGTCTCGCTACGTGGGAGCCAAGCGGCTCATCGCCTCCCGCTAACGGTCACGATCTTTTCGGAGTAAAGCGCCGCCGTTCTCGGCGGCGTTTCCGT
>JAMXLK010000113.1 GCA_024281075.1 Vulcanimicrobiia bacterium
AGCGTGTCGTAAATCGTTACCGCGAGCTTTCCGGACTGATCTTCCTTCCCGTCGGGCTGGCTGTTCAATGCAAATGCGAAGACGGCATCTTGGCGGGGCAGATAGACGTGCAGCATCCGGTAGCCCAGCGTGATCCCTTCGTAGTACCAGATCGTTCCGGTCTGCGGCATGGTCATCTGCGCGACGCCTAATCCAAAGGCGCGCGGATCGTTCAAGGTCGTGCTCGCAATCGGCTCGCCGTTCTTGGTGGAGATAATGCTCAACAGTTCGGCGCGCTGTTTGGGAGCAAGCATCGGCCCGGCGTAAAGCGCGCGAGCCCAGCGGGTCAAATCTTCCGGCGTCGAAACGATCGCGCCCGCAGATTTCATCCACGACACGCTGTCGTTGCGGACGTCCCGTCCGAGAATCGGTCGCAGCGGCGCGTTGTCGGCATCGTGGCTGAAGAAATAGCCGGAGACCATGCGATCGCGCACCTCGGCCGGATACTTGGTCCCCGAATAATAGGTGTCGTTCAATCCGAGCCGGCGGAAGAAGCGTTGTTCGAGCTCGCTCTCGTAGCTGTGTCCGGTTGCGCGTTCGATGATGAGCTCAGAGAGGATATAGTTGGTATTTGAGTAGGCGTAGCCTTTCGTCGGGGCGGGCGCGTGAGGGGCACCGGGATAGACGTAGCCGACGAGCTCGGGCGCGGTGTAGATGTGCTGCGGATCGCGCACATACGGAGCCCACATTTCGGGAACGTTATCGTAACCCGGGATGTCGCTGGTCATGTTGAGCAGCCGGCGAATCGTCACGTGTTTCCAGGCTGGGTACTGCGGAAGCCACTTTCCAACGGTTTGATCGATGCTGAGTTTCTTCTCGGCCTCGAGCTGCAGAATCACGGCCGCCGTGAACGCTTTCGTGTTGCTGCCGATCTGCCAAAGGTCGTCCGGCGTTGCGGCCGCTCCCTCGCCGCCGAATTGCGCGTGTCCGGCGGCAACGTTGATGTTTTGCGGTTGCCCGTGAAGGCTGATGCTGAGCGAGATCGCCGAGATGTGCTCGATCTTTGCGCGTGCGGCGAGATAGTCGCTGAGGTCCCGCTGCAGCGAGGCGCGAAGGACCGAATCCGACGGCGCCGCCGGCGTAACGGCCAAGAGCAACGCCGCGGCCAACGCGGCGGCAACGAGCCGGATCATGAGGCGTACCTCCGTTTGTCGTCGGCGTCGAGAATGTCGATGATAAACTCGAGATTGGGATGCTGGTCGAGCGTGGCGGCATACTCGCCGCGCAGCCAGGCTTCGTTTTCGGCGTGCTTGGGTTTGATGCGCCGTAACGTCTCGTTGATCGCGGGATACTGCGACGCGTCCGTGCGCTCGCGCAGCCAAGCAGCGACGTCGCCTTCGGATGACGCATCGCGCACCGCCTCGCGCAGGTCGTCTTCGCGAACTCCAAGGCGCTCGAGCAGATACCCGGAGATGCCTTTGATGGGGCCGTTGATGTAATATTCGCCCGGATCGCCCCCGGGAAGCTGCGCGCGCAGCTTGTCGATCGTACGCGGCATCAGCATGAGGCCGTCCAGCTCGTCATACGGGCTGCGCGGCGGTTTCGTTCGCAAATCGAGCGCTTCCATGCACCTAGGGTTCGAGTCACGGGGAGCATCCCCCGGCCGCTGAACGTATTCAGAGCCGTGGGGTTCTTCGAGAAACCCGATCCCCGACTAATCGAGAGCGCCGACCCCGCGCCGGCGACGGCGGTGGGTCGCGCGCTGAAGCGCCAGGCCGTGGCGTTGGCGCTCTGTTTTGCCGCGTTGCTCTGCGCCTATGCGGCGAATGTTGCGCTCGGGCTGCATGCGTTTGCGACCACGCGCGGCACGATCGGCGCGCGCGGACTATACCAACCGGTTGCAATCGTACGCGACGCCCGCGACGTTCCGCATATTCGCGCGGCGAACGATCACGATCTTTTTTACGCGCAGGGGTACGTCGAAGCGTCGGACCGGCTCTTTCAGCTCGATCTGAGCCGGCGTTACGCTTACGGAACGCTTGCCGAAGTCCTCGGGGCCAAGGCGCTGGTCTACGACAAGCTGCAGCGTGCCGTCGATATCGAGGCGATCGCGCGACGTCAACTGAGCGCGCTCACACCGCCGGACCGCGCGGCACTGGCGGCATATAGCGACGGCGTCAACGCAGCCGCGACGTCGCAACCGCTGCCCGTCGAGTTTCGCATGCTGCTCTACCGTCCGGCACCGTGGACGCTGAAGGACTCGCTGGCGGTTTCGATCGTTGCGTCGTTGGAGCTTGCCGATTCGTGGCACGATATTTTTGCACGCGATTCGGTGTGGCGGCAACGCGGTGCGCGCTGCTTCGACGCGCTCTATCCGCTGTCGGACGCGCGTTACGACGTTACCGTTCGAGCAGAACCGGCAGAGCGCACACCAAAACCGCCAGCGACGTGCGACGAGTCCGATCTCGCCGCGCGTACGGTGCGTCCGCCGATCGGCAGCAATGCGTGGGCCGCGGGTGCGGGGCGCAGCAGCGACGGCGCCGCGCTGCTCGCCAACGATCCGCACATCGACTTGACGGTTCCGGGCATTTGGTATCTCGTCGATCTGCAATCGCCGCAGCTTCATTGCGCCGGTGCTGCGATTCCCGGCATCCCAGGCATCGCATTGGGGCATAACGAGCGCATCGCCTGGGCTTCCACCAATGCGGCGATGGCGACGACGAGCGTGTTCGAGGCCGGCCGTCTTGCGCGTAGCGCGTGGCACATCGAGCGATTCCACGTTCGGTTCGCCCGCGACGTTCGCATCGTGTATTATCGCACGGCGCGCGAGTTCTCCGTGCCCGACGAGAGCGATCCGTCGCGCGTTGCGCTGGTGCGCTGGCCGGTTTACGCGCAGTCGCGTTCGACCATTACGACTGAGCTCGCCCTCAACCGCGCACGCGATGCTCGTGACGCGCTGGACGTTCTGGCTCGTTATCCGGGGTCGCCGCAAGGTTTCATCGTGGCGGATCGCCGCGGCGAGGTTGCGTACCACGTTGCCGGCATCGTTCCGGACGATCCCGCGTGGGGGCGTTACGTTCACCCCGCGCGCGAGCTGCGCGAGTCGTTCGCGCCCATGCCGTTCGCGCGGCTCCCCGCGGCGCCGCCGTCGCGCGAAGCGATCGTCGTTACCGCCAACAACAAACCGTATGCGGGGCGCTATCCGTATCGGCTTTCGGCGCAGTTTCAGCCGCCGTACCGCGCCTATCGCATCGCCGAGCTCCTTGGTGCGCGTCAACGCTACGACGCTCGTTATTTTGCGGCGATGCAGCTCGACACGTTTTCGCCGATCGACCTCGAAATCGTGCGGGACGTCTTGCAAATGCGGCGCACGCAGTATGGCGAAGGAGACGGCGAGACGCTTGGTGCGCTACGGCGGTGGGATGGGCGTTACGCGCCGCAGTCGCGCGCCGCCGCGGTCGTGCACTCGCTGCGCGAAGCGGTGCTGCGCGACGGCCCGGCGTTCAGCGCACGCCTGGCGGCGTTGCGCGGCGAATCGAACGCCGTCTTCGGTTTCGATCGTGATGTGGATTCCGTGCTCTCACTCGCAGCGGTTAGCGAAACGACGCCGTGGCGAAAAGCCGGCGGGACGCGCATCGAACATCTCCTCGCGCCGATGCATTTCGGCTTTCTCAACGGCGACTGGTTACCCGGCGCGGGCGACGAGTATACGATCCATTTGCAAGAAGACGGTTTCGCGCAAGGGTTTCGCGCCGTCTGGGATTTGCGCGACTGGGATCGCGGCGGCATTGCAATTCCCAGCGGCGAATCGGGCGAGCCGGGCTCCGGTCACTACACCGATCTCACGCACGCATGGATTTCCGGCGTGCTGCAGCCGCTGCCGTTCAGCCGCGCGGCGGTCGACCGCGACGCTGCCGGCCTGATGCGGTTGCAGCCGTCGCGCCGCTAAATCTTTACGCGAAAGACCGTTCCGCAGCCGTAGCCGCCGCAGCCGGTTCCGCCGCCTTTATACGTCGTGCTGTAAAGATTCGATTTCACAATGGTGACCGGCGCTTGCGGCGCGGCCCCGTCGCTTCCGCCTTGAAAGCTGTAGAGTACGCTTTCAGTGCCGGTTTTGCTTATCGAAAAGACGGTGCCGTTGCCGCTCGTTCCGCCGCCGACCGTGGTGCCGTAGAACAAGCCTTTGTGATAGAGCAGCGTTGCGCCGGGCAAGTTTCCGTCGGGAATGTCTTTGAAGGAGTAGAGAAACTGTAAATTACCCGATGGAGTGACCGAGAAGAAGGCGCCGGAGCTTCTCGAGCCGCCGCCTTCGGTGGTGCCGTAAAGAACGCCGTTTACCGCCGTCAATCCGTTTGGAAACGCGCCGTTGGTGCCGGTGCCAAACGTGGCGATCACGTTCTCACTACCCGATGGCGTCAGCTCGAATATGGTTCCACATCCGTTGCCGCCGCAGCCGGTTCCGCCGCCTTGCAGGGTCGCGCCGTAAAACTTGCCGTTCAGGTACGTCAGCGGTGCGTAGACGCGCTCGCCGTCGTTGCCGCCCTGGAACGCATAGAGCACGTGCTCGGATCCCTTTCGCGAAATCGAAAAAACGGTACCGCAGCCGGCTCCACCGCATCCCGAACCTCCGCCGTAGACGCTCGTGCCGTAGAGCGTTCCCTTTACGGCGATGAGCGACGCTTGGGCATCCTGGGCGTCCGAGCCGCCGCTGAAACTATAGAGAACTTTTTCGTTACCGGACGTGCTGACGCGAAAGACCGTTCCGTCGCCGTGCGCACCCGAACCCGCCGTCGTGCCGTAGAGCAGGCCGTGCAATGCCGTCAAGCCGGCGAACGGCCACGAGCCGTCGCCGGCATTGTGAAAGTTGCCGTTGAAGTTATAGACGACGCTCTCGGCGCCGGAACCATCGATCGTGTAGACCGTGCCGCACCCGAGATAGCATCCGTTGCTCCCGCAACTTTGCGCGCAGTAATTGCTCGAGCCGTTCAGCGTCGTGCCGTAGAGCGTTCCATTGACGCTCACCAAACCGCTCAGCGGGCTGGCGCCGTCGGGCGATCCTTTGAAGCTGTAGAGCAGTTTATACGAGGACTTCGCGGCGGCGGCGACGCCGGAAGCGGCGGGCACCGCGGCGCTGGGCATAACCGGTGTGACGCTACGGCCCGCGCATGCCGCAAAGAACGTTGCGGCGGTGACGGCAATGAGAACGAGGCGCAAATTGTTCATGCGGCTTCGAGTTCCAGCGATTGACGCCGCAACCTTCGCCGGCGTGCCGGCCTTCTTGAGCAGCATGCAAACGACTCTAGAAATTACTCGGAGGCCGTCGCCCGCACCGCGTCCACATCCGTTGGCGCATGCCCACGGCCTGCTTTGGATCGGATCGTGGGAGACCGACCGGATCTACTCGCTCGATCCCGAGAGCTGGGAGGTGCGTGCGGAAATTGAGGCGCCGGGCCGTCCTTATGGCATCACGGCGGAGGGCGACACGCTGCGCGTCGTCGTGGCGCACGGCGAGGAAGACGATCGATATCTCTATCGGCTCGATCCGCTGCAAGGTTTCGACCTCGATAGCAAGACGCCGTGTCCCGATCTCACCGGCTCGTTTCTCGCTGCCGACGAATCGACGCTCTATCTCGGACAGATGACGAATCGCCGCATTTTGGTCATGGAAAACGATATGGCGGTTCGCCGCGAAATCGCGCTGCCGACGCGTTGCGGCGGCTTCGGTTTCGGACGCCACGAGCGTTTCTATATGATTTCCGGCGACCACGAGCTGGAGCATTTACAGTTCGGCACGCTCGACGTCACGCAAGACCGGCCGCAGTTCGACGCGATTGGCGCGCTGCCCGACGAAGCGCGTTCATTGGCGTTCGACGGCGCGCGGTGGTGGACGTGTCTACGCGACCTTAACGAGATCGCGACGTTCGAGGCATGACGGTGAGCGAGCGGGTCGTTCCGCTCGCTTCGCCGACGATCACCTCGTCGGCAAGATTGTAGAAGAGGCCGGTTGCAACGACGCCGTGGATC
>JAMXLK010000114.1 GCA_024281075.1 Vulcanimicrobiia bacterium
TTGGTATCGGGCGAGGTCGCCGGCGGTGCCGCCTTCGACCCGACTACCGATAACATTGCCTATAGCGTTGACAAGGAACCTAGCGGCGGCGGATGGGTAGCCGTTTATCGAGATTTAAACGCACCGCCCACCGTATACAGTAATCCCGATACGTCGTATTACGGCAGCGTCGTGTATGACGGCCAAGGCGACTTGTTCGTCCTCGGAAAGTTCAGCACCGGCCGGCGGCTATACGCCGAACTGCCGAAGGGAGCCGATCAGTTTACCGACCTTACGGTAAACCACGAATTGAAAGATGCGTCGGATTTGCTGTGGGACGGTCAATATGTCGTCATACGGAATGGCAACGCCCTATGCCGTGTCGCGCTTTCGGGCTCGGTCCTAAAAATCGTCGGAAAAACGCGACTGGAAGGCGCGTACGCGGCGTCGTCGGATAAGTTCTGGATCGAAGGCGGTTACGCCGTCGCTTCCCGTGGAGGCTCCCCACGAGCTCGTGGGCGTTACGTCGCATTATGGAAATATCCGCAAGGCGGCCCTCCGGTAGCGTGGGCGAAGTGGGTGAGTAAGAACCCAAAAGAACTGTTTGAGGGTGCGACGGTTTCCCTTGCCCCGTCACGGTAGCCCGACTGATAAAAACAGCATAACTTGTTGCGCGTCGCGCTGATCGCAGTTCCACTGGTCGCGCTGCTGGTGGTGCCGGCGTTCATCGCAACCACCGGGCCGCGACCATTCGGCCTGCCGCCGATCATGTGGTGGATTTTACTATGGGTGCTGCTGACGCCGGTATGCCTCTTCGCGATTGAGCGAATGCGCGAAGAATGAACCTCCCGCTGCCCATGCTGATCGTCGCAATCGTGGTGCTGGGCACGATCGCTTTTGCGCTTCTTGCGGTACGCAGACTCGGCAACGATCCGGCGCAGTTTATCGTCGGAGGCCGCTCCTTCGGAACGATTCTGCTCTGGGTGCTGATGGGCGGCGAGCTCTATACGACCTTCACGTTTCTCGGCATCGCCGGCTGGGTCTATAGCCGCGGCGCAGAGATCTACTACGTGCTTGCCGTCGGGGGCGCTGCGTACATCGTAGCCTACCTGTATCTGCCACGCCTGTGGCGTTTTGCAAAAGAACGCGACCTACTGACGTTCTCCGACTTCTTCGCCGCGCGCTACCAAAGCAAAGGCTTCGGAGCAATCACCGCGCTGATCTCGACGTTCACCGAATCACTCGCACTGTTGGTCTACCTCACAGGCTTGCAAATCATCCTCGGCATCGCGGGCCTCGGCAAAATCGATGCTACGCACGCCGTACTCATCGCTTTTGGGCTCATCACGCTCTTCGTCTTCACTGCCGGACTGCGCGGCATGGCGTGGGCGAGCATCGTCAAGGATGCGCTGATGATCGGCGCCGTTGCCATCGTTGGCTTCGTTTTGCCGATCGCGTTCTTCGGATCGCCCGCAGCGATGCTGGATCGCGCGATTGCGGCACGTCCTCACTCCTTTACGATCGGCGCTTGGACGGCGGGCAACGGAAAGCTGTGGTTCATCACCACGGCGATTCTCAACGCCATTGGCTTTTTTGCGGGCGTGAACGCCGTCGCCGCGACGTACGCCGCCAAGAGCGAGAAGACCGTTCGGCGCAACGCTATGCTTTTGCCGCTCTACAGCTTGATGATCGTACCGCTTTTTTTCGCAGGCTATACCGCGTCGCTCGTCCTTCCGGGCTTGCGCGGCACGCAAAGTGACAGCGCGTATCTGCGCGTGCTTCAGGCACACTTTCCGCTCTGGCTGCTGGGCGTGATTTGCGCCGCGGGAACGCTCGCGGGCTTGCTACCGTCGGCGACGCGCTTGCTCGCGGCGGCAAGTCAGCTGATGAAAAACGTCATGGACGATATCTTCGGCGTAGCGAAGGAGGGGGCCGCACAGACCTGGGTGACGCGCGTCTTCATCGTGCTGGTCGCATCGACGGCATTATACCTGTGGGTCTTTTTGAAAGCGTCGCTGGTCGATTTGCTTTTGTTCGTCTACAACGGACAAGCGCAGTTCATGCCCGGTATTTTGCTGGGGCTATTCTGGAAGCGCGTCACGCTCGTGCCGATCGCGTCTGGACTGTTCGTGGGTGAATGCGCGGCCCTCGCACTGACGATGCATCCGATTCCACTTGCGGGTCTCAATGCGGGTTTCGTGGCACTCACGCTCAACATGGGCGTGGTCGTGCTGCTGACCCTCGCGCTCGGGGTTAGGCTGCCGAAAGCTCGAACGCCAGATTTGGATCCGCGCAGAGCGTGAGCGGATCGGCGCGTACGGAATCGCGCTGGTAGTACGCCGCCGCCGCGATCATTGCTGCGTTATCGGTGCAGTACTTCGGCGGCGGAATGAAGGCGGGAATATTGTGCTTTTCAGTCCACGCGCGAAATGCGGCCTGGAGAGCGGAGTTCGCGGCGACGCCGCCGGAGAGCGTGACTGCGTTGTAAGACGCGCGCTCGTAGGCGCTGCGCAAGCGTGCCATGAGCACGTCGACCACGGCCGCTTGAAACGAAGCGGCAACATCCTCGCGCTTCGCGTCGCGGCCGGCGTCGGATTCTAAGAAATAGCGGACGGACGTCTTGAGACCCGAGAACGAGAGATGCAGCGAATCGCCGGACGGGCGGTGACGCGGAAATGCGTGGGCGGCAGCGTTGCCGCGCTGCGCCATTGCATCGAGGGCCGGTCCGCCGGGGTACGGCAAACCCAACAGCCGGGCGGTCTTGTCGTACGCTTCGCCCGCGGCGTCGTCGTGCGTCCGGCCGAGTATGCGCATGCGGGTCGGCGATTCTACAGCGACGATTTGTGAGTGACCGCCGGAAACGAGCAATGTAAGAAACGGAAACGGCGGCGGTTCCGGGCGATCGAGAAATGGCGCGAAGACGTGCCCGTGGAGATGGTTCACGGCGTAGAGCGGCCGGTGCAGCGCGAATGCGTACGCTTTTGCAGCAGCAACGCCGACGACGAGGCTGCCGATGAGGCCCGGACCCGAGGTCACCGCGATGGCGTCAACATCACCAAAATCGAGGGTCGCGCGATCGAGCGCGTCTTCAACTGCCGCCGAAAGAAGCGCGACGTGTCGCCGGCTCGCGATTTCAGGCACGATGCCGCCGTACTTGGCGTGAAACTCGTCTTGATTGGTGGCAACGCTCGAGAGCACGTCGTGCCCGTCACGGACGATAGCCGCGGCAGTGTCGTCGCACGACGTTTCGATGGCGAGGATGAGCACTGCGTTTGGTTTTGGCGAGTCACCCTTCGACTCCGCTCAGGGTGACACGGTTCTCTGGAACACCGAAGGCGGGATCGGCTGGTTGATCGTGTAGTCGCCGTAGACGATGGTCGCGTAGCCGCTGTACGAGGGGAACTTGGCAACGACTTTGGCGGCGCGCGCCAGGTGATACTGCGAAATTCCGTGATGATGCTCGAACGTCACTTGGAGCGTCGCGCCGTTGGTATAGGCAAACGTGACGCCTTCGATGACGTACGTTGTAGCGCTGACGTACATCGTCATCGTCTTGACGCGACCTTCCCGCTTCGGCGTTCCGATCAGCACGTAAGAGTTGTGATGCCCGTGCGGCTGCGTCGCCGGCGATGAGATCACATAATCGTTCAGCCACGTCTGCGGCGTTCCCAGGGTTGACAGCGTGTCGCCGAGGCCGCTTGCAATGCGCGGGGGATTATTGATGTGAAGCGCCTGTCGGTCGGGCGCCTGATAATATTGCGTGCCGGACATATGAACCGGCAACGAAATAATCGCCACGTGCACGCTGCCGCTGATCGTGACCGGCACTTGATACGTATTCAGTCCGTGCCACGCGTTTTGACTGCGCTGCAGAATCGTTGCGGCGTCGGGCGGTACGTTTGATGGCGGCGCGGCCGTGGATAATGCGATAACGATCGAGAGGAGAAGCTTCACACACTTATGTTGCGTCGAGCCCCCGTGTCGCCCTTCGACACGCTCAGGGTGACACGGGGGTCTTGCTCCCGCTTCGCCCAGGCAGCGAGGGTTGTGAGAAGCGCGGTGAAGATGGCCAGGCCGCCGGCGATCCACATCACGGCGGCGGCGTTGCTTTGATCGGCGAGTGCGGCGCCCGAGCCCGCAAGAGCGGCGTAATGCGCGTAGAGCGGCTGACGCGCGCTCGTAATCACCATGCCGAGCAGCGCTCCCTGCGGCAGTGCCACGATGAGATAGAGGAGACGAGCGGGATAGGGCAAGGGGCGCAGCGGCGGCGGAGCGACGACGGGCAGCCAAAAGATACATCCTGCAGCGAGGTAGAGCAGGTGCTCGAAAGCGTGCACCGCTGGGCGCTCCAACGCCAGCTCGTACAGCGGCGAAAAATGCGTCGCCCATAATACGCCGATAAAGATCGTTAGCGCGACCGGCGGCCACGCCAATGCGTGAAGCGGGCGCAATGCGCCGACGAGCTTTGCGACCGCAGCCTTACCGGCAACGCGCGCATACAGATCGAGCGGCCGCGCCAGCAGCAACAGCAGCGCGACCGGATAGACCAGCACGAGATGCTGCAGCATATGCCAGCCGAAGGAATTGTCGGCGAGCCGGTCCATCGGAGCGGCCACTGCGGCAGTTGCAAGTAGAAATGCCGCCGCGAGCAAAACCGCCGATCGAACGGCCGGGTTCACGGCAGCGGCTCCTCTTCGAATCCGCCTTTGGCGTTGCGCCGCAAGCGCACGCGCGGAGCTTTCCCGACGCCGTGGCGCTCGCGCAGCTCGCGCGCCACTTGGTGTGCAACGAAAAATCCAAGGACCGGTCCTACAATGCAGAACACGCGATAGAACGTTACGAGCGACAGGACGTTGACGTGGAGGTACTTCGCTTGCACGTCGTCGCCGCCGGCGGCGACGAGGCCGAATGCGAAAATCACCATCGCAACGCCGAAGCCCGTGCGCCACGGCACGTCCCTTGGATTGTCGAGCAGGTGATGCGTCGCGCGATCTTTGCGAATCGCCGCATCGATCCACGGCCAGATGAGAAATACGGCAAAGAGCAGGAACGGAAAGAGCACGGCGGGCCAAAACAGCGAGGGAATCATCCGTCCGAAGAGATGCACCGCGAGCGGCGGCCCTAATCGCAGCGCGCCTTCGAGCCAGCCGATGTACCAATCGGGTTGCGCGGGGCTCACCGCTTTCCACGGGTCGTACGGCCCCCAAACCCAGATCGGGTTGATTTGAACCAAAGCGCCGAGCACGCTGACCACCGCGATGACGGCCATGAAGAGCGCGAGTGACTTCGCAGCATAACGCGGAAAGAGCGGCGAGCCGATGACGTTGTGCTCCGTCCGTCCCAGACCGGGGAACTGCGAATGCTTCTGCCGCCAGAGCACCATGAGATGCAGTGCGATCAGCCCGGCGAGCGTAAATGGAACCACGTAGATGTGCAGCACGAAGAGCCGGCCAAGGAGCACTTTGGTCGGAAAGACGCCGCCGATCAACAGAAACGTCAGCCACGTGCCCAGGATTGGCACCGATTGAAGCACGGATACCGCGATGCGCAGGCCGATGCCGCTGAGCAGGTCGTCGGGAAGTGAGTAGCCGGTAAAGCCTTCAAACATGGCGAGCCAAAAGAGTAAAAACCCGATGATCCAATTGATCTCGCGCGGCTTGCGAAAAGCGCCGGTGAAGAAAATCCGGCCCATGTGCACCGCAATACCGGCAACGAAGAGCAGCGCGGTCCAGTGGTGGATCTGGCGCATCAGCAGTCCGACGTTGACCTCGAAGCTCAGCGCCATTACCGAACGGTACGCGTGCGAGACCGGCGTGCCGTCGAGCAGCTGGTACGGGCCGTCGTAGATCGTCTTGGCGGTGTTCGGGTCGAAGAAGAGCGCCAGAAACGTTCCCGTGGCAAGCAAAATCACGAAGGCGTACAGGTTGATTTCGCCGAGCATGAACGACCAGTGGTCGGGAAACGCCTTACGCAGCGCGTGGTGTAAAAAGTGGGCGGTTCCAACGCGATCGTCGACCCATAGTAAGAAACGCTCGATCGTCGTGACGCGCTTCATCCGCGTTCCCAGAAGCCGGGGCCAACGGGTTCAGAAAAATCGTCCGTGGCGCGAAGGATGCCGTCGCTGCCGATTTCGATTGGGAGGCGCGGCAGTGCGTGATCGGCCGGCCCCGAGATGACCGCCCCGTCGGCGAGCACGTCAAATACGGATTGGTGACAAGGACAGATGAGCTCGCGCTCCTGCGCGCGGTAGAGCGCGACCGGACAGCCGGCGTGTGTGCAGAGACGCGAGTACGCCACATAGCCGCTTGCCGTGCCGGGAATGCTCTCGGGAACGCGCACGAGCGTCACAACGGATTGAGGATCGCCGGTTGCCCCTTCGGGGAAAACCGTCATGACCGTATCGACGTTGAGGTCGTCCACGTGCACGAGGGTGCCGTCATCGCGAACGATGCGCGCGCCGCGTCGCCAGCGCGTGCGGAAGAGCAGAGCGTCGGGCGCCAGACCGAGCGAACGAATCGGCAGGATCAGTGCAGCCGCGAACGAGCCCAGCGCGGCGACCAACAGCGCGACGAGTGCTCGCGAGCGCGTGAGCTCACGTAAACCCTCGCTGACCTCGCCGCTTTGCGTCGCGCGGTCGTCCAGCGAGGACGGATAGGTATCGACTTCGTCGACAACCTTCTCCTCGGGAACGATCCAGAACGCCCAGCCGGCCGCGGCGATGCAGAGACCGACCGCCGCAGCCGCAATGCCGAGGCCTTCGTAGAGCCGATCGCCGCCGGTGAAATAGGCGGCGATAAACGCTGCACTGCCGAGGATCGCTAACAGCAGCGCCGACGCAATGATGCCGTCGCGTTTCATCATCGCACGAAGTAAATCGTTGCGAAGATGCCGACCCAGACGATGAAGACAAAGTGCCAGTAATAGGTCATTGCCTCGGCACCCGCACGCTGATTCACCTGCAGCGCGGGGCTGCGCATTCCGATCAGCAGGGCCGTCAGGATCGCGATGCCGACGATCACGTGCAGCAGATGAAACCCGGTCATCGCGTAGTAAATCGAGCCGTACGCATTGGTGGAGATGCCGAACGTGTCGCCGGCGTATCCGTGAATCGCAACGATTACGAACCCGATGGCCGCGACGATCGCGCTCAACGTCCACCAGCGCGCGGTCCGCATCTTGCCGCGATCCATCGCTTTGGTTGAGAGAAGCATGACGAGCGACGCCGCAAAGAGCAGGAAGGTTCCGTAGCCGGCCTCCCACGGTTTGAGCTCGACCATCGGCGGCGGCCAGACCGAACGGTTCGCACGGAGCTCGAAGTAGCCCGCGAACAGCGCCGCAAAAAACATGAGCTCCGACGCGAGAAAGAGCACGACGCCAAGCACGAGCGGGTGCGCGCGAATAGGCAACGGCGCAAGCGACCGAGCGCCATTCCTCGCCGACGTGGCCATGCTTCGTCCCTACCCGAAGCGCCGTCGGCCCACACTTGCCTACTCTGGGTAAAGTTGGAGCGTGGAGTGGTTGACGAACCCCGCGTCCATCCATGGCATGCAGATGCGTACCGATTGGTACATCTTCATCGCCGCCGGCATTTTCGTTGGGCTTTACGTCTACGGATGCATCGTGTGGTGCCTCATCCGTTATCGGCGACGTGCGAATCGCGCGCCGCAACAGTTCAGCGGAAATACGGCGTTGGAATTGCTCTACGTCGTGCTGCCGGTAATCATGGTGGGCGGCCTGTTCGGCGTTACCTATGCGCTCGAGATACCGGTGGACCACGTCGCCGCGAACGCGACGAATAGAATCGCCGTTACCGCATTTCGATGGTCGTGGCACTTCGATTACCCCGGCGGCGCCAACGTTTTCGGAACGCCGGGCGCGCCGCCGACGCTCTACCTGCCTCAAGGTGAAACGACCGAGATCGAACTGCGCTCGGCCGACGTGACGCACTCATTTTGGGTGCCCGCGTTTCTCTTCAAGCGCGATGCGATTCCGGGGATGACCAACGTTTTCGATCTGACGCCGATCCGCGCCGGCCGCTTCGTCGGGCAGTGCGCGCAGTTCTGCGGCCTCGATCACGCATTGATGTCATTTACGGTGCAGGTCGTGCCGCGCTCCGCCTACGATCGCTTCATCGCGTCACGAGGAACGATAACGCCGTGATCGAGTGGCTCACGACTACGAATCACAAGAAGATCGGGATCATGTACATCGTGACGGTGCTCTTCTTTTTCTGCGTCTCGGGCATCATGACGCTGCTGATGCGGGCGCAGCTCGCGGTTCCCGATAATACGCTATTGAGCCGGCACGTCTACAACCAGCTCTTCACGCTCCACGGCACCGCGATGATTTTTCTCGTGATTGCGCCGTTCGGGATCGGACTTGCCAATTTTTTGATACCGCTTCAGATCGGTGCGCCCGACGTCGCGTTTCCTCGGCTCAACGCAACCGGGCTTTGGTTGTTCGTCTTGGGCGGATTAACGGTCTTCGCAGGCCTGGCGACCTACGGCGGCGCCGGTGCGTCGGGCTGGACCGCGTACGCGCCGTTGAGCGTGATCTACGAGGGCACCGGTGCGGGCCAAGACCTGTGGTTCATCGGTCTGCTGATGACGAGCATCTCAACGATTCTCACCGTCATCAACTTCCTCGTGACGATCTTTCTCTTCCGGGCGCCGGGCATGACGATGTGGCGTATTCCCATCTTCACCTGGGAGATGGTCGCAACGGCTATTCTGGTGTTAATGGCGTTTCCATCGCTTGCCGCCGTCTTCGCAATGGCGTTGATCGAGCGCCACCTGGGCGGACATTTTTTCGATCCGGTCTACGGCGGCAACCCGATTCTCTACCAGCATCTGTTCTGGTTTTTCGGGCATCCGGAAGTCTACGTCATGATCCTGCCGTACTTCGGCATCGTTACCGAAGTCATTGCGACGTTTTCGCGCAAACCCGTCTACGGGTACGTCGGGATGGTGATCTCGGCGTTTGCCATTGCGGGGCTTTCGCTCGGCGTATGGGCCCACCATATGTTTACTACTGGGGCGGTGAGCAATCCGTTCTTCTCGGCCGTGTCGTTTCTCATCGCCGTCCCGACCGGAGTGAAGTTCGTCAACTGGATCGGCACGATGTGGAAAGGTTCGATCGAGTTTTCGGTGGCAATGCTCTTTGCCATCGGCTTTTTGCTGAACTTTCTCATCGGCGGCATCACCGGCGTCATGGTGGCCTCGCCGCCGCTGGACTATCACGCTCACGATAGTTACTTCATCGTGCAGCATTTCCACTATACGCTCGGCGGCGGCAGCATGTTCGCGCTCTTCGCGGCGCTCTATTTCTGGTTTCCAAAGATCTTCGGCGTAAAACTCGACGAGCGGCTGGGCCGATGCGTCTTTGCGTTCATGTTCGCCGGCTTCAATATGACGTTCATTCCGATGGGGTTCATGGGCGTCGAAGGCATGGCACGCCGAGTTTTCACGTACGCGCCGATCGACCATCTGCCGATGCTCAACGCAATCGCGACGGCCGGCGCTGCCGTTATTGCTCTGGGAGTGGCGACGTTTTTTCTCGACGTCGTGCTCGCCGTGCGACGGCGTCTGCCCGTTCCGGCCAATCCGTGGGGCGGCTACACGTTGGAGTGGCTAACCTCTTCGCCGCCGCCGGAGTTCAACTTTGACGAGTT
>JAMXLK010000115.1 GCA_024281075.1 Vulcanimicrobiia bacterium
CCCAGCTCGTAGCCGTTGAGGACCATGTCGTAATGCTGCGCGCGCATCGCCGTCGGATCGCGATCGATCAGCTCCCAATCACCGGGAGCCGGCGCGGTAAAGGGATGATGCGCCGGCGCGGGCTCCCCGGTCTCTTCATCGATCTCGAGATACGGAAAACCGGTCACCCAGGCGAATGCATAGACGTTCGGATCGCGCAGATTACAACGATCGCCCACCTCGTTGCGCATCTTGCCGGCAACCGCGTACGCAAGCGGCGCCGCATCGGCAAAGAGCAATAACGCATCGCCGGTTTGCGCTCCCAGCGCATCCCGGACCGCCGCAATCTGCGCCTCACTTAAAAATCGCGCGGCGGACGATTTCGTACCATCGCTGCCGAGCGCGACCCAAACCATGCCCTTCCCGCCGAACTGTTTCGCGGTTTCGGTTAGAGCATCGAATTCGCGCCGCGATAAGCCCGCGCCGCCGGGGTAACGCAGCGCCACGATTGCGCCGCCCGATTCGACCGCCGAGCGGAAGACGGCGAACTCGGTTCCAGCAAAGCTCTGCGAAACGTCGGCGAGCTCCAAACCAAAGCGAAGATCGGGCTTGTCGACGCCGTACTTCGCAATCGCCTCTTGGTGCGTGAGACGCGGAAACGCCGGCACCTCCATGCCGAGCACCGTCCGCCAGACGTAGCGCATGCACGACTCCATGACCTCGAGCACGTCGTCCTGAGTGCAGAACGACAACTCGACGTCGAGCTGAACGAACTCGACGAGCCGGTCGGCCCGTTGATCTTCGTCCCGCATGCAGCGCGCGATCTGCATGTACTTGCCGAATCCCGAAATCATCAAAATCTGCTTGAGGAGCTGCGGCGATTGCGGTAACGCATAGAAGTGCCCGGGGTACAAGCGACTCGGCACGAGGTAATCGCGGGCGCCCTCCGGCGTGGATTTGATCATCATCGGCGTCTCGATCTCCAAGAAGCCGCGCGAATCGAAAAAGTCGCGCATCGCCTTGACGATCTGGTGACGCGTGCGGATGTTCCGCTGCATTCGCGGCCTGCGAAGATCGAGGTAACGGTACTCCAACCGGAGATTCTCGTCGACCGGTTCTTCCGAGTTCACTTGGAACGGCGGCACCTGCGAACGATTGAGGATTTCGAGCGTTCCGATTCCGACTTCAACCTCGCCGGTGGAGAGCCGCGGATTCTCGGTACCGGCCGGCCGGCGGCGCACGGAGCCGACCGCGCGCAGCACGTCTTCATTGCGAAGGTGCTCGGCCTGCGCGAAACTCGGATGCGCAGGGTCGAAGACGATCTGGGTGATACCATCGGTATCGCGCAGATCGACGAAAATGAGGCCGCCGTGATCGCGACGCCGGTTAACCCAGCCGCATAGCTCGATTTCGGCGCCTTCATCCGCGGCGCGCAACGCGCCGCACGATACTCTATTTGGCATGGCGCGCCTCTTTTATGCCCGAGACGTAATAGTACTGCAAGAGCAGCTCGCGCGCGATGCGCGAGCGCTCCGACTGCCGGTCGAGGAAGCCCAAAACGTGCGGCATTCGGGTCAAGAGCGAGTGTGCGCCCAGGGAAAGCGGCGTCATTCCGAGCTTCAGCATCACTTCAAAGTCGGGATGCTTGCCGTAAAAGCGCGCGGTCGAACGGCCGGCGAGGCGCATTTTTTCCTTTTGATCGCCGTATGCGACCGCTTGGCAGTGATAGTTCACCGCGTCGGGCTCGTAGCAGATCTCGATGCCGAGCCGCTGTAGACGATACCCGAGCTCCAAGTCCTCATGCCCATAACCCGTGAAGCTTTCATCGAAGCAGCCCGCGCGCAGTAAATCGGCACGGCGTACGGAAGCATTGCCCGTCAAAAAATAGAGCCACGAGAGCCTTTTTCGTGACGGCGGATGCAGGCGCCCGCGCGCGTGCGGGTGATCGCGCTTGTAAGCGTACTCTGCGAGGTCCTTAACTTGCACTTCTAGGCCGACGACGGCAATGCCGGCGCGCTCGCGATGGCGGCGCAGATGCGTCGAGAGCAGATTCGGCGATGCGAGAATATCGGCATCGTTAAAAAGCACGATCTCGCCGCTTGCAGCATGAATTCCGGCATTACGCGCCGCGGCCCGGCCACCGTATGCGTCTGCCAAGCGGCGCACCGACGGATATGACGCTTGCATGCGCGCCATATATTCCGCCGTGCCGTCGCTGGAGTTCGAGTCGCAGACGAGCAGCTCGTACCGCTCCGCCGCGAGATCCTGCGAGAGCAGCGTCGGCAGCACGTGCTGCAGCGTATCGAGCCGATTGTACGTCGGAATCACGACGGAGATGTCGATCACGTCACACCATTGAACAAGCGAGCAACGCCTTCGACGATCTCTTCGCCGAATCGTTCGATGGCTCGAGCCTCTTCGTTCGCGGGCTTGCGAACGAGAACGTGCGGTACGCCGTAGGGCGACCACTCCTGCGAGTTGAGGCGAAAGTAGCGGTGCTCGAACGCAACGACGGTCGGACGCCCAACGGCGCTCGCGACGTGAGTCGCGCCGGTATCGACGGTAACGACCACGCGACCTCGCTCGAATACCGCCGCCCACTGGTGAAAGGGCAGCGCTCGCAGCAGCCGAGAGACGGCGCCGCTGGCCTCGAAGGCACCGGCCACGTCTTCACAATCGCGCGCGCACGTAATAACGACGGGCGCCAATTGCGAAAGCCGCTCGACGATTGCGATCGTCCCGTCTAGGGTGCTGCCATTGGAAAACCAGCGGCGCCCCAAATGCAGGACGATGGGATCGTGCGGTAAGTCGCGCACGGCCGCGCGGTCGGCATCGGTGACGTCCAGGCGAAGCCGCAACACGCGCCGGCGCGCTCCGGCCAACGCCACGAGATCGAGCAGTTGCATGACCTCGTGGCGCACGACGCGATGCGGGTCACGATCGCACAGCTCCGGATCCGCTTCGGAGATCATCAGCCGGTTGACGTACATCCGCGCCGTTAATCGAGCGAACCATCGACGCTCGTAGGTGTACCCGACGCGAATCGGCGCCCCCGACGCGCCGATCAGCTTCAGATCGACCGCTCTGGGTGCGAGCGCCACGGCAACGTCGTAACCGCGCAACCGCCGGCCCATCGCTTTCGGGCCGAGTGCATGCGGCATGACGATCAGCTCGTCGACATCGTCGTTGCGCTCCATGACGACTCGGTTGTATTCGCTCGTAACCATCGCCACGTGCGCTTTCGGAAACGACGCGCGGACCGTCGCGATCGC
Organism: Vulcanimicrobiia bacterium; assembly: GCA_024281075.1. Lineage (GTDB taxonomy): Bacteria > Vulcanimicrobiota > Vulcanimicrobiia > Vulcanimicrobiales > Vulcanimicrobiaceae > Cybelea. The sequence continues at coordinate 3,252 of JAMXLK010000115.1, forward strand.
CGGCGTCGATAGAACGAGATCGCCGATTCTGTCGGTACGCGAGAGCAGAATTCTCACGCGCCGTCCGCGCGCAGCGCGGTTTCGAGCTCGGCAAAATAAAGCTCGTTTGCAAGCGCGCGAGCCGCTCGCAGCTGACGGCGTTCGAGCGGCCGATCCGGCGACGCGTTCTCGAGCTGCCGGCGCAAGCGCCGTTCCAGGCTCGTGCGCCGCAACGCCGCATGAAACTGCAGCTGCACGGGATTGATGCCGGTCGCAAGATACGCGCGCCAGGTCGGATGCCGCCGCACGAGGCGGACGGCCGTGCGCGCTTGCGCTCGGGCTTGGGCTACCATCTTCTCGATCGCCGCGCCGGTCGGTCGCGGCTTTACGTGATAGACCAAAGCGGCCGGATGAAAGTTCGCGCGAACGCCGCTCGCGCGCAGGCGCAGCCCGACGTCGATGTCTTCCCAACCATACTCTGCAAACGATTCGTCGAATCCGCCGATCGCGCGGATGGTCGCGAGCGGCACCGACACGTTCGTCGTCCAAAAGTAATTGCCGCTGTAATTCTTGATGTTCCAAATGGGAGGCGGCAGATCGTCGGGACTCTCGACCTCGATCGCGCCGCCGCGGACGATAAAACCCGGATGGCGGTCCGCGGCGCGCAAATGTTCCTCGACGAAGGTCGGCAGCGGCAAGACGTCGTCATCGATGAAGATGATGCGCTCGCCACAGGATCGCGCGATCCCCGCGTTGCGCGCTCGCGCGAGCCCCGCATTGCGCTGCGTCACGACGGTCAGCGCGCAGGTCGCCCGGCGCCGTGCAACGTCGACCGCAGTGGGAGTGTCGTCGGTCGAGCCGTCGTCGACGAGCACGATCTCGTACTCGTCCCGCGCGAACGTTTGATCGAAGCACGCATCGAGGACGCGCGCCAGCAATGCGGCTCGGTTGTACGTGCACAGTTGAATCGTCGCGCGCATTATCGAACCAACGACTCGGCAACTGCCACGATTCGTGCCACATCGAGGTTCGCGATGCAGGCGTAGTCGGAACAGCGCTCTTTCGTGTCGCCCTTATGGCACGGATACGAAGCGCGCACGATTGCAGTCTGCGAGCCGAGCGGCGCCCAGCGGTCCGGAAAATCGGATTGAAAGGGAAAAATCCCGACGGTCGGGCAACCGACGGCCGCCGCAACGTGCATGGATCCCGTGGTAATGCCGACGAAGGCCTTCGCCGTTCGGGCGAGAGCGCCGAATGCGCCCAGCGACGTACGGCCGGCAATCGATACGATCGCGTCGTCGTGCGCGCGCCGTGCAACCGCATCGGTCACCGCAGCGTCGGCAGACGAGCCGGTGATAAAAACCTGCGCCGCAAATCGCGCGCGCAGCGCGCGCGCCAGTTCGGCCCAGCCGTCCACCGGCCATACACCGCGGCGTGAGGCGACGGCGTTGCACGGGTTGAGGATAACAAAAGGCGTTACGGGCCGTAGGTCGCCGGCCTCCTTTTCGTCTTGCGGGGTCGGAACGAAGCGATAACGCCGATCGTCCGTGTCGCAGCCGAGCGCCCGCGCATAGTCGAGCAGAATGTCGGACCAATGCGAGGTGACGTCGCCGGTTTCGCTGCGCACGACGACGCGCTTCGTAAAGCGAAACGAGTAGAAGCGGCGGGCTTGCCCCACGCGCACCGGAATCCCGGCGAGCTGCGGCACCCGTGCGGTTCTCGGCGTTGCCCAGGTTACGATGCACGCGTCGTATGCGTTGCGCGCCAGACGCTGCGCGAGCTCGCGTTCCTTCTCGCCGCCATCGACCAAAACCGCGTCGAGGTCGGGAACGCGCTCCAGGGTCGTGCGGTGCGTCTCGAGCGTCAGGGCGTCGACGGTACCGAACCGGTGCCGGAGCGCCCGTGCCACGACGGAAGCGACGAGCGAATCCCCCACGCCGCCGCCGGCGCAGTAGAGCAGCGCGCGGCCGTCAACCACGATCGGCGTCCAAAGCTCGAACGAGCTCGCGCAGGTAGAGCGCGTCGAGAAACTGTGCGCGCGCTAATCCCGTCAGCCAGGCGGGTGCGCGCCGGCTCGTCGAGAGGCCGGCGTACATCGCGAGCAGCGCGTCCGGAGTTAGATAGCGGCCGCGAAAAACGTTCAACGGATGCGCTCCGGTCGCGAAGCGAACGCGCGGCGATGGGTGCCGTGCGAGAAACCTTCGAGCCATCCGCGCCTTCTCGACGGTTTTGCGGCTCTCGACCTCGAGCGTCGTTTCATCGGGCGGCTTGATGTGCCAGAGAAAAGCATCCCACGAAAATTTCCATTGCAATCCGGCGGCGCGCAGCCTCAAGCCGAGCTCGGTATCCTCCCAGCCGTAGAGGTCGAACCCTTCGTCGAATCCGCCGGCCGCATCGAATGCGGCTTTCGGCAGCGATGCGTTACAAGTGCACAAGAACGCGCGCGAATAGTTCGCCGCTCCCGGCTTCGGTCGATTTGAATACGAGGGCACGTTCAGGATCGGCCCATTGACCACGCGCGGGATTCCGTCGCCGTGCGCGGCGGCATGCGCCGCGATCCAATCTTCCGGAAGCTGCACGTCGTCGTCGCAGAAGAGCAGATACCGGCCGGCAGCTGCGGCAACTCCGCGGTTGCGCGCTTGGCCGCGATTGGGCAGGGGCCATTGCACGTAACGCAGCGATTCTAAACTGCCTGCGAGCTCCTCGACGAGGCCGCGCGTACCGTCGGACGACCCGTTATCCACGACGATCGCTTCGAAGGGCGGCGCGCCGCGCTGCGCCCGTAAAGAACGTAGCGCGCGCTGCAAATAATTCGCGCGGTTCCGCGTCGCGATCACGACGGAAAACTCCATCGGAGTTACGCGGCGAGCGCCAGCAGCGACCGGGCCATGCGCTCCGAAGCGCCGATCTGGTCGCTATAAAGTAGCGCAAACGCCGAAGCGAAGTCGCGTTGCCAAGCGGCGTCGTCGTACGCTTCGAGGGCCACGCGCGCGACGCGTCCGGGAGTGACGGTGCCGTGCATCTCTCGAACGAGCGCCCTGCCCGCGTCGATGTTCGCCTGCGCGTGATACTGGAAGCGGCGAGAAACGCCGACGGCGACGGCGCGTTTGAGCGGGATTCCGACGAGCGGAATGCGGTTGAGATAGGTCAGCGGACCGTTGATTGCGACGAGCTCGGGTGCGTTGAGCGGCGTAATCGTCACCATCGGCCGTCCCAGCGCCGCGAGCTCGACCGTTTTCGTTCCCGGAATCGTCAACACGAGGCGCGCCCGCACTGCCGCAGAGAGCGCGTTGCGAAGCACGGGAATTCGCACGTCGCCCGACGCCGTCGTCAGAAAGTCGCATCCGTCTTCGCTGACCAGCAAACCGGTCCGTCCGAACATTCGGGGATCGCCGCCGCTTTCAATGCCGGCCCGCACTTGCGCCCGCGACGTAAACGGTGAGAGCGCAAACGCAATCGGAATTTCGGGACGCTCGTGGCGGATTCGCATAGCAGCGGCAAAATAGAACGGAATCAGATTCTCGATCTCGTACGATCGAGAACCCGGCATGATGAGGATGCCGTCGACGGGTGCATGTGAGTCGGGCGGAAGGGCCGCTTCAAAGAGCGCGCCGTCGATCGCGAGGTTTCCAACCCGCTCGATACGATCGGAAGGCACGCCCCAGCTTTCGAGCTGTTCGACGTTTCTGCCGTCGAGCGCGAATGCACGCTCGAACAACGTACGATAGCGGCGCCGCGAGAACTTATACGTCGCAGCACGCCCTTTGAGGCGCGCGTGGACGCGCGCGACGTGCAGAAGATCTCCGCCGACATACTGGACCGCATCGACGCTGCCCGGAATGCCGTCCAACCGGCCGCCGACGGCAAACTTCAGATACGCCGGAGGATCGAAGACGTTCGCTTGCGGAAACGACTCGCGCACCATCTGCGCTTCGAAACCGGTCGCATAGTCGTCGGGCACTAAGAAAACGAAGGCTTCGAGGTCGGGCAATCGCGAGTAGAGCGCGCGTAATAACGGGCGCAGCCAGCCCGCGACTTCGCCCGGCCCGTTGGCGGTGAATGCGATGCGCATTATCGCAAGAACTTCGTCAGAAGGTCCTCAAGATGCGCGCGATGAGGTCGGTCGTGCTCGGGCCGGTGACGTGAGGCGCGAGTGCGATGCGCCCTCCATGGCGCAGCACGACGCTTCGTTCCGGCAGCTCGTCTTCGCGGTACTGGTCGCTCTTCACGTGCACGTCGGGACGAATGCGGTCGATGAGAACTTCCGGCGTGCGTTCGCTAAAACCCACGACGACGTCGACGCTGCGCAACGCGAGCAATACCGTCGCACGCCGTTCGAATGGCACGATCGGCCGGGTGGCACCCTTGATGCGGCGTACCGAATCGTCGTCATTCAAACCGACGATCAGCGCGTCGCCCTGCGCGCGGGCCCACGCTAAATACTCGACGTGGCCGGCGTGGACGAGGTCGAAACACCCGTTGGTGAAGACCACCGTACGGTTCTCTTCGCGAAGTTCTTGCCGCCATGCGGCGGCGGCATCCACCTCGAGCAGTTGTCCAAAAAAATTGCCCGGCCTCATGTTGCGGGTTCGAGTAGCGCGAGAATCTCCTCCGGCGACGCCGTCGCGGTGCCGAGCTTTGCAACGACGGCGCCGGCGGCAAAGTTCGCCAGCTCCATCGCTTGCTCGATCGGCGCGCCGGCCGCGAGCGCCAACGCGAGAACGGCGATGACGGTATCGCCCGCGCCGCTCACGTCGTAGACCGTGCGCGCTACCGACGGAATCGTCAGGCGTTCGCCGGCGCGACCGAAGAGCGCCATGCCATGCTCGCCTCGCGTAATGATCGCATAGCGGCAGTCGAGTAATTCGATCAAGCGGAGCCCCGCACGTTCGAGGCTCGCTTCGTCCGAGATTGCAATGCCGGTGATCGTTGCCGCCTCGCCGGCGTTCGGTGCGACGCACGTAACGCCGCGAAAGAGCGCGATGTTTTCCGGTTTGGGATCGGCCAGCACGAGCGCACACGCACTCGCCGCTTCAACGATCTCGCGACAGAGCAGTCCCTTGGCATAGTCGCTCAAAATAACGGCATCGCAGCGTGCCGCCGCGGACCGGACGAAGTCCGCCAAGTCGCTGCGCCGAGCGGCCTCGAGCGAGGCCGTCGATTCCCAATCCGCACGAACGACTTGCTGGCTGTGCGCAACGATACGCGTCTTGCGCGTCGTCGGCCGATCTCGAATCTCGAAAACGCCCGAATCGTCGACCTGCTCGTTACGCAGCAATTCGCGCACGTGCGCCGCGAAGGCATCGTTCCCGACCACGCCGGCGAAGACGACGCCGGCCTCCAACGCCCGCAAGTTATTTGCAACGTTGCCGGCACCGCCAAGGGTAAAGGAGTGATCCGCCACGGCAACCACGGGAACCGGTGCCTCCGGCGATATCCTCGTTACCGTGCCCCAGATCCATTCGTCGATCATGAGATCGCCGACGACCAAAATTTTTCGCCCGCGGGCGCGCTCGAAGAGCGTTCGCGCGTCCGGCACCATGAGCGAGGTCATGAGGGAACCCCTGATGGAGTCGCTGCACCGATCGCGGCGAGCAGTTTCGCCGCAGATCGAGGCGCGCCCGAGGGAGCATAGTAGAGCTCTACGTGACCGAGGGCGCAACAAAGAGATACGGCGAAACTGCCGCCGCCCGTCGGGTTTGACCGCAAAGCCGTCATCTGCATTGTCGAAGGCTCGGTCGCAGACTGCTCTGAGTATGCTCCCTCGCCTTCTCCTCGCATCTGGCGGCTTTGCGAGTCAAACGATCGGTACATGGACTCCATCAGGGGTTCCATATGCCGCCTTCAAAGATGAGCTGCTGCTCGACGAGATCGCAGACGATGTGCGCCATGACCTGATGAACTTCTTGAACTATCGCGGCGTAACCGTCCGGCCCGATCAGCGCGTAGTCTGCAACTTCGGCGACTTTACCGCCGCCATTTCCGGTAAAGGCAACGGCAATCGCCCCGCGCCGTTTTGCCGCTTCGAGTGCGAGCACCACGTTGCGGGAGGTGCCGCTCGTCGTCATGCCGATGACGACGTCGCCCGGATGCGCGAACGCCTCAACTTGGCGCGCGAACACGTGGTCGTAACCGTAATCGTTTCCGATGCAGGTTAGGGTCGAAGAGTTGACCGAGAGCGCTTCACTATGCAACCCGGGGCGCTCGCGGAGATAGCGCCCGGAGAGCTCGGCAGCCATGTGCTGCGCTTCCGCAGCGCTTCCACCGTTGCCGCACCACAGAACTTTCTTACCGTCGCGCAGCGCGGTGACGATCGCCTCGACGATGGCTGCGACCTGCTGGCGATAATGCGGAGCGTTGAGCAATCCCGCACGATCGGAGAGCAGCTCGTCGAAATCGCGCCGTGCGTGGTGGTTCATGACGGATCGATCCAAAACAGCTCGTCGCCTTGCGAGACGAGTTCGCCGTTGCCGGGAATGACGCGCACGACGGTTCCCGCGTCGTCGCTCTGAATTTCGTTGAAAAGCTTCATCGCTTCGAGAACGCAGAGCACGTCGCCGGCCTGCACGCGGTCGCCCACCTCGACGTAGGCCGGTGCATCGGGCGAGGGCGAGCGGTAAAAGACGCCCGTAAGCGGCGCGAACAGCTTCGTCACGTTTGCGCCGGCAACCGGGGCCGCCGGCTCGTCCGCGGCCGCCTGGAATGGCGGCTCAGCCGAAGGTGCCGGCTCCAAGCGCCGCGAGAGCTCGTAGACCGCGTCGCCGAGCTTCACTTTAATAGTTTCCAGATCGTGCTCGTGCATGATCGCGAGGAGCTCGCGCAAGGTCTGCGTCTCCTCGGCGTATCGTTCTTCCATGGTTTTCTAGAGCTCCGCTTCGAGGCGTTCCGCGACGACTCTTGGTTCGCCAAGCGGCATCGCCCGGTCGCGCCGCTCTTGGAGGTCGCGCAAGACGAGCTCGCCGCGAGCCAACTCCTCACTGCCCGCGATGAGTGCGTAGCGCGCGCGGTTCCGGTCCGCGAGCTTCAAATGTGCGAGAAGCTTGCGGTCGCCGTAATCGACAAAGGTCGGTTCGCGCAGCCGCCGGCGCAGTTCGGCAACGATCGGCACCAGGATGGTTCGGGCTTGCGCGCCGAGCGCCACGACCTGCACGCCGCTTCGCGGCGTCTCGCGTTGTGCGTCTCGCGCCTGCAGGATCATGAGAAAGCGCTCCAGGCCCAGCGCAAAGCCGACAGCGGGTACCGCGGGACCGCCCAGCGACGCCACCAATCCGTCGTACCGGCCGCCGCCGCAGACGCTGCTTTGAGCTCCGAGAACGCTCGAGGTGATCTCGAATACGGTGCGCTCGTAGTAATCGAGTCCGCGCACGATGCGCGGATTGACAAAGAAAGGAATCTTCGCAAGCTCCAGATACTGCACGACGGCGTCGAGGTGCTCTCGGCACGGCGCGCAGAGAAACGATTCCGGGACCGGCGCGCTCGCAATGTACGGCGCGTCGTCGGGATCCTTGCTGTCGAGTAGGCGCAACGGATTGCGCTGCGCGCGCGCGCGCGATTCCGCACTCATCGCTTCCAGATGCGGCTGAAAATGGTCGAGCAATGCCTGCCGGTAGCGCGGCCGGCAGACGGCATCGCCGAGCGAGTTCAGGTTCAACGAAGCATCGGCGATTCCGTAACTGCGCACGAGATCCCACGCCAACGAAATAACCTCGACGTCGGCTTCCGGCCCAGCGAATCCGAAACACTCGACGCCGAACTGATGCGACTGACGATAGCGTCCTTTTTGAGGTCGTTCGTAACGAAAAATCGGGCCGATATAATAGAGGCGCAACGGTCCGCTCGCGAAGAGATGGTGTTCGAGCGCGGCCCGCACCACCGGCGCCGTCCATTCCGGACGCAGCGTCATCGAGCGGCCGCCACGATCGGTAAACGTGTACATCTCCTTCGTGACGATATCGGTCTGCTCGCCCACACCGCGAACGAAGAGTTCCGTCGCCTCGAAGAGCGGCGTGCGAATTTCCCCATAGCCGTAACGCTCGGCGAGCGCGCGGATACGTGTTTCCAACTCATTCCAACGGGCCGACTCCGGCGGGTAGATATCGGCCGTGCCGCGTGGCGCGCTCAGATTGTCGGGCATGACTGGCGCCCCTTCGCCTCCATAAGGCGCTAGCCATTGCCCGCGCATGCGTGATTGTATCCGTCAACGTGCGCACGATTCTCTACGGAATGGCGGCGCTTGCGCTGACGATGCTCACGTCGCCCGACGGCCTCCGTAACGCATTGGCGGCGTCGGCGAGCGCGCTGGTCGAAGCAACACCGTTTCTGTTTGCAGGCGCAGCGCTCACGCGGCTCTGCAAAGGACGCTGGCGCGCGGCCGAATATCTCGGTTGCGGCTGCGGCGGCGGTCCATCGGCGCGCTCGCTTCCCGCTGCAGCGGCAACCTGGCTGCTCTTCGGCCCGTACGTTGCGCTCGCGCGCTTCGGCGCAGCGTCGGCCGCCGCGTGGATCCTATCGCGAAGCCGGCGGCACTGCGATCAACACGCCGGCGAGGTTAGACCGCTCCGCGAGCTCGCCGGCGTGGTTCCGGCGGCACTCCTTGCAGGCGTCGCGGCGCAGTTCAATACGTTCTTCGGTGCGACACACCTGACGGCCGTTGAAAGCGCCCTCGCCGGCGCGCTCTTCGGTTTCGTTGCAGCGCCTTGCGGCCTCGGTGCAGTCGCGGTTGCCGGCACGCTCCGCCAGCGCGACCCGATTGCTGCCGCAGCGTTTCTTTGCATTGCCGGCCTCGTCGACATGCGTGCCTTGCGCGTGCGCACGCACAGCGGTGCCGCTCAAGATGGCTTTGCCTATATCATTCTCGCGGCTGCGCTCGGCATCGTTGCCTGGCGCCACGGCGATGCGTTGGTGCATCCCGCCTTCGCTGCGCCCGCTGCGTTTTGCGCGGTCGCTGCGGTGTGCTTAGCGCTCGTAGCACGGCAGCAACGTTGTGCTGCCGCACGCGTCGCGCCTGCCGTTATGCTGACCGGCGCACTGCTCGGCGCGCCGCCGCCGCAATACCATGCTACGGAAACGACGATGCGCGATCTGTTCGCCGGCGAACGCTTGAGCTTCACCGGCGCGCTGGTGCGCGCGTCCGGAGCCAGCGCGATCGTGCGGTACGCGATCACGTGCTGCCGCGCCGACGCAGCGCCCATCGCCGTGCGGTTGGAACGGCCGCCGCCGTATGGCGTCGGTGAATGGCTGCATGTGGAGGGCGTCGTGGACGACCGCGACGGAGCGATGCAACTGCACGCGCAGCGAATTGAGCTCGTGCCGCCGCCGAGCGATCCGTTTGTTTATTGGTAAGTTATGAAAGCTTTGGGGACGTGCGCGGCTCCAAGAGCTCCACCGGAATTCCGTTGGGATCCTCAACGAACGCGATAGCGCGGGTGCCGCTCGGCGATTTGTAAACGTCGCGTAGGATCTTTACGCCGCCCGCTTTGAGGCCGTCGACGTACGCGCGCAGATCGCCGTCGGCCTCAATCGCCAAATGCTCGTACCGATTACCGAGTTCGTACGGCGGATGCGCCTCGAGATCGTACACCAGCTCGATGTATGCGTTCCAGTCGCGCCCGACGAACGCCATGTCGGCGTTGCCCGGATAATGGTACGGGCCGTCGAGCAGCTCGAGCCCGAGCTTGCGCGTATAGAAATCGATCGATTCATCCATGTCGTTGACGAAAATCGAGGTATGCAAGAATCGCGGCATGGCTTTCCCTTCCCCAAGGTTCAGTGCGTGAAGTAGCGATAGCTCGAAAAAACCAAGGCGGCGCCGTGGCGGTCGGCGGCCGCGATGACTTCGTCGTCGCGAATCGAGCCGCCGGGCGCGATGATCGCCGTGCAACCGCTCTCGACGGCCGCCTCCAAACCGTCGGCAAACGGAAAGAAGCCGTCGCTTGCACACGCCGCGCCGGCGGCGTTGCTCCCCGCGCGCCGGCCGGCGATCTGCACGGCGCTCACGCGATTGGTCTGTCCGGCGCAAATGCCGCGCGTCGTCCCGCCCTTGACGATGACGATGCCGTTGCTCTTGACGTGGCGCACGACGTCCCAGGCAAAAGCGAGATCGTGCCACTCTTGCGCGGTCGGCCGGCGGGTGCTGACGACGCGCCATTTCTCCGGCGGAGCGTCGGGATCGTCGTCTTCGGCGAGCACGCCGCCGAGGGCGCTGCGCAAGCGCAGCTCGTGCGCGAGTTCGTCGGGAAGCGTCGCGCTGAATTGCATCAGACGAAGCTGCTTCTTCGCGCGCAGCGTTGCAAGCGCTTCGGCGCCGAACCCCGGAGCCGCAACGATCTCTAAAAAGAAGTCGCGCAGCTCGTTGGCCGCCGCGCCGTCGATCGGCGCATCCGTTGCGACGATTCCGCCGTATGCCGAGACCGGATCGGTCATGAGCGCTTCCCGCACCGCAACCGCGACGCTCGAACGCTGCGCGACCCCGCAGGGCACGGCATGTTTGACGATCGCCGCGCGGACGAACCGCCCACGGTCGCTGCCGAACTCCGCGCCGAGCGGCGCGCGCGAGAGCAAGCGCAGCGTCGCGTCGAGATCGAGCAAATTGTTGTACGAAAGGGCCTTGCCGTGCAGCTGGTCCGGCAGCCGCTCGACCCGGTCGACGTAAAAAGCAGCCCGCTCTTGTGGATTCGTGCCGTATCGCAAACGCTTGGCAAGCGGCAACGTCAACGCGAGAGCGCCGGGCAAGGCGCTCGGCAAGATTTCACCGGCGGTCGCGAGATAGTGAGCGATGGCGACGTCGTACTCGGCGGTACGCTCGAACGCCGCGACGGCGAGCTTGCGCCGCAGCGATTGCGTCACCTCGCCCGATTTCAGTGCCGCGCGATAGCCATCGTATTGCGACGGATGCGTCAGCACCACGACGTGCTCGAAATTCTTCGCCGCAGCCCGGAGCAAAGCAACGCCGCCGATGTCGATTTGCTCGATCGCTTCGCGAAGCGACGTGCCGCCGCGCGCAACGGTCGCTTCGAACGGATAGAGGTTCACGGCGACGGCGACGAGTTCGGGGATTTCGTACTTTTCGGCTTGTTTGGCGTGCTCCCGATCTCCGCGCTCGTACAGAATGGCGCCGAAGACTTTCGGGTGCAGCGTCTTGACGCGCCCGTCGAACAGCGCAGGGAAACCGGTGAGCTCTTCGACGTCGCTCGCCGGCACGCCGCGTTCGATCAGATAAGCGCGCGTGCCGCCGGTCGCGTAGATCGTGACGCCGCGCGCCTCAAAAGCCTTGGCCAGCTCGGCGGCGCCGGTCTTGTCGGAGAGCGAAAAGAGCGCCGCCTTCTGCCGTACCGCAGATTCAGGCAAGCATCGCCTCTGGTTCGCGCGTCAGCTCCGCAGAGACGATCGCGCTCACGCCCGCGTCGCGCGTCGTGACGCCATAGATGCGGTCCGCACTCTCCATCGTCTTCTTGTTGTGCGTGACGATGAGCATCTGCGAATCGGCCGCAAACTCGCGCACCATCGACGAGAAACGATCGATGTTCGCATCGTCGAGTGCGGCATCGACTTCATCGAGCAAATAGAACGGCGCCGGTTTGGTGGCGATGAGCGCAAAAATCAGTGCCGCGGCCGTCATCGCGCGCTCGCCGCCGGATAACGCCGCAAGCGGCATTTCCTTCTTGCCCGGCGGCCGGACCGCGATCTCGATTCCCGTCTCGGCGAGATTCTCGGGCTGCGTTTGCCACATCTTCGCTTCGCCGCCGGCGAAGAGTCGCGCGTACATCGTTGCGAATGCCTCCGAGACGCGCGCAAACGTCTCGTTGAACTGGGTCTGCGTCTCGCGCTCGATCTCGCGAATCGATTCCAGCAGCGTTTCGCGCGCTTTTGCGAGATCTTCCATCTGCGTGCGCAGGAACTGCTCGCGCTCGGCGACCTCGGTGCGTTCCGCCTCGGCATTGAGGTTGACGTTGGCCGCAAGACGCGCGAGCTCGTCGCGCAGCCGCGGAAGCTCTTCAACGACGGCGTCGGACTCGTCTCGATAGCGGTTCTCGACGTCGGCGCACTCATCGGCGGTGGCCGGATTCTGCGCAAACTGCGAAACGAGCATGCCGAGCTCCGCCTCCACCTGAGCGAGTCGCGTACGATGGCCCTCGCCTCCCGCAGCCGTATCGCGTTCGGTTTGTTCGGCGGCACGCTGCTCGCTTTCGGTCTGCGTTTGCCGGACCGCAAGTTCTTCGCGATCGTTGCGCGCCTTCTCCAGCCGAGCGTCGAGCGCATTGACGCCGGTCTTCAGACCGTCGATGCGGGCGTGGGTCGAGCGCGTTTCTTCCACGAGCGTCGCGATCTGAGCGAGCATCTCCTCACGCGCCAAGCCGCCGCGCTCGGTGTCTTGATCCAGCATCGCGAGACGCGCGCGTGCGGCATCGCGTTCGGCGGTCAGCGCGGCGGATCGTTCGCGCAGCTCGGTGCCCCGCGCGCTCGTTGCCGAATGTGCGGCCTCGGCAGAAGCGATCGCTTCGCGAACGCGTGCGAGCTCGCGCTCGAGCGCCAGGCGCTCCTCCTCGGCGCGAGCCGACTGAGGCTCCTCGTGCTCGTATTCGCGTTCGAGTTCGCGGCTGCGCGCGGCACGAACGCGCAGCTCGGCCGCAACGCCGCGGGCAGCGTCGAGCTCGACGCGTCCGCGTTCGGCCTCCGCCGTCAGTGCCGCAGCTTGTGCGCGCAATCCGGCAAGCTCCGACTCGATTTTCGTCTGGCGCTCGCGTGCGGCATCGCGCGCGGCGATTGCAGTCTCCGCGCGCACGTGCGCAGCTTGCAACGCGCGCTCGGCATCTTCGAGCTTCGCGTGCATTGCCAGCAGGGCTTCACGCAGGCTCGCAGCTTGAAAGCGTCGCGATAGAATCGAGCGTTCGCGTACGAATCGTCCGCCGGTGATCGCGCCGCCCCCCGTGATTTGCTCGCCGTTGAGCGTAACGATCGTGTCGCGCAGGCCTCGCCCGCGAACGAGCTCGATTCCAACCTCGAGCGTCGTAACGATCAGCACGTTGCCGACCAAAAAATTGACGATGCCGGTATAGCGTGCGTCGCTGCGAACGAGCGTGTGGGCGTAGCCGAGAACGCCGGCCGTGGCGGCAAGACGCTCGTCGAGCTCGCGCCCCTCCCGCTTTGCGAGCGTATCGAGCGGTAAAAACGTCGCGCGCCCCGCTTCTTTGCGATTCAAAAATTCGACGCAGCGTTCGGCGTCCTCCGAGGTGGTGGTTACGACGTTGGAGAGCCGGGCACCGAATGCAACGTCCATCGCCCGCGCGTACCGCTCGTCGGTTGTAATAAGGTTCGAAACGATCCCTTCGATGCCGCCGAGCTCGCCGCGGTGCCACGCATCAACGACGGCGCGCGTGCCCGGAACGTGGCCCTCGAGCGAATTCTCGAGCTCTTCGATCGTGTGCAGCCGCGATTCGGCTGCGCGCACTTCGACCGAGTGATCGCGATGCACCGCGAGCGCCTGCGCGACGTCGCCTTGCGCGATTGCCGCCTCGCGTTCCGCGTCCTCGGCACGTCCGCGCGCGTCGAAGAGCGCTTCTTCGCCGTGCTCCAGGCGGCGTTGGGCTTCGGAGCGGCGATGCTCTGCGCCGCCCGCGGCGATTTCGATCTGCTCGGCGCGCTCCCGGGCGCTGCGCTCCTCGATTTCCAACCGATCGGCCTCGGCGCGCAAGTTCTCCGAATGAAAGCGCCGCTCGGTCCGGCGTGCGGCCGACTCCGCCGCATGTGCCTCGACTTCGCGAAGCTGCGTAAAGATGTGCTCGAGACTGGCACGGGCGTGCGCAAGCGCGCCGGCAGCCGCGAGCTCCCGTTCGCGAGAAGCTTCGATCTCCGCGCCGAGCGGCGAAAGGCGCTCTTCGAGCGCCGCAATCTCGGCGACGAGCGAGGCGCGTTCCTGACTCACCCGCTCCACATCTTGCGACGTCTGCGACGATTGCCGCTCGAGCGCTTCACGCCGCGCCAGCGCGCCGGCATACTGTGCCTCGAGCGCCGCCATCTCGCCGCGCTGGTCTTGCGCTTTCGAGCGGAGTTCTTCGAGTTCCAGCTCGCTTCGGTAGAGTGCCGTTCGAACGCGCGCGAGTTCTTCGCTCAACGATGCTGCCCGCGCCGCGGCCTCGCTGCGGAGCTCCTCGTCTTTGGCAATACGTTGGCGGAGCGTTTCGCACTCCGCACGCCGAGTGGCGCTCGCGCGCAAGTAACTGAGAATCTCGAGGTCTCGAACGCGGGTGCTCACGCGCCGATACCGGCGCGCGCGACGCATCTGCGTCTCCAACTCGGGGATGCGCCGCTCGAGCTCGGCGATCAAATCGCTGATGCGAATCGCATTCTGCTCGGTGCGCTCGAGTCGCCGCATCGATTCGTGCTTGCGCGATAGGAACTTCCCGATTCCCGCCGTCTCTTCGAAGAGCGCGCGGCGTTCCGCGGGTTTGCTCGTAAGAATCGCATCGATCTGGCCTTGCGAAACGATCGCGTACGAGCCCGGACCCAGCCCGGTGCCCATGAGGAGATCGAGTATGTCGCGCAGCCGTACTTGCGTGCGATTGATGAAGTACTCACTCTCGCCGACGCGATAGGCGCGGCGCGTAATCTCGACTTCGCTGAATTCGATAGGAAGCGAACGATCCGCGTTATCGAAGAGAATGGACACCTCGGCCATGCCGAGCGGTTTGCGCGCTTCGTTTCCCGAGAAGATTACATCTTCGAGCGAGCGCCCACGAAGGCTCTTGCTCGACGTTTCCCCCAATCCCCAACGGAATGCGTCGACCAAATTCGATTTGCCCGATCCGTTCGGACCAACGATGGCGGTAACGCCGTCGCCGATCTCGACGAGCGTAGGTTCGGCGAACGTCTTAAAGCCGAACGTCCGAATCCGACGCAGTTTCACGGCGCCGCCACCAGCTTAGCAGCAGCGATCGAGGCTAATGCCGCTTGCGCGGCCGCCTGTTGTGCCGCCTTTTTCGAAGATCCCTCGCCACGTCCGAGGATCTTGCCGTTGACGCTCACCCGCGACTTGAAGGCGGGATGTTGCGGCGTGCCGCGGCTGGTTTCACGATAGACGGGCGTCGCCGCGAGATGCTCCTGCGCGTAGTGCTGCAACTTGGTCTTGGCATCGAGCAGTGCATCCGATGAGTGATCGAGTTGCTCGATGTGCTCGGCGAGCACGAATCGTCGCGCGCGCTCGAGGCCGAAGCGCAGATAGAGCGCGCCGACGAACGCTTCAAATGCATCCGCGAGCACCGACGTGTTCTCCGCTC
>JAMXLK010000116.1 GCA_024281075.1 Vulcanimicrobiia bacterium
GACTTGCGCCGCCTCTTCGCAAAACGCGCTTCGATCATGGGATCGAGCCTACGCCCGCGCACGGCCGAAGAGAAAGCCTCGATCGCGCGAGGGCTTGAGCGGGACATCTGGCCGCTGCTCCCCGCACGCGACCCAATCAAGCCGATCATCGACTCGGTCTATCCATTCGACCGCGCCACCGAAGCGCACGCGCGAATGGAGTCGAGCGCTCACATCGGTAAAATTATCTTAACGCCTCGCTAGGCGAGCGGGTGCGCCGCCGGAGCGATTAAACAGAGAATTAAGCGACGGCGGCGCACCCTGAGCCGAAGCGGAGGCGTTAGTGATAAATCAGCTGGCTCATCGACGTCGGACCGGTCGCCATAAAGAAGATCATCGGAATCGACAGCATCGTATTCGTGCGCGACGCAAGGAATGCGATGCGCCGCGCCTTGGCCTTTTCGGCGTCGGTCGCCGGCACGAAGCCGAGGATTTTCTTTTGATTCGGCCAGATCAAGCCCCACACGTTCAATAGCATGATCGTGCCGAGCCACGCGCCGATTCCGATCGGCGCCATCGCTCCTTGCAGCGTGAAGGCCGCGACGAAACCGTTCCCGCCGTTGGGGGCCAGGTACCCGCCGAGCAGCGCGGCGCCGAAGATCCACGTGACGACGGCGCCCCAGCGGAAGAAGAGCAGCGCGCGCGGCACGACGTATTTGCCGATGGGTGCGGCTTCGCCCGCCGCCGTGGCCTGTTTCGTCGCTTCGACGTTGACGAAATTGAAAAAATACAAGAGACCGATCCACATAATGCCGGCAAGGATGTGGATCCACCGTAAGATCCAGTCCGTCGACGGATTCATGCGCCCGCTCCAATTGCGTGCGACACGATGAGACGAGCGACGTACCATAAGATCGCGGTCAAGATCAAACCGCAGATCACGGTGCCCGAGAGCGAGTCCAAGGGATTCTTCACGTATAACGCTCCTTCGGAATCGTTGGGTGATGTGTTTGTTGCATGGTTGCCCGCCCTGGAAGCGGCTCCTTCCGGCATCGTTTGAGGGCGACGGCGTCGGGGTACGCGCTTAGAGTTATGAACGTTACCTCATCCGTGGCGCCCTACGCGGCCCGGAAGTGGAACTTGAGCGGCTTGCGTGGGATCTCCGACGCAACGCTCGAGCTGCACTTTGGGCTCTACGAAGGCTACGTCAAAAACACGAACTTATTGAACGACCGCCTGCGCGAAATCCGCGCCGCCGGCAAAGCCTCCGGCACCGATCCATCGTATGCCGAACTGGTGCGCCGCCTCGGCTTCGAGTACAACGGGATGCGGCTGCACGAGTATTACTTCGACAACCTCACTGCGCAGCCGGCGGAGATCGGGAACGGTCGGCTCTACAACGCGCTCGGCGAATGCTTCGGCGGCTTCGACGAATGGAAGAAGGACTTCGTCGCCGTGGGCGGCATGCGCGGCGTAGGGTGGGTGATCGCGTATCGCGATCTGACGAACGGCCGAATCACGAACCACTGGATCGACGACCATCAAAACGGCAACCTGGCCGGGTTTGCACCGATCGTCGTGATGGATCTCTGGGAACACGCCTACATCAAGGACTACAAACCCGCCGAAAAGGGGCGGTATATCGAAGCGTTCTTCGCGAACCTCGACTGGCAAGCGTGCGAATCGCGTCTGTGATAGACATTATGCGCCAGTAGGTTCGACCGCGCGCGGCTCCACGATAACGGTCTTGGCGTGCGTATACCACACGAGGCCGGGCGGCGCCGCGCGCTGCTTGCGGACGTGTTTGCGCAGCGTGTAGTCGACGGGTACGGAAGCGGAAGTTTTTCCGCGTGAGTGCAGGGCCGCGAGCGATGCGGCGAATCGCACGTCTTCATCGGGCGCTTCCGAACGGTCGTCGCGTGCGAGGATGACGTGGGCGCCCGGTATCCGTTGCGCGTGGAACCAGAGATCGTTGGGGCGTGCCACCCGAAACGTCAGGTCGGCGTTCTCCACCGGCGATCGCCCGACGACGATGCGCGAACCTGCCGCGGTCCGATACTCCAGCAAGGCGCGCTTGCGTCGAGGCTTTTGCGGCTCCACGGCTCCGCGCTGTTTTACACTCAGCGCAGCGACGGCCGCTTCGACGCCTTCGAGATCCTCGTCGGCCGCACGCTCGGATTCCCACCGCAGCGTCTCGACCGCTTCGAGCGCCGTGCGGACTTCGCGCTCGCGCGCGTCCAGATGCGGCACCGTCTTCGCAAGCTTCTTGTAGCGAGCGAATAGCTTGGCGGCACGTTCTTTAGCGGCGTCGCGTTCCGCCGGATCCAACTCGTGCAGTGCCGCGAAGATCCGCTCGCCTTCGCGCCGCAGCTCGTCGCGCTGCTCGGCACCGCGCCGCCGTTCGCCCAGCGACGTAAGCTCCGCGCGAAGCCGCCGCTCGCGCTCGGTCAATCGCTTGTCGAGCGCACGCCGGCGCGCCGCGATTCGCTCGCTGCCGCGTTCTGCGGCATGGCGCGTCCGCAACTGCGCAAAGAACTCTAACGCCGATCCTTCCGGCTGCTCCGGCAGCGTTCGCGGATTCGGCGGCAGCGGAGGGAGCTCGTAAGCGCTGCCGGCTTGAACGGCGCGACTTGCGTTCTCCGCGGGCGAGAACTCGCGGTATGCGGCGATCACGGTTTCGTCCTTGACGAGCACGGCATTTCCGAAGCGGGGAACGAGTTCGATGAAGAGCTCGAGCCGCTCGCCGACCCCAAACCGCGAGCGTGAGGCAAAGCTGAGCCTCAAGAGCCGGTCACCTCGGCGCGCCGACACCTGGGCCAGAGTCATAGCGCGCAAGCTGCGCGCCAGGGTGCGCACGAACGGCGGCTCGGCGCCCACACCGAGTTCGCCGTCTTCCAGCGTCAGCATCGGCGGCGACGAGAAGAGATCGACGGCGAGGAGCGTACGCGCCGCGCGCTGCCGCACGAGCAGCGCGAGCCGTCCGTCGGGGAGCAGCCCGGCATCCTCGACTCGCGCGCCGCGCAAACGTTCGTCCAACTCGCGCGCGAGACGCGCGATGAGGACCCAATCGGTTTGCATCAAACACTTCTTATCGTGAGAAGTGCAATAGCCTTGACTTTCGCGCCGCTGGTACTGGCGGCGGGGTGCGGACACGGCGGCGGCGCGTCGGGGCCTGCAGGCTGGCAGCCGATGCCCGGCGCGAGCGCAGCCTGGACGAGCGGTTCGGGCGCAAACGCGCAAGAGTATCGGTACGTACGCCGGCAGTTCGCCGGAACGCTGCAAGATCTCGCATCGGCCGTGACGATCGACGTGCTGCTCAAGCACCGAGGCGCGAAACTACAGGGCAGCGTGCCGTTTGCGCCATGCCCGGGCACGGCCGCGGTCGCAACGTTTACGCTCCCCGGAGGAAAGACGTTGGAAGAAGGGTTCGCAGCACGCGACAATCAGTCGGTGCAAACGACCTACATCCGGCCCTCGGGTGCGCCCTCGGATCCCGCGGTGACGGCCGCGATGCAAAACTCACTCTGTATTACGCCCGGCTGATCTTTCAAAACCGTGGTCACGCGTTACGATCTGCTGCCCGTTTCGACCGATCTGGCGCATCACGCCGTCGTCGATCCGCGTTTTGCCTACGTTCTCGACGACGACGAGATGGCACAAGGAAGCACGATCGGCGCGCCGCGTTGCTGCACGGTGATGAAGTCTACCGGCGCCATCCAAAAAATCTACTGTCCAAACGCCGGCTTCGACTTTATCGGTGCCGTCGAAGTGCACTACTGGGACCGGCGCAGCAAAATCCGCTTGGGGCGTCTGCACGGCGAGTTTCACATTCATCCGGAACGCCAGAGCCATGCGTTCATGCTCGACAACGGCGTGCGCGTTCACGAGCAGATATTTCCTTACAACGACGCGTGGAGCAACGCCGACGATATTCCTCCGCCGGCAGTCTATTACCGCATTCACTTCAGGAACACCGGGCAATCCGACGTCTCGTTCGACGCTTACGGTTTCTGCGAGCTGCGCGGAAATACGGAGCACGACATCGTTACCACGTACGACGATGACGCCGGCGGCATCGTCGCGTGGAACCGCGCCGCGCCCACGCAAGTGCGGCTCTTCGCGATGCTCGGAAAATCCGACGGCTGGGAGACGAACTCGGATCGCGGTAAGGTCGTCGGACGCATATCGCCCGGCAAACTCGCCAACGAGACGTCGGAGCAGGACGGCGATCCGATCGGTGTGCTGCACGGCGCGATCGACCTCGCGCCCGGTGAGGCGCGCTGGATGGACTTCCTTTGCGTCTTCGCCGAATCGCGTGAGGATCTCGCCGCAAGCCTCAAACGCTGCCCCTCGGCCGACGAGGCAAGTCGCCGAACGACCGAATATTATTGGCAGTTCCTGCGTCGTTCGGTTCTTCGCACGCCAAGCGTTGACGTCAACCACGGCGTCTTATGGGCGAAGGCCAACATCCTGCGCGTAGCGACGTACGCGCCGACCGGCTGGTGTTTCACCAACGATCCAACCCGAAGCAACAACAGCGTCGGACGCGATACCGCGTGGATGACGTTCGGAGCCGATTACCTCAACCCGGACTTTGCGCGCGAGGCGCTCTCAGCGTACTTTCGGCTGCAGCAGCCCAGCGGAAAGATCGTCGAGTATTACGACGTCCGCAACGACCGCTGGGAAGATGACGGACTGAACGTCAACGACGATACGCCGCTGGTCGTCATCGCACTCGCGCACCACTTCACGGCCACCAGGGACGAAGCATTCGCGCGGCAGTGTTACCCCAACGCCGTGCGGGCGATGCGGTATATGTTATCGCAGCGCAATGCCGACGGCCTCATCTGGTGCACGGCGACGGCAACCGCCGAACGCGGCATCGTCGGCTGGCGCAACATCATCCCGAACTACCGCATCAGCGGCGCTTCTACCGAGGTCAACTCGGCGTGCTACGCCGCGCTCGTTGCGCTCGCCGCGATGGGGCGCCGTCTCGGCGATCCGGATGCCGCGACGTATCACGCCGAAGCCGAAGCTCTGCGCGACGCGATCAACACCCATTTAGTCAATCCCGAGAACGATCTCTATCTGCTCAATATCGACGTGGACGGCTCGCGGCGAACCGACGTTACCGCCGACTTAATTTTTCCGGTTCTTTTCGGCGTCGCGCCGCCGGAGCGCGCGGCGGTCATTATCAATACGCTGAGCGTCGCAAGTTTTTGGACCGACGCCGGCATTCGCACCGTTCCGCGCGAGGCACTCGATTACGGACCGGTCAAAGCGTTCGGTCTGCTCGGGGGCGTATGGGTCGCGGTCTCGTACTGGTTTGCATTTGCGGCGGCGAGCCATCAACCGAGCGTCATGGCACGCGCGCTCGCGAGCAGCTTCCATCACTTCTCGATCGATCCGCGCCGCAACAATACGGTGCCCGGACAGTTCTCGGAATGGCTGCACGGCGAGATCCTGAGCAACCAGGGAATGATGCTCTCGCCATGGGACGCACCACGCTACCTGTGGGCGGCGATCGAGGGTGCAGGCGGCCTACACATCATGCGCGAGGATGCGGAGATCGCTCCGGCGCTGGCAGAAGACTGGCGCTGGCTCACCGCGGTCAACGTTCCGTTTCGCGGTGCGTCAATTGCCTGGATCGCCTGCCGGATGCCCGATGGATTGCACCTGCATACGACCTCCAACTTACCGTCGCCCGCGAAGAAGACAACGTACGCGCGCGACGTGACCGAGGCCGTTCACGTTTCCAATCCGGAGGCGACGGTCGTGGCCCTGGCGGGAGATGAGGGCGTCTTCATTTTCGTGGGAAACTCCGGCGAACGGACCGCGGTGACCGCCGTTTCCTACTCGGGGCCGGAGGGAAACGACTGCTCGGTTCGGCTTTTTTCGACCGTCTGGAGCGAGTGGCAGGAGAAGGGTCGCTCGAATAAGGCGGTTATCGGCGCCGGGATTCCGCTCGTTATCGATGCCGGCGGCTTTGCGATCGTCAAGCTGCATCCGGCCGCGGCCTGAGGTGGAAGGCTCGCCTGCTTTCGAGGGCAACGCGCGGCACGCCGTGAAGGGATGAACCGTTGATCACGGGGCCGGGTCTGCTGTTCGTGGTATCGGGGCCATCGGGAGCGGGTAAGGATACGCTGGTCGAAGGGCTTCGGGAACATCGGCCGAGCCTTCGCTACTCGGTTTCGGCGACGACGCGAGCGCCGCGGCCCGAGGAGCGCGACGGAGAACACTACTTTTTCGTATCGAGTGCGGACTTCGAGCGGCTTCGCCGCGACGGCGGTCTGCTCGAGTGGCGCGAGTACAACGGAAACCTTTACGGCACGCCGCGCGATTACATCGAACGAAGCTTGACTGAGGGTTACGACGTCATCATGAAGCCCGAAGTCAACGGTGCGCTCGCCGTCAAGGTGGGCTACCCGGATGCGGTGCTGATTTTCTTGGTGCCGGACCGGTTTTCGAATCTGCGCGAGCGGCTGCTCGCACGCCGTACGGAGACCAACGAAGAAATCGCGCGGCGGCTCGAAATCGCGCAGCAGGAGATGAAGTTCATACGCAGGTTCGACTACATCGTGGTCAACGCGCAGGATCGCCCGCAGGAGGCGGTTCGCGATTTGGAAGCAATCCTGCAAGCGGAACGTTTTCGCATTCACCGGTATCCCGACGACTCCATCCGGCGGGTGGAATCGTCATAACGACACTGACGCTAAACGTAAGGAATCATTCGATACATTATGAGTAAATCGGTATTCGGCGATTTGGACGCGCTGCTGACGCACGCCGACTCGAAGTTCAGCCTCGTTAACATCGTGACCAAGCGCGCGCGGCAACTCAACAACTGGATCCGCGTACAGCAGCTCCCGGCAACCGATCGACGCGAGTATTTCGCGAGCGAGCCGCTCGTCGATAAAGAATCGATCAATCCGAATAAGCCCGTCTCGATCGCGCTCGACGAGATCGCCGACGGTAAAATCAACTACCGCCGCACCAGAGAAGGTATTAAGTAACCAATCGTGTGCGGGATCGTGGGGTATATCGGGAAGCGCGACAGCGTTCCGATCATCATGGACGCGCTGCGGCGGCTCGAGTACCGCGGATACGACAGTGCCGGAATCGCAGTCATCGACGCCGGCGGGACGCTTGCGGGCTCGAAGGCTGAAGGCAAACTCTCGCGGCTAGCCGAGCGCCTCAATAACGGCGAAGCGCTCTCGGGCGTCGTCGGCGTGGGCCATACACGCTGGGCGACACACGGCGCTCCATCGGACGCAAACGCCCACCCGCATCTGGATTGCGGCGGCCGAATCGCGGTCGTGCACAACGGCATCATCGAAAATTACGCGGCGCTGCGTGCGCGTTTGCTCGAGCTCGGGCACGTCTTCAGCAGCGAAACCGACACCGAGGTGCTTGCGCATCTCATTGAGCTGCACTACGATGGCGATCTCGAAGCGGCGGTGCGCCGCACGGTCCACGAAGTACGCGGGGCGTACGCGCTCGGCGTAATCTCGAGCGACGATCCCGACCACCTCGTCTTTGCGCGCAACGGCGCCAGCCCGCTGGTGCTCGGGATCGGCGAAGGCGAGATGTACGTCGCGTCCGACACGCCGGCGATCCTGCCCTATACCCGGCGTGAGATCGTATTGCAGGAGGGCGAGATCGCGGTAGTCGCCCGCGATGGAATCCGCCTGACCGACTATGCGGGGTCGCTTATTGCACGCGATCCGATTACGATCACGTGGGACCCCGGCTCGGCCGAGAAGACCGGCTATAAACACTTCATGCTCAAAGAGATCTTCGAGCAACCGCACGTCATCAAGGAAACGTTGAGCGGACGGGTCGACGATCTGGGGAACGTCCACTTGGGCGCCGACCTCGGCACGATTATCCCGGAACGATTACGCACGATCAGCAAGATCGCAATCACGGGCTGCGGGACTGCCTATCACGCCGGTATGGTCGGTATGTACTTGTTGCGCTCGCTCGTGCGTCTCCCGGTGGAGATGGAGCTGGCGAGTGAGTTTCGCTATGGCGATCCGGTGATCGATCCGACGGCGCTGGTCATTGCGATGTCGCAATCGGGCGAGACTGCCGATACGATTGAAGCGGTTCGCATTGCGAAAGCGGCGGGCTCGGACGTGCTCGGCATTTGCAACGTGCTCGGTTCGCACCTTACCCGGCTCGCCGATGGAATGCTCTATACGCGCGGCGGTCCCGAGATCGGCGTCGCGGCGACGAAGACCTACGTTTCGCAGGTGACGGCTATGACGCTCTTTGCGCTCTACCTCGCGCATCTGCGTGGTACTGCCGACGAGCGCAGGCTGCGCGAGATCGCCGACGGCACGAAGCTGCTTCCGGCGGCCGTCGACGTCGTACTCAATACGTCGGACGAAATTCGAAGGGTCGCCCGCAAGCTGCGCAAGGCGCAGAGCGTGCTCTTCATCGGACGGTACGTCAACTTTCCGACGGCACTCGAAGGCGCGCTCAAACTCAAGGAGATATCGTACATCCACGCCGAGGGCTATCCCGCGGGTGAAATGAAGCACGGTCCGATCGCGCTGCTCGATTCCGGCGTGCCGGTGGTCGGGATCGCAACCGAGGACCGCGTGCGCGAGAAGATGATCTCGAACCTCATGGAATGCAGAGCGCGTGAGGCGCCGGTTATCGTCGTCGCCAATCGCGGCGACGAGGAGATTCGCAGCGTGAGCGATCACGTCTTCGAAGTGCCCAAGGTGGATGAGCTCCTGTCGCCGATCGTCAACGTGATCCCGCTGCAGCTGCTTGCGTATCACATCGCCGACATGGAAGGGAAGGACGTCGATCAGCCGCGCAACCTCGCGAAGACCGTCACCGTTGAATAGGACGCGCGTGTGATCCGCAGCGACCGCCGGGGAGCCGACGAGCTGCGCCCGGTGACGATCGAGCCGGGATTTCTGAAGTATCCCGAAGGCAGCGTTCTCATCACCGTCGGCAACACGCGGCTCATCTGCGCTGCATCGATCGAAGACCGCGTGCCGGCGTGGATGAAGGGACGCGGCTTGGGTTGGGTCACCGCGGAGTACGCGATGCTTCCGCGCGCGACACAGGAACGGACGCAACGCGAAGCCGCCAAAGGACGACTCGGCGGCCGCACGCAGGAGATTCAACGCATCATCGGGCGCACGCTGCGCGCCGTCACGGATATGGCAAGGCTCGGCGAACGAACCGTGTGGCTCGATTGCGACGTGATTCAAGCCGACGGCGGAACGCGAACGGCCGCCGTGACGGGCGCCTGGGTGGCGCTGGCGCTCGCGCTGCGCACGCGCTTCGACCCTGCCGATGCGGCGCGCTGGCCGCTGACGGCGATGGTCGCAGCCACGAGCGTCGGTATCGTCGGCGGTGCGCCGCTGCTCGATCTCGCGTACGACGAAGATAGCCAAGCTCACGTCGACATGAACGTCTTTATGACCGACGCCGGACGGTTCGTCGAGCTGCAAGGAACTGCCGAAGCCGCCCCGTTCGACCGGCGTGAGCTCGAAACGCTCCTGGCGCTGGCCGAGCGCGGCATACGCCGGCTCTTCGCGCTGCAGAGCTCCGCCCTCGGTACGCCGGCACCGGCCCATGCCGGTTGATCCGGCGTTGGCGGAGCTGGTCGCACGCGTCGGCGCCTTCCACGTCACGCATCGCGGGATGAACCGAGCGCAACGCGCGATGGAAGCAGCACTCGCCGCAGGTGACGTTGACGATGCCACGCGCGTCGCTTATCTCGAGGAAGTGCGCCGCTACTTCGAGAGCTTCGATTCCGAAGCCCGCACGCAGCTGCGCGACGTGGACCGGCAGCTCGAACGAATCAACCAGATTCATTTCAACTTCACTGCCGAGCGCGGGGTCGCGGTCAAGCGCATCGAGGCGATCGGCGCCGTGCTCGACTCGCTGCGTACGCTGCGCGGGACGCCCTCATGAGATTGCTCGATCGTTTCGGTCGCGCAACGACCGATTTCTTCGAATATGCCGGAGGCGTGACGCTGCTCTCCGGCGAGTCGCTCGGATTCATGGCGCGCCTGCGGATTCGCGCCGGCGAAACGGTTTCGCAGTGTGCGATTTTGGGCGTGCAGTCCATCGTCATCGTGATACTGACGGCGCTCTTCACCGGCATGGTCATTTCGCTGGAGTCGGCACAGCAGGCAGTGGCGTACGGCTTCAGCGGCTTTGTCGGCGGCGCGGTAGCCTACGGCACGGTGCGCGAGCTCGGACCGATGCTGACGGCGGTCGTCGTGGCGGGCCGCGTCGCCTCCGCGATCGCCGCCGAGCTGGGCTCGATGGTGGTGACGGAGCAGATCGAAGCGCTGCGATCCATGGGCCTTCAACCGGCCCGGTTTCTGGTCGTCCCGCGCTTGACGGCGCTGCTGCTCATGCTTCCGCTGCTGACCATCTTTGCGGACGTCGTTTCGATCGTCGGCGGAATGTGGGTCGCGCAAGCGTACGCGCACATCCCCTATGCGACGTTTCTTTCGTCCGTGCGCCAAACGATCGATTTCCCCGACGTAGTCAAGGGTTTGCTCAAGTCCTTCGTCTTTGCGACGATCATCGTGATGGTCGGTGCATACCAGGGCCTGTCGACGCGGGGCGGCGCGGCCGGCGTCGGACAAGCCGTCACCGGCGCGGTGGTGCTCGCCATCATCTTGATCTTTGCGTCAAATTTCGTTCTGTCGTTCTTGTTGTTCGGATAAATGCCAACGGTGAGCGAGTCGAGCAATGGCCGATTGATTGCACGCATGGAAAACGTGACGCTTTCGTTCGGCGAGCGCGTCGTGCTCAAAGATTGCAGCCTCGACATCGTCGAAGGCGCCATTACCTGCATCATCGGCCTCTCCGGCGCGGGAAAATCGACGATTTTGCGGCTGCTCGATGGGCTGTTGCTGCCCAACGACGGGCACGTCTACGTACGCGGCGAGGACATCTGCCACATGACCGAGGAACAGCGCAACGTCGTACGCCAGAAGATCAGCCTTTCGTTTCAGTTCTCGGCGCTGCTCGACAGCCTCACGGTCGGCGAAAACGTCGCGCTGCCGCTGCGCGAACATACACGCCTCTCCGAAGCCGAAATCCGGCGCGCCGTCATGGATTCACTCGATAGCGTCGGGCTCACACAGGCGTACGACAATCTGCCGGCCGAGCTCTCCGGCGGAATGCTCAAACGCGCCGGCTTCGCACGCGCGATCGTTACGCGCCCGGAGCTAGTGCTTTACGACGAGCCGACCACCGGCTTGGATCCGATCGTGACGAACCTCATCACCGATACCATCCTGCGATTGCGCGAGAAGCTGCGTGGGACCGCCGTCGTCATCTCCCACGATCTGCCATCCATCTTTGCGATGGCCGATTACGTGGCGATGCTGTTTGAGGGCGCTATCATCGCCTACGATACCGCCGATCGAATTCGCAACTCGCACAACCCAATCGTCGCGCAGTTCTTGGAAGGCTCCGAGTTCGGTCCGATACCGATTTAAGCGACGGTTGTTGATTCCGGCGTGAGGATCAGCATCACGTCGGTACCGTCTTGCGGCAGTAAGATCTGTTCGATCTTGTACTTGCGCGCCGCGCCATTATAATTGAGCTTGAGCGAACGGTTGTGATGGTTCCACTGACCGCCGATCGGCGGGAGCGCCCCGTCGTTGTGTTCGGCAAGCGCGACGTATTCTTGCGAAGCGACGGCGACGCGGCGGTTATGATCGAGGAGACAAACGATGAGCGGTGTGTGCAGCACGACGGCGCTCAGCGTTTCAAGCGTCTGTTTCGCAGAGATGAGCTCCGCTTCGCGGTCCTTGGCAGTTCGTTCGAGGTCGTTGCTTCGCGCCGCGAGCTCTTCGTTGGTGGTGTTGAGCTCTTCGACCGTGGCTTGGAGCTCTTCGTTGAGCGTCTCCAGCTCTTCGCTCGTCGCCTGCATCTCTTCGTTGAGTGTCTCGACCTCCTCGGCCGCGGCTTCGGCTTCCTCAGCGGAAATTAAGAGGTGCTCGTTGGCACTGCGTAACTCCGCATTGGCCTGGGTGAGCTCGTCGTTGGCCTCCGTCAGCGTCGTCTGACGCATTTTGAGCTCGTTGTTCTGCGTGGAGAGACGCTCCAGCGTCTCTTTGTAATGCTCGCTTTCGCTCTCCAGCTCGCGCAGGCGGCGCGCGTTTGCGGTGATATCGGTCGCCAGAACGATGACGCCTTCGACCTTTCCCTCTTTGCTGAGCGTATGGTCGGGATAGCAGACGATTTGTAAGTGGCGCGTCTCGTTTGTGGCGATATTCGGCGCGGCGATCTCGCGCGTCGTGCCGACGGCTTCATTGCGGAAAGCGGCATCGAGCGCAGACTTGAGCTCGCTTGACGGAATTTCGGCAAGGTGCACGAGGTCCTCGCCGATGCCTTGGCCGTGAATACCCAGCATGGTACGGGCCGCTTGATTGATCGTCGAAATGTCATAGTTGCGATCGACGACGACGACGCCGATCGGCGACTCGAAGAGAAACAAGCCCAACCGGTCGACGAGCGACCAGCGCGGGGCCGGCATTTCACCCATTGTCGCACGCCGTGGCGCGGCAATCGCGCTCAACGCGACGCGTCGCGGCATGGTTCGCTCGCGACCGGCGTTGCCGTCCGTAATTGCCGGAGCGGGTATCAACAGACGCTCGCCCTGCCGCCGAAATATCTTGAGCGCCGGCTGAACCGTCGCAAAGTACTGCGGCAGCGGGCTAGTGGTCTCGGACTTTCCGAGCACGAGATAGCCACCGCCGCGTAACGAAAACGCGAAGAGCTGCAGCGTGCGCTGCTGGAGCTCTTTGGTGAAATAGATCAGTACGTTTCGGCAGAGCACGAGGTCGATTCGCGGAAACGGCGCGCGCTGCCCGAGATCGTATTCGCCGAAAACGGTCAGATTTCGGATGCGTTTCTTAATTTGAAACGCATCGTCGACGCGCGTGAAGTACTTGGTCACGAGCGCAGGCGGCATCTCGCTAAATGCACTGCTCGGGTAGATGCCGCGCCGGGCAAATGCGATTGCGTCAGAGTCAAGATCGGTCGCGAAGATGCGGATCGGAAACGTGTCAATTTCGTCGCCGAGAAGCTCGGCCAGAGCGATGGCGAGGGAGTACGCTTCTTCGCCGGTCGCGCATCCTGCCGACCAGAGTCGCAGCTCGGCGCGATTGGTTCGCGCGTGGTCGACGATATCGGGCAAGATGTTGTCGCGCAGTTGCGCGAAAAGTGCCGGATCGCGGAAGAACTCCGTTACCTTGATCAGAAACGTGCTGATGAGGCGCTGGTAGGCTTCCGGATGTGCGGTCAAGTGCCGCAAGTAGTCCTTCAACGTTTCGCAGCCCGCGGTTGCCATAAGGCGGGAGAGGCGCCGGATGATCGTCGGGGTTTTGTACTGGCGGAAATCGATCCCGGTCCGGCTTCGAAGCTGATTGAGAAACGCGGTCAGTACTTCCGGATTGGTGATATCGGCGTCGCGGGGGCCGGCCGTCAGCGTCGTCAGTAACGGAGCGAGCGATTCCAGGCTCGTCGTATAGTCGACGTGACTCAACGGAATCGCAGCCGGAAGCGCGGGAAATGCGGCGGATTCCGGCTCTTGTACCAGAACCGTGCCGCCGCGCTCTTTAACCGCGCGGACGCCGGCGACGCCGTCGGTACCCATGCCCGTCAAAATGATGGCAATGACGCGATCGCCGTACGCCTCGGCGGCGCTGATGAACAGCGCGTCGATGGACGGAATCGGATGGCCACGCAAGCGTCCGCTCCCCATGACTTTCGCGGCGCGAATGGCGACGTTGCGACCTGCCGGCACCACATAAATGGTGCTCGGTCGCATCTCTTCCTCGCCTTCGTCGATCGTTACCACTTGCAGCGCGGTTTGCCGCTGCAGGATCTCACCCAAGTGGCTCGGCGCGTGGGGGTCGGCATGCTGTGCGATGACGACCGGGGCCGGAAACTCCGCCGGGAGCGCGGTCACAAGGCGGACGAGGGCCTCGATGCCTCCGGCGGAGGCTCCAATAACGACTAAATAGGACTCGTCGAGGGCCTTTGCGCCTCGCATGTGGACTTCTTATTCAAACGGGGAACAAAGCCTTGCAGTGAAGCAACGCGCGGATCTCGGCTTTCCGGCCGTGGTCGTAGGCGGATCGGCCGGCGCGCTCGATCCGTTGCGTAAGTTTGTCTCCGAGCTACCGGCGGAGTTCCCGGCCGCGGTATTCGTCGCAATTCACGTGCCGGCGGATAGCGTCTCCGCACTGCCGCACGTGCTCGCGCGCGCCGGCGCGCTCTTTGCAACGCACGCTATCGACCGAGCTCCTATTTCACCCGGCCGAATTATCGTTGCTCCGCCGGATCATCATCTGACGATCGAAGATGGCGTGATGCGCGTCTCCCAAGGACCGATGGAAAACAACCAGCGTCCTTCGATCGACGTCTTGTTTCGCAGCGCCGCTATGAACGTGACAACCGGTGTGTGCGGGATTCTGCTTTCTGGGACGCTTGACGACGGGTCTGCGGGCATCGTCGCGATCCATGAAGCCGGCGGCGCGACTTTCGTTCAAGATCCCGAGGATGCTCAGTTTCCCGACATGCCGCTCAATGCGATGGCCACGGGTGCCGTCGACGGCGCTTATCCCTCCGAGCGGCTCTACGATGCGGTTCGCACTTGGTTGGAGCACCCCGCGCGCACTACGCCCATCGAAGAAGCCCGTTCGGACGAACGCGTGGACGGCAACCCGTCGGTCTTTACGTGTCCGGATTGCGGCGGTACGCTCTGGGAACTCGAGGGACGAGGGGTACTGCGATTCCGTTGCCGCACGGGACACGCGTACAATCCGGCATCGATGTTGGCAGCCTACGACGACAAGCTGGAGTCGGTTCTTTGGGCGTCGATTCGTGCATTGGAAGAACGGCGAGATCTTTTGCGCCGCATGGCGCGGCGCGCGATGCAGAACTCGCAACTATCGACGCGACGCCGTTACGAGCAGCAAGCCCTCGAAGTCGAAGCCGACATCGAGCGCTTACACGCAGCCCTCGTAAGTTTTACCGCGGCGACGAGCCCAGCCTGACGAACGAAGCGAGTCCGGACGGCGTCTCCTGATCGAGCAACGGTCGCAATTGCTCGATTTGGAGTTGGCGATTCAACCAGCGCCATAGGTTGGAGTCAAAAATCGCCGTTTCACCTTCCGAAGGTAACGCGGCGGTCCCGGTCGTGATTCCATGGGCATTTTGCATCGAGCCAATCGGTCCGCGCGCCGCCATGGAAATCGGCGGCGTAAACCCGTGGGTCGCATACGTCATCGATTCGCTCGTGAAGTCGATCGTTGCTGCGAACGCCGGCAGACCGGCGTCGACGGAAGCCAAAACGTGCATCGTCTCGCCGCCGGTCGTCGCGAACTTGCTAAGGCGGCACGCTGCGTCGGCGTTGACGCCGAGCGTGAGCATTGCTGAAGTATCAGTCAGTG
>JAMXLK010000117.1 GCA_024281075.1 Vulcanimicrobiia bacterium
GTGCCGGCCGCAATGAGATCTTGGTGGCCCGTGAAGCTTCCACTGCCTTGCGTTTGAAACGTATGATCTGCAAGAACGTATTGCTTCGCGATATCCCAATACGGTGCGATGTCGTTGGGATTGACATATTGATACGCGTACGTGCAGAGTGGCGATCCGCTGCCGTTCGGATTGTTACCGACGAGGTCGAAGCCGTCCATCTTCCGGTCGTCGTACTCGGTTTTAAAGCCGCTGTGAATGTGCGGCAGGTCCGTGTTCTGCGCAAAATGACCGCTCTTGCCAAAGCCGGACCCGTAGAGATCCGTCTCTTGCAGTGGGATGCTGGTCGGCTTGGTGATTACGGGCATGCCTTCATCGCCGCAATACGTCGCTTCCAACCCCGGCATCGCGGCGGCCTTCCCCGTCTTCGTTCCGTCGGCGCCGGGAAACCTTGCAAAGAAATTATCGAAGCTTCGATTCTCTTGAATGAGAATGATTACGTGTTTGATGGGCGTCTTTTGGGATTGCCGGCCGATTGCGTCAAACTGATTGACAGGCGGAGTTCCAACGCGCAATGGGCCTGCGCATGCAACGACCAGCGCCATCATCGCGAGTATGACGAATGCTCTCATTCCGTGTCGGGCGGAATTCCGGAGGGCTTCTGGTGGAGGAAGAATGATTGCGAATACTTCGGCTGGATCGTCTGAAACGGCCGCGGCGTTTGCGAGTAGTTGAACGCGTTCTCGAGACCCGTTGCGCGCGCATCTTCCTGGCCGAGCGTTCCTAA
The DNA here is from genome assembly GCA_024281075.1 of Vulcanimicrobiia bacterium. Taxonomy (GTDB): domain Bacteria; phylum Vulcanimicrobiota; class Vulcanimicrobiia; order Vulcanimicrobiales; family Vulcanimicrobiaceae; genus Cybelea. Next base: position 767 of record JAMXLK010000117.1, read on the forward strand.
GCCCCAGTTATCTTCAATATAACGGAGGATGCTGGTCGTTTCATACTGCGTATGTTCGACGTGCGGTTGAACGTACGGCGAGATGATCAGCAGCGGAAAGCGGAAGCCGAGGCCTCCTTGATTGTCGTACAACGGCGGGGATACGTGGTCGTAATAGCCGCCCCAATCGTCCCACAGCACGACGATCGCGCTGGACTTCCAATACTTGCTCTTTCCGACGGCATTGACGATTTGTGCGACCCACGAGGGGCCGGTGTCGCTTTTTTCCTGCGGGTGGTCGGAGTTGACGCCGTCGGGGGTTACCCAGGCGACGGCCGGCAGCGTACCGGCCTTGATGTCGCTGAACACCTTTGTGTCGGGCCAAACGACTTTCTTCCCCCACTCGCTCGTATCGTATCGAACCGCGTTAATCGCATCGAACGCGCTCCAAATGCCGGCGGTCGAGCGCTTTTGGCTCTTCCAACCATAGACTTTCTCGGCGTAGAACTTCCACGAGATTTTTTTCGCGTCGAGCAGATCGCGGATCGTGGAGTAGCTCAGGCACGGAAACGGCCCCGCGAAGCCTTTATATTGCCCGGAAGTCGTCAACAAATTGGTAACTTCACTCGACGGATTGCCGTCGCACCCCCACGGGAAGTAGCTCGGATCGTCGATGATGCTGTCCTGGCCGTCGATTGCGGTTCCGCCCGCGATCAGCTGCTGATGGGCCGTAAAACTTTCGCTGCCTTGGGTTTGGAAAGCGTTATCGGCCAGAACGTATTGCTGTGCGAGCGTCCAGTACGGCGCGATGTCGGTCGGATTGACGTATTGATAATCGTACGTACAGGTCGCGCCGCCGGTTCCGTCGGGGCCATCCTTGGAGAGATCGAATCCATCCATTTTGCACGGATTCGAATTGTTGGGTTGCCCTGCAGCGGAATCGCACTCGAGCAGATATCCCGAGCGGTAGTTGTGCGCGAGGTCGTGAAAATGATTGAAGTTCCCGTAGAATCCGTTACCCTTAATGTCGACTTCGGTCAACGGGACCGTGGTGGGCCGCGTAATGACGGGTTGCCCTGCCGCCTTGCACGCCTCGGCGATCGGCGACGGCATCGGCTCGGCAAGTCCGACGGTCGTTCCGTTCGCGCCGGGAAACGTCGCAAAAAAATCGTCGAAGCTGCGGTTCTCTTGAATGACGACGATGACGTGCTTGATCGGCGATGAGGCCGTGCCATGAGAAATGCGGGAAGCCGGCAACAGCCCGGTCGGTGTGCTCGAACCGCCGCTGCACGCAGCAAACGCGCCAACGCCGACGAGCAGAAAAAATAAAAGCCCGGCCAACCGATACTGCACGCGCGGCTCCTCCCATTCCAGCCGCGCCTACTTGGCCGAGCCCCCGCTCCGTCCCCTTTTGGAGAAGTTAACTTTCTTTAATACTTCGCAAAAAAAGTTCAATCGTAACTTTCGCGCACCGTTTCAAGCAGCGTCTGACCGAACTCGATGATCTCACCGTCGCCGTCGAGCACGTCAACGCCGAAACCGGGATAAAGGCTGACGAATCGTTCCTGTTTCCAACGCGCAACCGACCAACGATCGCGCGCACCTTTCTCATACGGCCAAGGCGGCATGCCTTCGCGATCCGATCGGATATTGCGACCGTCGGACGTGCGGATACGCACTTGAAATCCCTCGACCCGCGCGATCTTCATTTCCAACGTGCCGATCTTCATGCAGAAAAACTTTCGGGCTGACTGGATTCGAACCAGCGATCTCTAGTCCCCCAGACTAGCGCGATAACCAAGCTTCGCTACAGCCCGCTCATACTAACGCTTTCGATTTCTTCTTGCGCGCCGCAGTTCCGCCTACGGCCTCCTTGAGTGACTGGCCCGCAACGAAGGCCGGCACTCTCCGCGCCGCGATCGTGATCTTCTCGCCGGTTTTCGGATTGCGTCCTTCGCGTGCTTGCCGCGAACGTACGACGAAACTTCCAAATGGGTTGAGCGCAACGCGCTCGCCCTTCCGCAACGCTCCTTTGATCTGTTCCAAGATAAGATCGACTATCTGACCGGCCTGGCGCCTCGAAAGCTCCGCTTCGTCGGCGACGGCATCGATGACATCGGCTTTCGTCAACGTCGCATCTCCTCGCCCGAATCACAAAGGGAACAAATCGTTCAACGGGCAGGCTGCCTTCCCCCTCCGTCCGAGCGCGCGGGTAACTCGCGCAGCGCGCGCAGCGCCAGTACGTAACCGTCGGCGCCGAGTCCGCTAAAAACGGCACGGCAAGCGGCCGCCGTCACGCTCGTTCGCCGGAACGATTCGCGCGCCGCGATATTTGAAAGATGAACTTCAATGACCGGCAGGCCGATTGCAGAAATCGCGTCGGCTATTGCATACGAATAATGCGCGTACGCTCCGGGATTGATGACGATGCCCGAATACTTTTCGCGCGATGCGTGGAGCGCATCGATCAGTGCGCCCTCGCCATTGTACTGTTCGCAGGTCACCGTTATTCCAAGCGCCTGCGCGGCAGCGGCGATCGCAGCATCGAGCTCGACCAGCGTCTGCGTTCCGTAGATCTGCGGCTCGCGCTCCCCAAGCAAGTTGAGGTTCGGTCCGTGCAAAACCAAAACACGCATCAAACCCGCCTTCTTTAGAGGAAAACGGCAAGCCTTCGAATCACTGGCGCACATGCCCGACACGCTTCTTTCCGCGGCGAATCTCGACGCCGGAGTCGCACTGACCGCTGCAATCACCACCGAACTCGTCGCGGAGATTCGCGAGCGCCACGACCTCTGGCCGACGGCAACGGCCGCCGTCGGGCGGTTGACGACGGGTGCGGCGTTGTTTGCGGCCGGGCTCAAAGGCAACGAGCGAATCTCGCTGCAAATCGCCGGCGACGGACCGCTCGGGCAACTCGCCGCCGATGCCTGGCTGTTAGACCCGCAAACGATTGCGGCGCGAGGATATGCGCGTAACCCGCGCGTCGAGCTGCCGGTGGACGCGCGCGGCAAATTCAACGTGTCAGGCGCCATCGGCGCAGGATCCTTGCAGGTCACGCGCTCGAGCGACGTCGGTCAGCCGTACGTCGGCGTCGTCCCGATTCACTCGGGCGAGATTGCCGAAGATCTTGCACTCTATCTCGCGCAGTCCGAGCAGATTCCCAGCATCGTTGCGTTAGGAGTGCTGGCAAATCCGAGCGGCGTCGTTGCATCGGGCGGGATCCTAGCGCGCGCGCTGCCGGGCGCCGACGAACGTGCCATTGCGGCATTGGAAACACGAGCCGCAGCGATGCCGCCCGTGACGCAGCTCATCGCTCAGGGCGCCGATGTCGCGGGATTGCTCCGGGAGCTCGCCGGCGACGTCGAGCTGCGGTCGCATCACGCAATGACCGTGCGCTTCGCGTGCCGCTGCAGTCGAGAGAAAGTCGAAGCGGTACTGCTCGGCCTCGGCGCCGACGAGTTGCTGCAGCTCACGCGCGAACGCGATCGCACCGAAGCGACCTGCGAGTACTGCAAGACGCATTACGTTTTTACCGCGGGCGAGCTTCGCGAGCTCGCGGAGCGGCTCTAGGGCGCTCCGTCGGGCGGAAGCACCCGGACGAAACGGCGGGAACCGACTGAAAGGACCGCGGGCTGCGTCGCGGTCCAAAGCGCTCCCGTATCGCGAATCGGCTCGCCGTCGATCTTTACCGCGTTGCCTTGAATCAGCCGTTCCGCGGCGCGACGGCTCTCCGCAAAGCCCGCTTTCACTAACAACTCGGCGACGCGCTTGGAATCGCCGAGCGCGATCTCCGGGATTTCGCCTTCGGGAAGTTCGCGCCGCTGTACGGTCCGCTCGAAATACTCGCGCGCCGCTGATGCCGCTGCGTCGCCGTGATAGCGCGCCACGATCTCTTGCGCCAGCCGTTTCTTCTCGTCCATCGGGTTCACGCGCCCCGCCGCCAAATCGGAGGCAAGACGCTGCGCGTCCGCTCGCGGTCTGAAGGCTGCGAGCCGCGCGTAATCCGGCATCAATTCGTCCGGAAGCTTCATCAGCTTGCCGAACTGCTCGCGCGGCGGCTCCGTGACTCCAACATAATTGCCGAGTGATTTGCTCATCTTCTTCTCGCCGTCGAGCCCGACGAGCAATGGTACCGTCGCACAAATCTGCGGCAGTTGCCCGAACTCCCGCTGGTATTGCCGGCCTAAGAGCAAATTAAAAAGCTGATCCGTTCCGCCGAGCTCGACGTCGGCTTCGATTGCGACCGAGTCGTACGCCTGAGCGACCGGATAAAGAAACTCGTGCAGCGAGATCGGCACGCCGCTTGCGTAGCGCTCGTGAAAGTCGTTGCGCTCGAGCATTTGCGCAACCGTCGTTTTCGCAAGCAGCTTCACCAGATCGGTCTGCGTGAGCGCGTCGAGCCATTCCGAGTTATACCGAATCTCGATCCGCTCTAAGTCCAGAACCTTCCCCGCCTGCTCGCGATAGGCACGCATGTTTTCTTCGATCTCCTCGCGCGAAAGCTGCGGCCGCGTAACGTTGCGGCCGCTCGGGTCTCCGATTCGCGCCGTAAAATCGCCGATGATCAACGTGACGCGATGTCCCGCCTCGGCAAAACGCTGCAGTGGATGCAACACGACCATGAAGCCCAAGTGCAGGTCGGGACTCGTCGGATCGATGCCGAGTTTGACGCGCAGCGGCCGTCCCAACGCAAGCCGCTCTTGGAACTCTCGCGCGGTCTCCACGTGCTCGAAAGCCTCGAGGAGCTGGTGCCCGTTCAATTCGTTCACGTTTTCAATTCGATCAACGTCACGCCGGTCGAACCTTCCTCTTCGGTCCCGTATCGCAGACTCTTCACCGCTGCGTTCGCACGCAAATACTCCTGCAAACCGCGCCCCAGCATTCCGGTGCCTTTACCGTGGATGAGCCGCAGCGACGAGTTCCCGGAAAGCAGTGCGTCGTCGATCCAGCGCTCGACGAGCGGTTCCGCTTCCGTATATCGCTTCCCGCGCACGTCGAGCTCGGCACTGGAACGTTGCGCCGCACTCATACGCGCCTCTGCGGCGCGCACCGAACGCTGCGGACGCTTTTCCACGGCGCCGAGCCGCATCACGTCGGTTCTCTCCACCATGGTTTTCATTGAACCGATCGAAACGAGCAACCTGTCGTCCCAATCTTCGGCGACGATTCCCTCTTGATCGAGGGACAGGATGCGCACGCGATCCCCCGGCAGAAAGCCCGTCTCGCCGGGCGGTGCCGTCGTCTCGGTGCGAATCCCGAGCTCGCGGCGCATTGCCGTAATCGTCTCGTCCAAGAGTTTCGTCTGCGTTCGCGTCACCTTGCGGCCGTGCAGCTCACGCACGAAATCACGTAAGCTTTGCTGCAGTCGTTCCTCCGCACGCGCACCGAAGCGCCGGCGCTCCGCCTCCAGTTCGCCGCGATCGCGCTGAAGACGTTGCAGTTCGCCGGCAGCATCGCGCCGCTCGGCTTCGAGCCGCGCCCGCTCCTCGCGCAGTTCGCTGCTCCGGAGCGCGAGCTCCGCCAGTGCCGCTTCGTAATCGCGCTCTCGTCCTTCGAGCAGCGATTGCGCTCGCGCGACGATCGCCGCATCGATGCCCATCCTCGTCGCCAACGGAAAGGCTAACGACTGGCCGGGCGTGCCGACGTCGAGCTCGAAGGTCGGCGCGAAGGTCTTGGAATCGAAGCGAACGCTGGCGTTTGCGACGGCGGACGTGGCGTGCGCGAAGAGCTTCAACTCTACTGAGTGCGTCGAGACGATGGCGCGCGCGCCACACTCCAAAAGCCGCTCGAGCATGGCGATAGCCAATGCCGCGCCGGCGCTGGGCTCGGTGCCGCCGCCGATTTCGTCAACGATAATGAGCGTGCGCGCGTTGGCGCCGTCGAGCATCTCCCGCATGCGCGACAAGTGCGCCGAGAACGTCGAGGCGTTTTCCACCAGCGACTGCTCGTCGCCGATATCGGCAACGACGCGTTCGAAACGGCCGACGCGTACCGCCGCCGCGGGCAGCTGCATGCCGCAATACGCCATCGCGACAAAGAGGCCGGCCATCTTGAGCGCAACCGTCTTTCCTCCCATATTCGGTCCGCTTACGACCAGCAGCCGCGTATCGTCGTCCACCTGCAGCGATTGCGGCACCGCACGATCCGCCAACAGCGGATGCCGTCCCCGCTCGATCGCGAGCAGCGGTTCGTCCTGCAGCTCGGGAATCACAGACTCGCCGCGCACGGCGATTTCGGCCTTTGCCGCGATCAAATCGATGCGCGCGAGCATTTCGACGTTGGCATCGATCTGGGCGGCATTCGTGCCGACGTCGCGGGAGAACGCTTCGAGGATCCGTGCGACTTCGCGCTCTTCGTCGATTTGCAGTGTGCGAACGCGGTTGTTCGTTTCCAGCGCCGCGAGCGGTTCGACGAAGAGCGTTTGGCCGCTCGAGCTCGTGTCGTGCACGATGCTGGGAACGCTTCCCGCAAATTCCGCTTTGATCGGGATGACGAAGCGCCCGTTACGAATCGTCACGATGCGGTCTTGGATTGCCTTTGCGTACTTCGCCGATGAAAGCATCGAGCTCAGACGATCGCGGGCATCGGCCTGCGCTTGAGCAAGGTGCCGCCGAATTCGCCCGAGCGCGGGCGACGCGCGATCGAGTACGCTGCCGCGCTCGTCGATCGCGTCGAGAATGCCGCGGCCGAGCTCGCGCAGAGGCGAATACGTCCGCACGACGTCGCCAAGGTCTTCGTGCGCGTGCACCGCCCGGTGCGCTGCGGCTGCGGCGCCAATCGCATCGCCCACGGCCCGCAAGTCCGCCGCCGCCAACGTGCGGCCGAGCTGCGCCGCTTCGGTCAGCGCCGCCGTCTCGATTGCCGGCATCACGCGAAAGTCGGCACCGGCGATCAACGAACGCACGGCTTCCGTGCGGCGCTGCTCGCGGCGTACCGCTTCGAAGTCGCTACCGGGCGACAACTCCACCGCGTACGATTTGCCGCGTTGGGTGCGCGTTGCCGCAACGACACGCTCGCGTACCGCCGCAAAGTCGAGGGCGTCGAGCGTCCGCGCGTCGGCGAGGGTCAAGTGAGTTTCTTGCGCACCAACTCGTTCACGATCGCGGGATCGGCCTTGCCGCGCGAACTCTTCATCACTTGTCCGACGAGGAAGCCCATAACGTTGGTCTTCCCGGCCTTATAATCGGCAACGACTTTTTCGTTCGCGGCAAGGACCTCGTCGACGAAACGCTCGATGGCAGCCGGATCCGTCGTTTGCGCGAGCCCCTCGCGCTCCACGATCGCGGCCGGCGAGCCGGCGCCCGACCACATGCGCGCCAAGAGTTCCTTCGCGATCTTGGAGTTGATCCGCTTGCCTTCCACGAGCGCGATCAGCTCCGCAACGTGCTCCGGCGAAACGCTCGATTCGGCGACCGCAACGCCGGTCTCATTGGCGAGCCGCGAGAGTTCGCCCAAAACGAAATTGCTCGACTGCTGCGCGTTGCCGCTCGCATCGACGACGCGATCATAGTACGTTGCCAGCGAGAGATTATCGAGCAGCTGCGTCGCTTGTTTGGGCGCCAGACCGTATTGCGCCGTGTAGCGCTCGAACCGCTGCCACGGAAGCTCGGGCAGCTCGGTTCGCAGCAGCTCGACGCGTTCGTGCGCAATCTCCAGCGGTACGAGATCGGGATCGGGAAAGTACCGGTAATCGTGGGCTTCTTCTTTGCTGCGCATCGGGTGCGTAACACCGTTGACCTCGTCCCAGCCGCGCGTCTCCTGCACGACGCGTCCGCCGCCACCGACGACTTCAATCTGCCGCGCAATCTCGCTCTCGATCGCCCGCTCGACCGAGCGGAACGAGTTCATATTCTTTATTTCGGTCTTCGTGCCGAGCTCGGACGATCCGCTCGGGCGAATGGAGACGTTTGCATCGCAGCGCAGCGAGCCTTCCTCCATCTTGACGTCGCTGACGCCAAGTGCGAGCAGCGTTCGGCGCAGCGATTCGAGATAACCGATCGCTTCTTGCGCGTTGTGGAGTTCGGGCTCGGATACGCACTCCATGAGCGGCACGCCGGCACGATTGAAATCCACGAGCGAGTAGGAGCTTCCCGCGATACGCCCGTCACCGGACCCCGCGTGCGTTGACTTACCGGTATCTTCCTCGAGGTGGATGCGGGTCAAGGCGCATTCTTTGAGCGTGCCGTCTTCGAGCCAGTACCTCACCGCGCCGCCGCGCGTAAGCGGCATATCGTACTGCGAGATCTGATAATCCTTGGGCATGTCGGGATAGAAGTAGTTCTTACGATCGAACTTTGAAAACGCCGGAATCTCCGCACCGAACGCGAGCCCGGCGGTAATGATGTGCTCGATCGCGGCCGCGTTGGGCACCGGAAGCGCACCCGGCATGCCCAAACAAACCGGGCAGATTTTGGTGTTCGGCTCGCCGCCGAACTCGTTGACGCATCCACAAAACATCTTCGTGCGGGTTCGCAACTCGACGTGGCACTCGATCCCGATGACCGCCTCGTAACCCGCCGTCATGCGCGCACGCCGTCCAAGACCGGCTGACGCGCACCGGCGTGGTTCGTCGCGCGTTCGTAGGCGTGCGCCGCACCTAAGAGCAGACGCTCACCGAAGAGCGGCGTGCAGAGTTGCAATCCAATGGGCATCGGAAGGTTGCCGTCCGCCGGCGTGGTCCAACCGCACGGCACCGAGAGCGCCGGAAGGCCGGCGAGCGACATCGGGATCGTATAATAATCCATGAGATACATGCTGTATGGATCGCTCTTCGCGCCGAACTGAAAGGCCGGGCAGCTGGCGGCCGGGCACGCGATCAGGTCGCACTGCTCGAACGCGACGGCGAAGTCACGGGCAATCAACGTGCGCGCTTTCTGCGCGCGGACGTAATACGCGTCGTAGTAGCCGCTCGACAACGCGTACGTGCCGATCAGGATCCGCCGCTTTACCTCGGGCCCGAAGCCGGCGGCGCGCGTCTTGTCGTACATCGCCCGAACGTCATTGCCTTCGACGCGCAGCCCGTAACGCACGCCGTCGAACCGCGCCAAGTTGGACGAACATTCCGCCGGCGCAATTAAATAGTAGGTAGCGACGCCATACTCGGCCGTCGGAAGCGACACCTCGACGACCTCCGCTCCAAGCCGCTCGAGGTCGCCGTAGGCTTGCCGGTAGATCCGATCGAGGTCCGGACCGAGCGCTTTGGTATCGAACTCGCGCACGATGCCGACGCGCAGGCCGCGCAAATCTTCGCGCAGCGCCGAAGCCGTCGCTTCGACGGGGCGATCGATTGACGTTGCGTCCATTGGATCGTAACCGGCCATCGCGTCGTACGCGAGCGCCGCATCTTCGACCGTTCGCGTCAGCGGCCCGATTTGGTCGAGACTGGAGGCAAAGGCGATCAAGCCATACCGCGAGACGCGACCGTAGGTCGGTTTGAATGCGACGAGATTGCAAAAGGCGCCCGGTTCGCGTATTGAGCCGCCGGTATCGCTCCCGAGGCCGACCGCGGCTTCGTACGCCGCCACGGCGGCCGCCGAACCGCCGCTCGATCCGCCGGGAACGCGTGCCGGGTCGTATGGATTGCGCGTAACGCCGAGTGCGGAATTTTCGCACGAGCTTCCCATGGCGAACTCGTCGCAATTGGCTTTGCCGATTGCGATCGCGCCCGCATCCAGCATCCGCGCGACCGCGGTCGCGGTGTACGGCGCGATCCAGCGTTCCAAGATTTTGCTGCCGCACGTCGTGCGCGTACCGTCGAGGCACATGTTGTCTTTGACGGCAAGCGGAACGCCCGCGAGCGGAAGCTGCTCGCCGCCGCGTACCCGCTCGTCGACGCGAACCGCCGCGGCGCGCGCGGCATCGGCAAGCACGGTGAGATACGATCCGAGGGCGCCGTCAACGAGATCGACGTGTGCCAAGGTCTCTTCAACAATCTCGGCCGCGCTAACGCGTCCCGACCGGACCTGCGCCGCGATCTCGGCGGCACTCTTCTCGATATGTTCTCGCCGCACGGTTACTCCGCGATGATGCGCGGCACGCGGAAGAACGCGCCTTGGCGTTGCGGCGCTTCGGCAAGAACGCGCTCACGGTCGAGGCACGGGCGCGGCGTATCCTCGCGCATGACGTTGCGCGACTCGACTACCTGGGCGGTCGCAGCGACGCTTTCAATGTCGAGGCGCGAAAGCGCGTTGACGTGTTCGAGCAGATCGCTCAACTGTCGTCCGAACGTCTCGACCTCGTCGTCGGTCAACGCAAGCGCTGCGAGTTTCGCCACGTAGCGAATGTCAATGGTCTCCGAAGCCAAGCTTTATCGATACTCCAATTCTGCGAACGCCTCAACGTGACCGGTCTGTGGGAACATGTCAAATGGCTGGACGGTTCCGAGCCGGTAGCCGTTGGCCACGAGGAACTTGGAATCCCGTGCGAGAGTCGCGGGGTCACACGAGAGATACCATAGCGCCGGAACGCGCACCTCGGCGATCGCGCGGAGGGTCGCCTCGTCGCAGCCTTTACGAGGCGGATCCAAAAAGAGCACGTCGGCCGCGCGGAGCGCGTGTTGAAAACGCGGTGCGGCGGCAACCTGCTCGACGCGGCCCTTGGTGAAGCTGACGAGATGCTCTAAACCGTTGCGCCGAGCGTTCGCCTGAGCCTCGTCGATTGCGCGAGCGTTTTCCTCGATGCCGTTGACGTTCCATCCATGCTTTGCAAAGAAGAGCGAGAACGTCCCGACACCGCAGTAGAGATCCACGATTCGACGCGGCGGGGTCAGCCGGGGCGCGAGATAGTCGAAGATCTTCGCAACCATAGCAACGTTGACTTGAAAGAACGAGCCGGCGGAAACGCGATAATGTACGCCGCCGATCGCTTCTTCGATCTCGGCATCGCCCGCGAGCAGCCGATGGCGCCGGCCTAAAATCGCATTGGCGCTCGAAAGATCGAAGGAGTTCGTAACGCCGGCTAGGCGCGGAACGTCGTGCATCAGCACCGGCGCGGCGCGGCGCACGTCGGCGGATTCTTGCATCCCGGTAATGGTTAGGACACTTGCGCCGCTTGCGTTCGAGCTGCGCGCGACAATATGACGCGCGTCACCGAGCATCGCCGCAACGGCAGGGTTGCCGCGAGCGGCGTGGAGCGCGTGAAGATCGCCGTTGAGTTTTGGCGTGACGACCGGGCACGAGTCGATCGGTACGACGGCATGCGAACGCTGGCGGTAGAAGCCGAATCCAGGCGGATCCTGCGCGCGATCGACGACGAGCGACATTTTGTTGCGATAGTTGCGCGGATCTTCCATGCCGATTGTAGGGTTTACGACTGCACCGGTGTGCCCGCCGATCCGCTGCAGCGCCGCTAGCACGGTGGTGCGCTTCCATTCAAGTTGCGCATTGTAGGCGAGGTGCTGCAGCTGGCAGCCGCCGCAGGCACCGAAGACCGGGCAGAACGGCTGCGCGCGTGCCGGCGATTCGCGCAAGATGGCGAGCGGCTCCGCAACGGCGTAGCGCGCCTTGACTTCGGTGATACGAACGCGTGCGGTCTCTCCCGGCAGCGGTCCGAAGCAAAAGACGACCAGGCCGCCGCTTCGGCCGACGCCTTGGCCGTTTGCGAGAAGATCGGAAAATGCGAGCTCGAGTTCGGCGCCTTTACGCGGCGCCGGCCTTGGACTAGGCGCTGTGTCGCTGGTCGTCAAGCGCCTTGAGCAGCGAATTCGCCTCGTCGATCAGGTCTTGAATGCGCTGCGTCGTCGGATCTTCACGCCGCTGCGCGGCGGCTATCCGCAGCGCGAGGACGGCGAGCGTCGCGCCGAGCGCGGCGACGCCGACGCCGAGACCGATCCAAAAGAGCATGCCGGCGAATCGGCGCTCGTCGCGATCCTCAAGACGTTCGGAATCGAGGCGATGGTCGGGCGATTGCATGTTCATACTGTTCGCGCCGGACCTGTGCCGTTCTTTCGGGAGCCGCTGCTACGAGGAGCGCGCGCGGCAGCGCCGCAATAATGGGTCCCCAGCCGACGGGAGATTTGGAGAGGTGGTCGAGCGGTTGAAGGCACTCGCTTGGAAAGCGAGCAGAGGTGTTGAGCCTCTCGAGGGTTCGAATCCCTCCCTCTCCGCCAGGCTACGGGGCGAGGTGTGCGAGCCAAAAATCAAAGCTGGCGCGGGCCTGCGCTTCAAGCATCGCATCTCCCAAAACGACGTCGCGCGCCAAAGTGCGCCCTAGCGTCGCGCGAGAGCCATAGTTTACGTCCATCACTAAGTCCGCACGCTGCAACGCGCTTAGCACTTCATCGGGAATCACGGCTTCAGGCGGAAGCGTGCTGACGATGATCTCGGGCGGATTCTCCTTCGGCCACGTCTTGGCTTCGAACCGCTGCGCCGCTTCGCCGACGCGCGCTGCGTTGCGTCCCCAGCAGAACGTATAAGCGTCGTTATCGTGCAGCTCGGCGAGAATGGCGCGCGCCGTCGCGCCGTAACCGAGCACGCCGACCCGTTTGAGCGCGATCGGTTCGTCGAGAAGCGCCTCGATGGCCATGCGTGCACCGATGCCGTCGGTATTGGCGCCGATGGTCTGATTACCGAAAAAAATCGTGTTGACGGCTTCGGCACGGCGTGCTTCGTCGGTAAGGCGTTCGCACGGCGCAAGCGCTTCTTCTTTCAGTGGATAGGTGATGTTGCAGCCTACAAAACCTTCGGCGCGAAGTCGTCGAATCGTCGCGGCGCCTTCGCCGCGCGGAATCCGTAGTGCGATGTAGCTTCCTTCGATATCGTTCTCTTCAAGAAAATTGCGGTGCAAACCCGGACTCCCGCTGTGCGCGACCGGATCGCCGATGAGTGCGAGCTTCATCGCTTGCCGCGCAACATCAGGCGTTCGAAAAACCGGAAAAATCGCGTGATCGCAAAGTCCTTGAGCTCGATCGGCTCGGTGAGAATCGTGTAGTGTCCGCAAATTTTACCGCCGAGCACGTCGGTGAAGAGCTGATCGCCGACGACCGCAATCTCGCGGCGACGAAGCTTCAGACAACGCTTCGCGCGCAGAAATCCGAACGGCAGCGGCTTGAGCGCGTTGGGAAAACACGCCACGTTCAGCTGTGCTGCCAGCGTATTGACGCGGGTGGAAAAGTTATTCGAGACCATTACGATGCGAAATCCGCGCTCGTGCGCCCGGGCAACCCAATCGATGTGCTCGCGGGCCAGCTCGGTCTCGCGAAAGCCCAGCAGCGTGTTGTCGAGGTCGATGATCAGGCCACGAATCCCGGCCGCTTCAAGCTCTTCGTGTGGTACGTCGTGAAGCCGCGGCGCGAAGCGATCCGGTCCCAGCATGGCTTTGCCTTGTACCGGTTATCCCCGGTATCCTCGGGGCTTTCCACATACCCTCCACTCGCCTGCTCGCCGAATGGCTTATTCACAACGAATCCACCGACCTGGGCACAAGTTCTGCACAAGGATTCCGTTCGCAACCCCAATATCTTGTGGTAATCGGTGGGATATGACACAATAGGTATCCTACACGCGCTATAGAATCTCTCGGATACGAACGTGTGTTCGATAAAGCGAGGAGCTTGCCAGTATGAAGTTTGCGCGCACTTATTCCGCCCCGGGCGATCCCTATGCCGGCCTGACGTTCGAGCCCCGCAGCTCACGAATCGTCAATCCCGACGGCTCGGTCATCTTCGAGGCCGACGACGTGATGGTGCCGTCGACCTGGAGTCAGGTCGCGGTCGATGTGCTGGCCCAAAAATACTGTCGCAAGGCTGGGGTGCCCCGCGCGACGGCTCGGGTGGCGGAAGAGGGCGTGCCCGAGTGGCTCCAGCGCTCGACGGTCGACGACGCCGCGCTCGACGCGATGCCGCGCAACGAGCAGTTCGGGCCGGAGCGGGACGCGCGTGAGGTCTTCAATCGCATGGCGGGCTGTTGGACGTATTGGGGCTGGAAGCACGGCTATTTCGATTCGGAAGACGACGCACAAGTTTACTACGACGAGATGTGCGCGATGCTCGCGCGTCAGATCGGCGCACCGAATTCACCGCAGTGGTTTAACACCGGTTTGCATTGGGCGTACGG